>CAZNFS010000100.1:0-10657 GCA_964572695.1 uncultured Desulfobacteraceae bacterium
TATGAACCTTTTTACTTAGCCATCTATAACTGAATTCGCGACGCCTTGAACTTGAGCTTTTTACGAAGCCGTCGCGATTGCGATTTACGAATTCATCACTCCTTAGAAGCCGGCCCTATTATTTTATCCGCATTTGGTGAAGCCGCAAAAATGGCAGTTCATGCAGCCTTCTTCAAAGCTGATTTTTTCTCCGCATTCGGGGCAGGTTTCACTTAAAAGGCTCTTTTGATGTTGAGCGCCCCTGTTAGTTCCGTTTGCAAGATATCTTCTTTCGAGGACACGCGCAATGGCATCCGGAATGGATAGAATTAATCCGCCGTCTTGAAAAACAGGGTGCTCGCCTCCGATCCCGGTTAACTGTTCAATAATTTTATCGACCTCCACGCCTGATCTGAGTGCCAATGATATCAGGCGTCCAATGGCCTCTGTTTTGGCGGTGGTGGACCGCCCGGATTTGCCTATCGTGGCAAAGACCTCAAATGGGCGCCCGTGCTGCTCGGTGACCGTAACATAGAGGTGGCCCAGGCCGGTGGTGATTTTTGTCGTAAATCCTTCCAGTGTTTCGGGGCGATCCCTGACAATTGCCGCACCGTCCTTAGCGGGTTTATTCTGGCTGGCAAACGACAAGACCTGGTTTTCCTTGCTGCCGTCCCTGTATATGGTGACCCCTTTACAGCCAAGCTCATAGGCCAGGGTATAGATTTTGGCGACATCCGCCTCGGTGGCATCACGGGGGAGATTAACCGTTTTGGAAACCGCATTGTCGGTGTATTTCTGAAAAGCGGCCTGCATATTGATGTGCCATTCAGGGGACACGTCATGCGCGGTAACGAAAACGTCGCGCACGTGCGCGGGTATTTCTTCTATTTCCTGAATGCTCCCTGTGCGGGTGATCGTTTCCATCAATTCTTTGCTGTAGAAGCCTTCTTTTTTGGCCACGTTTTCAAAGTAGGGATTCACTTCGACAAGCTTATCATTATCCATAACGTTTCTAACGAAACTGATGGCAAAAAGGGGCTCAATGCCACTTGAACAGTTGGCTATAATACTCAAAGTGCCGGTGGGGGCAATTGTCGTCGTGGTTGCATTGCGGTATTTTGAACCATTCCGGTTTCTAAAAATGCTTTTATTAAAATTATTAAAAGGCCCCTTCTTTTCAGCCAGGCTCTTTGAGGCTCTGTGAGACTCCTCCTGGATAAATTGCATGACTTCTTCTGCGGTTTGAATTGCTTTTTGGCTGTTATAGGCAATATTTAATTGAAACAGCATGTCGGCAAAACCCATGACACCGAGGCCGATTTTGCGGTTTCCTTTTGCCATTTGGTCGATTTGGGGTAACGGATATTTGGACATCTCAATGGTGTTGTCCAGAAAGTGCACCGCCTGCCAGACCGTTTCTTTTAATCCATCAAAATCGATTACGGCCTTTTGCGCGTGATCGACGACAAATTTAGCCAGGTTAATCGAGCCGAGGTTGCAAGCCTCCATTGGAAGAAGCGGTTGTTCGCCGCAGGGGTTGGTGGACTCAATTTCGTCAATTTCCGGGGTGGGGTTGTCTTTATTGATCCGGTCCAAAAACAAGATGCCCGGATCTCCATTTTTCCACGCCTGTCTTACGATGAGTTGATAGACATCAAGGGCATTCAGCTGGCCGGCCTTTTTTTGATTCCTTGGATCGATGAGGTCATAGGGAGCTTCTTGTTTAGCCGCTTCCACAAATTTGTCCGTGAGGCCGATGGAGATGTTAAAGTTGTTGAGCTCTTTGTGGTCCTCCTTTGAATTGATAAATTCGATGATATCCGGGTGATCGACCCTGAGGACGGCCATGTTGGCTCCTCGCCGCGTCCCCCCCTGTTTCACCTGTTCGGTGGCGGTGTTAAATATTTTCATAAAAGACACCGGGCCGGAAGCAATGCCTCCGGTCGTACCCACCTTGCTGTTTTTGGGTCTCAATCTAGAAAAAGAGAATCCTGTGCCGCCGCCGGATTTGTGGATCAAGGCCGCATTTTTTAAAGAATCGAAGATTTCATCCATGCTGTCGTTGATCGGAAGGACAAAGCAGGCGGCCAGTTGACCCAGTTTGCGGCCGGCATTCATCAGCGTCGGCGAGTTGGGTAAAAATTTCAGCTGAGTCATCATTTTGTAAAATATGGATTCCGTCTTTTGGGCCGGCTCGGAATCACCATATTTGTTTTCGGCCATGGCGATATGGCGAGCGACCCTTTGAAACATATGCGCCGGTGTTTCAATGACCTCATTGGCACTGTTTTTCTTCAGGTATCTCCTTTCAAGAACTCGGCGGGCGTTTTCGGTAAACGGCAGGCCGTTTTTTACAAAAATAGATTTTGAGAGTTGCACCGGATGGGTAATCTCATGTCCATATTCAAGCAATTTTGTTTCAATCAGTTCGTTTAGGAAGGGTAAGGTGATGAAGGGCGCCTCCAATTCACTCATCTTGGTTCTTAAAAATTGGCTGATGTTGTAAGCTTCCTTAGAATCAAGGGGAACATTATCCTTAAGAAAATCGTACAACGCGTTATCATCCCAGTTTAATGTGCTTAAATCGAATTGTTCATCTGCCGTTTCAGCAAATTTGCCACTTTGATCCATTCCCCGACTCCTTAGCGCATGATTCGAACTCAGTTCCGCCAGATCCGCTTTTAAGGTTGACGACAAAAACCGGCCAATTACCCGTACATGACGATACAATTTCAATTGAACCCGATCTTTTTTCTTTTCATACTATATGTTGTATGTCAAGAAGAAAAATATACAACATTTAGAATTTTTAAAGATCTGTAAAATGGAATCTAAGATAGCGTAATCCGAATGACTTAAACGATTACGGGTTTGTTATTTGAGATTTGCTATTTCGAATTTCCACTATCTTAGTTCACTATAATTGACTTTTGCGTTAGCGTGGGTGCATTGGTTTTATCCTTGACATGGAATTGTAAGTTGATTATAGGTTTGCCCAAATTCCCCCCTATGTTTTAATTATTTTGACTATAAACTGACTGTTAAGACTGAACCGAAACATAGTGAGGTCTTTCGTTATAGGCGCTATGCATCTAAAGAAGCTGTTGCAGCAAAAAAAAGGCGATTTTGTAAACCAGTGGTTTGAGCTGGTAATTGCAACCTACCCCGCAGAAACTGCAAGGTTCTTAAAAAACCAGACCGATCAGTTTGCAAATCCGGTCGGAAGCACCACCCGCAAGGGATTGGAGACGATATATTCTGAACTGTATCAAGAGATGAACACTGAACGCATCGTGGCCGCTCTGGATCCGATTATTCGTATCAGATCCGTTCAGGATTTTACGCCTTCAAAGGCCGTTGGTTTCGTTTTCGCTCTGAAACAGATTCTTAGAAATACGCTTGAAAAAGAGATTCAAGCGCCGGGAACGGAGCGCGAATTGCGGTCCCTGGAAACAAACATCGATCGTGTGGGCCTCATGGCGTTTGATATTTACATGCGCTGCCGTGAAAAGATATATGAAATCAAGGCCAACGAGACTAAAAACAGTACCTTTAACGCATTTAAAAGAGCAGGATTATTAGTAGAGATACCGGGTGAGGGTCCGGGTATCTGAACGATTGCAAAACCAAAAGAGCGAGGTGCCCTTCAATGAATATGCATTATATTTATTCCCTCCTAGCCGTTATTTTCCTTTCTCTGATTGCCTATTTGGGTGTCGAGGCAATCGGCTTGCAGGTCCTTTTCGGCATCATCCTACCCTACCTGGCGTTGATCCTTTTTATTGCGGGAGTCATTTACCGCATCATGGGCTGGGCCAGATCTGCGGTTCCGTTTAGGATTCCCACCACCTGCGGTCAGCAGAAATCGATGCCCTGGATCCAACAGGCTCGTATCGATTGCCCATCTTCCAAATGGGCCGTGGTCGTGCGGATGTTCCTGGAAATCGTTCTTTTCCGGTCATTATTCCGCAATACCCGCGTGGGCCTGAAAGGGGGAAAGCTGACATATCAGTGGGAGATCTTTTTGTGGGTGGGGGCGCTGGCCTTTCACTGGTCTTTTTTCACCGTGCTGGTCCGGCATTTGCGATTTTTTACCGAACCGATTCCAGCGGCCATCCTACTGCTGGAGAATCTGGACAGTTTCTTCCGGATCGAGATTTCTTATGAAATGATCCAGATCGGTCTGCCGGGATTCTACCTTTCGGGGCTGGTGCTTTTGGCCGCCGCCGCTTATCTCTTTTTGAGAAGAATCTTTATCCCCACGGTCAAGTATATTTCGCTGGCGGCCGACTTTTTTCCCCTGTTTCTGATCATGGGGATTGCGATTTCAGGGATCCTGATGCGCTATTTCGCCAAAGTCGATATCACATCCATAAAAGCGCTCACCATGGGCCTGGTCACATTTCGCCCCAGTATTCCTGACGGCGTGGGGGGGTTATTCTATGTGCATTTCTTTTTGGTCAGTCTCCTGTTGGCCTATTTCCCGTTTAGCAAGCTGATGCACATGGGGGGGATATTCCTGAGCCCCACCCGCAACCTGACGACCAACACGCGTGAAATCCGACATGTCAATCCGTGGAATTATCCGGTGCCGGTCCACACCTATGAAGAATATGAAGATGAGTTTCGGGAGAAAATGGTAGACGTGGGTCTGCCGGTGGATAAGGAACTCGAAGTCAAAGCGCCCGAAGCGGACGACGCGTCGGAAGCCGACGACTCAGCGGAAGAGAAAAAGGAGTAAAGCATGACAGACGAGTTAGCCAAACCTGAGGAACTGATCGCAACGATCGATCATCGACCGCCCAAAACCGGATGGATGGACGTCCCGGTCAATATCCGCAAAGGGATGTACTGTTACGCATCCAACCCGAAAAGTGTTGAATATCTCAGTCTGCCCAATGCCAGAGCCTGGAATCCGCTCGAAGACGACTGGCAATTGCCTCAAAACTGGCAACAGATTATCCACGAAGGATTCAAGGAGCGCCTGGAGCGTTTCCGTTCCTTTAAAGTGTTCATGGACATCTGTGTCAGATGCGGCGCCTGTGCCGACAAGTGCCATTTCTTTATCGGCACCGGAGACCCCAAAAACATGCCTGTGCTGCGGGCCGAGCTTTTGCGTTCGGTCTACCGCAACGATTTCACCCGGGCCGGAAAAATTTTGGGCCGACTTGGCGGTGCCCGGCCCCTGACGCTGGATGTCCTCAAAGAGTGGTGGTACTACCTGTTTCAGTGCTCGGAGTGCCGGCGCTGTTCGGTATTTTGTCCCTACGGGATCGACACTGCTGAAATTACGATCATGGGACGCGAGCTTTTAAACCTGCTCGGTCTTAACATCGACTGGATTGCGACGCCCGTGGCCAACTGCTACCGTACGGGCAACCATCTGGGGATTCAACCGCATGCCTTTACCGATATGATGGACTTTTTTTGCGACGACATCGAAGAATTAACCGGCATCCGCGTCAAACCCAATTTTAATAAAAAGGGGGCCGATATCCTTTTTATTACCCCCTCGGGAGATGTGTTTGCCGATCCGGGAACGTATACGACCATGGGATATCTGATGCTGTTTCACTTTCTGCAGGAAAAATACGGGCTCGATGTCACCTGGAGCACCTATGCTTCGGAAGGCGGCAATTTCGGATTTTTTACCTCGCATGAGACCATGAAACGGCTAAACTCCAAGATGTATGCCGAAGCCAAACGGCTGGGGGTGAAATGGATCCTGGGGGGTGAATGCGGGCACATGTGGCGTGTGATTCATCAATATATGGATACCATGAACGGACCGGCCGATTTTATGGAAGAACCGGTTTCGCCCGTCACCGGTACCCGCTTCGATAATGCCAGGTCAACCAAAATGGTGCATATCGCTGAATTTACCGCCGATTTAATTAAGCACGGAAAGCTTGATCTGGACCCCAGTCGCAACGATCATCTCAAAGTGACCTATCATGACTCGTGCAACCCCTCCCGCGGTATGGGGTTATTTGATGAACCCCGGTATGTCATCCAGAGTGTGTGTAAGCATTTTTTCGATATGCCGCCCAATACCATCCGGGAACAGACGTTTTGCTGCGGCAGCGGTTCCGGTTTGAATGCCGGAGAAGACACGGAATTGCGGATGACCGGCGGCTTGCCCCGCGCCAATGCCGTCAGACATGTCCACGAAAATTTTGGTGTCAATATGCTGGCCACTATCTGTGCGATTGACCGGGCGGCGCTGCCCCCGTTGATGGAATACTGGGTTCCGGATGTGGATGTGACCGGGATGCATGAACTGGTCGGCAACGCCTTGAATCTGCCTGGTCAAATCGAAAGAACGACCGATCTGCGTTTGGAGGAACTGCCTGGAATGGAGGGTAAGGCTGATGAATGATAAAAAATGGATAATCGCCGGACTGATAATTTTCTTTGTTATCTTATCGTTCCCCATCTGGCTCAACCTGGGGAAAGCCGCTCCGGCACCGGATCTTAAACTGACCGCCAGAGCCCAGGCGGCCAAAGAATGCGTGCGCTCCAAAGACTATATGAAAGCCGAGCACATGCAGCTCCTCGATCAATGGCGGCTTTCGGTGGTGCGCGACGCAAAACGGATATATGTCAACACCAAAGGCAAAGAATTTGAGATGAGCATTTCCAACACCTGCTTGGATTGCCATTCGAACAAGGCGGAATTCTGTGATAGGTGCCACAACTATGCTTCGGTGAGACCCTATTGTTGGGATTGCCATATCGATAACCCGAAGGAGAAATCGTGATGGAAAGCAGCCGCAGACGCTTTTTAAAATTAGCCGGAATTTCGGCGCTGGGATTGGGTACCGCGCCGGCCCTGAACGCAGCGGCCAAATCCGGCGGCGGAGGGGGTGGACCCCAGGTGCATATTAAAAAAGGTTCGCAGGCCTTGACCGCCAAACAGTGGGCCATGGTGATCGATGTCCGCAAATTCGAGTCGGCTGAAGCTGTCGAGCCGATTATCGAGGCCTGCCACAAGATTCACAACGTGCCCCACCTGGAAAACAAGCGCCATGAAATCAAATGGATCTGGGAGGAAGAGTACAAACATGCATTTCCCTCTCAAGCGCACGCCTTTACGGGTGAGCATATCAAACATGCGCCTTTCCTGGTCCTGTGCAACCACTGTGAAAATCCGGCCTGTGTGCGGGTGTGTCCCACCAAAGCCACCTTCAAGCGCGAAAGCGACGGCATTGTGCTGATGGATTTCCATCGCTGCATCGGATGCCGGTTTTGTATGGCGGCCTGCCCTTATGGGTCGCGAAGCTTTAATTTTCGCGATCCGAGACCTTTTATCGCGGAGACCAATCCGGCCTTTCCAACCCGCATGCAAGGCGTGGTTGAAAAATGCAATTTTTGCGCCGAACGTCTGGCCGTGGGTAAAATGCCGGCCTGTGCCGAAACATCTGACGGCGCGATCGTTTGCGGTGATTTGTACGACCCGGATTCAGAAGTCAGAGCGCTTTTGAGTGAACATTTTTCAATTCGACGTAAACAGAACCTGGGGACCGAACCCTGTGTCTACTACATCGTATAAGGTAGGGGATTATGCTTGAACTCGCAATTAAAGGAAGTAAAAAATACTGGGGCTTGTTGGCGGTGCTGACCGCCGGCATTGGGATCGGATTTTTATTTTATATGTGGCAGCTAAAAGCCGGTCTGGCGATTACGGGTATGAGCCGGGATGTGTCCTGGGGGTTTTATATCGCCCAATTGACTTATCTGGTGGGTGTTGCCGCCGGGGGGGTCATGGTCGTTCTGCCCTATTACCTGCATGATTACAAAGCGTTTGGGAAGATCACCATCCTGGGTGAATTTTTGGCCATCGCCGCCATTGTCATGTGCGGATTGTTTGTCTTCGTCGACCTGGGTCAACCCATGCGGGCATTCAATATTTTGCTCTATCCGTCGCCGCGGTCCGTTTTGTTCTGGGATATGATCGTATTGAACGGCTATCTGGTATTAAACCTGGTCATCGGATGGAATGTGATGGAAGCCGAGCGCAACGGCGCCAAATACCAGCTCTGGCTGAAACCGCTGATTTACCTTTCGATTCCCTGGGCCATCAGCATTCACACGGTCACGGCCTTTCTCTACTGCGGTCTGCCCGGAAGAGGATTTTGGCTGACGGCCATCCTGGCGCCACGCTTTCTGGCATCGGCATTTGCCGCCGGTCCGTCTCTGCTCATTTTGCTTTGCCTGCTGATCCGCAGGGTCAGCAACTTCGACCCCGGCCGGGAACAGATTCAGTCTCTGGCCAAAATCGTGGCCTATGCCATCTGTTTGAACATTTTTTTCTTTCTGTGCGAACTTTTTGTCGTATTCTACAGTCAGATTCCGGAACATATGGATCATATTAAGTATCTGTTTATGGGGCTCCAGGGCAAGGGTGTGCTGGTGCCCTGGATGTGGGCCTCGATCGCCTTGATGGTGATGGGGATTATTCTGGTGGTGAATCCGATCACCCGTAAAAACGAGGCCATTTTGGCGGTGGCGTGTATGGTGATCATTGCCGGCACCTGGATCGATAAAGGGCTGGGAATGATCTCGGGCGGGTTTGTTCCCAATCCACTGCATAGTGTCACCGAATACGTCCCGACCTTCCCGGAGGTCATGATTACATTGGGTGTGTATTCGCTGGGCTTTTTCATATTAACCCTGTTCTACAAAATTGCCGTGTCGGTCAAAGAAGAGGTTCGGGCCTAGTATAATACAAACATACGGATTGATTCGGGGGCTCATCCATCGGGTGAGCCCCTTTTTTATTTGTTGGAACTGAAAAATGGCTGCTGGAAATTTCCAGCAGCTAAACAACAACTTTGAGATGGACGTTAGCCCCTAAAAAAAGAAAATCCCTAACAATCCTTCCAAAAAGTATTGACAAGCATCCATGATCAGACTAGTCTAACTAGACTATTAATGATAAGGAGGTATTATGAAAGCAATTTGGAAATTACAAGATGCTAAAGCACAATTCAGTAAGGTTGTAGAGAATGCGTTGAAGATAGGTCCTCAATATGTGACACGTAGAGGAGCAAGGGCGGTTGTCATCCTTGCGGCGAATGAATATGAGGATTTAATTTCTAATATACCAAGTTTCAAAGAGTTTTTATTAAACTGTCCCAAAATGGACGAAGATTTTGAAATTAAAAGACAACAAGATTACCCTAGGAGTGTCGAACTGTGAAATATCTACTGGACACATGTGTAATATCCGAGATAGTGAAACCTGCTCCCAATTCAAGGGTGATTACCTGGATGAATAGTATTCCATCGGAGCGATTATTTTTATGTTCCCTTACCATTGGTGAAATCCGAAAAGGATTGACCAAGCTTCCCGAATCGAAGAAGAAAGAAAGATTGACAGATTGGCTCGATACCCTATTAGAGAATTACCAAGATCGTATTCATTCTATTGATAATACCGTTGCCGATAATTGGGGAATAATGCAAGGAAAAGCTGAAAAAAATGGGATGCCCATGTCTTCAATAGACAGCCTGATTGCTGCTACAGCCTACACTCATAATCTCATTTTGGTGACAAGGAATGAAGATGACTTTCAAGCGAGTAATTTGTCCATTTTTAATCCCTGGAATGATGAAGAAAATAACTGAACTTGGGCTGTTGGGATAGGGGCTATGTGGGATATTCTATTATAAAATAAACAACTTACCTATCCCCTTGACAGATGATACTGCAAACCAGTATCATCTGCAAACATGAACAGCAAACACCGAAATACCCTATCCGCCATCTTTTCGCACCCGACACCCGGCAGTCTTGAATGGCGAAGGATTGAAGCGTTGTTCGTGGCTTTAAACGCCAAGGATTTCTTAACAAGAGCAGGGGTAACACCATAGGTGAAATAGAGGTGAAATAGGTGAAATAGGGGACGTCCATAAATAAGTAAATAACTTGACAGGTATCAGCATTTATGTTACCAGGATCCCATGCCGAGATTAGCCCGCCTTGACGCGTCGGGTGTGTTGCATCACATCATCATCCGTGGAATTGAGCGCCGCAAGATTTTCAGAGACGATCAAGATAAGAATAATTTAATTGATCGTTTATCCATTCTTTTGCCGGAAACCAAGACTTCCTGTTATGCTTGGGCGTTGATGTCAAATCACGCCCATTTTTTAATGCGAAGCGGCAAAGCCGGGATATCCACCTTAATGCGAAGGTTGCTTACCGGGTATGCCATCTATTTTAACCGCAAGTATCGTCGTCATGGACAGCTTTTTCAAAACAGATACAAATCCATCATCTGCCAGGAGGATATCTATTTTAAGGAGCTGGTTCGCTATATTCATTTAAATCCGTTGCGTGCTAGGCTGGTACCGGATATTCAAGGTCTTAATCAATACCCGTACAGCGGACACAGTGTCTTAATGGGAAAGAAGCAACGCGCGTGGTGTGATTCAAAATATGCGCTTTCATTTTTTGGCAGAAAGGTTTCAGAGGCAAGAAAGCGCTATTTTTCGTATGCTAAAGAAGGTATTGATCAGGGCAGGAGGCCGGAACTTGTCGGCGGGGGTTTGGTGCGCAGTCTTGGCGGTTGGTCAGCGGTAAAAAAATTACGTTTAAAAGGTCAGGATCGGATTAAAGGTGATGAGCGCATATTGGGAGACGGTGAATTTGTGGCCGCATTATTATCAGAGG
>CAZNFS010000101.1:0-10476 GCA_964572695.1 uncultured Desulfobacteraceae bacterium
ATTTGAGCCCAACGCGGAGATTGGCCAAAATGGGGCGTTTTGAAACCGGCTCTTAAACAAATCACTATTAATGGCGGGTATAAAAAGCACAGCACAAGCCCGGACTCCCAAAAAACCCGAAAACTTCTGAAAACACCCACTGGCATAAATTTCAGTTAGCTGCCAAAACGCACTTCGTGATGGTTATGGATATGTTAAAGAGCTATTGAAAAAAGGAGAAAAAATGAACTTGCCCGACATTGGCGATATTATAACTGCAAAACGAATTGGAAAAGATATTCTCATCAATTTTTAGAAAATGATAATATCCTTAAATCATCAATCAACAATCGAAAATCAACAATCTCTTAAGGGTGACTAGCATGAACGAAGATATCCGAATCGGTATCATTGGCGGCAGCGGACTGTATGAGATGGAGGCTTTGACAGACATCAGGCATGTTTCACTCGACACGCCCTTTGGCGCCCCATCGGATGAATATATTATGGGTTCCCTGGAAGGCATCCGGGTTGCTTTTCTTCCCCGACACGGCCGGGGCCATCGACTTACTCCTTCTGAGATTAATTTTCGGGCCAACATATACGGATTTAAAAAAATGAGGGTTGAGCATATTATTTCCGTTACGGCCGTTGGCAGTCTCAAAGCACACATTCGTCCGCTGGATATCGTTATTCCGGATCAATTTTACGACCGCACCAAAGAACGCATCAGCACCTTTTTCGGCCAGGGGCTTGCCGCCCATGTTGCCTTTGCAGATCCGGTCTGCCCGGATCTGGCCGACCGGGTACACGAAAGCGCGGCCCGGACAAATGCCTCAGTACACAAAGGCGGAACCCTGCTTTGTATCGAAGGGCCCGCATTCTCCACCCGGGCGGAATCGAATGTGTACCGTCAGTGGGGGATGGATATTATCGGCATGACCAGCCTCCAGGAAGCCAAACTGGCCCGGGAAGCTGAAATCTGTTATGCGGCCCTGGCCCTGGTGACCGATTTTGATTGTTGGCACAAAGATACACAAGCGGTGACGGCGGAAACCGTTATCCAGAATCTGAATAAAAATTTGTCCACCGCAAAGAAAATACTTGAAAGCGTGGTGCCGAAAATCAATCCAAAACGGACCTGTGCCTGTGCCGCGGCACTTAAAAACGCCCTTATGACGGACCCGACCGCCGTACCGGTGGAAGCTAGAAAAAAACTGGACTTATTGGTGGGGAAATATTTGAAGTAACCCCGCATCGAGGATTTCCTCGATGCAGGTGTTATTAGTTAGTGCCCATCCACTTAGGGCTGATAATCCCATCGCTTAAGATGCTCTTTTCGCATCTTATTTTTCTCTGCTGCGCTGGCACCCCAGTTGCCCTTATACACAGCACCCTCCCAATCACCATAGGTTGGATTGGGAATCATAATAAACTTCTTGCCCCACATATCCTTGATTTTATCCGTTTCGGCAAAGCGGGTATCAATCGGTTTTTTGCGGAAAACGCTGAGGAAATCATTCAGGTTATCGCCCATCAGAAAGGCAATCGCATAGTCTTTTGCTACGATATCCCGGCGCGCCTGCTTGTCACTGCTCTTGGTTCGAAGCAGAAGATGTTTTTTATCCACATTTGGGAACCCGAGCGCCTTTAAGTTTTTTTCGGTCCCCTCATACCCGACCATTTTCCGATTGGTAATGTAAAAAATTTCAACGCCCTTTTCCTTGGCGTAATTCAAGAACGCACTTGCGCCCGGTATTGCCGTTGCCTGGGCGGCGGCCATCCAAGGCGTCCAGGTTTTGGAAGAATATCCAAAATCATTGCCGATGAGAAAGGCTTCGTAGGCCGAGTTGTCGATCACGGTTTCATCTGCATCGACAATTACGGCAACGGGTTTGGTTCCGGAATAGGAGCCCAGAAAGGCATCGAGATTCATCCGGGCCAAGTTAAAGGCCTGATAGCATAAGGCACGGAATTCAGCCGAGACCTGCACCCACACGGTGGCCATGACAAGCTGCTCGTTGAGATCCTGCGTGGTATATGTGTTGTCTGAAAAACCTTTGGTCGGAGCAAGGCTTCCTGCAGCCATTAGACCCGCGAAGACAATCACCATCACCGTCAAATTGAATTTTCTTTTGCTTTTTCCCATAAGACCTCCTTTTGTGCTTTGATGATAAACCGATTTCACCTTCCTATACTAGCCCGAGATTTGAAGCAATGCAATCACTTTTGAAGCGCTCTTTATTTTTTGAGACCTTTCAAATAAATATGGACATGCGGGCCTGCCTAAAATAGAATAATCGAAATCCCTTGCAGATTACGCTGCATTATTTTTTTGATTTCCGGGTCATTGGAGACATCGCAAAATTTTATGATGAATCGGGTCATTTTGATCGTTCTGGACAGTTTAGGTGTGGGCCATCTGCCGGATGCAGATCGGTTCAATGATCACGGCGCCCATACCCTGTTGCATATTTTTCAACAGCGCGGGGTGTTGAATCTCCCCCACCTTTGCGCTTTCGGTCTGGGAAAAATCGTCGATATCGGCTGTCGGGCGGGGGAAATCGTGGGTTGTTATGGAAAGATGCGTGAACAATCCGCCAACAAAGATACCACCACCGGGCACTGGGAAATTGCCGGAATCGTACTCGACTCTGCGTTCCCCATTTATCCAGACGGATTTCCTTCGGACATTATCGAAGCCTTTGAAAAAAAGATCGGACAAAAAATCTTGGGGAACTACCCGCAGTCGGGAACGGTTATTTTGGATGAACTGGGTGACGCGCATTTAAAAACCGGAAACCCCATTGTCTACACATCGGCAGATTCTGTATTTCAGATTGCCGCCCATATAGAAATTACCCCTCTGGACATGCTGTACGCGTATTGCCGAATCGCCAGACAAATTCTAACCGGAGAACATGCGGTCGGGCGGGTGATTGCCAGACCCTTCAGGGGAACAACGGGTCACTTCGAGAGAATCAACGCGGCCCGCAAGGATTTTTCGATCCCCCCCCCGGCTGAAACACTTTTGGATATCCTCAAACGGAATCGTTTGTTCACGGTCGGCGTGGGAAAAATCGGCGATCTTTTCGGACACAAAGGATTGAGTGAGGAAATTCATACCCAAAACAATGCCGACGGTGTGGATCAAACCCTAACGGTCATAAAAAGAAGCCCAAAGAAAAGGGGCTTGATTTTTGTCAATCTGGTGGACTTTGACATGATTTACGGACATCGCCGTAATGTGGAAGGGTATGCCAATGCGCTGGAAACATTTGACCGCCGGATACCGGAGATTTTAAGTGCCATGTCGCCGGAGGATTTGCTCATCATTACGGCCGATCACGGCTGCGATCCGACCCACCAAGCCCACACCGATCATACCCGTGAATATGTGCCGTTGCTGGTTTACGGCGATCAGGCGGCCCGGAATGTCGATCTTGGCATACGGCCGACATTTGCCGATTGCGGCCAGACCATTGCCGATGTTCTCGGCGTGGACGAATTGGCCTATGGACAGAGTTTCAAAAAAGATATCATTTTATAAGCCAGTTTCAAAGCATTTCAGTTTGGTTAAGGTCAAGGAAATCGAAAATCTTAACCACAGGAATACATAGAGTATTTTGAGGATTGAAATTTGAGTTTGACGCAGAGATTGGCCGAAATGGGGTGTTTTGAAATTGGCTTCTATGAAAGAAAATTTGGTCGCTGCTCTAAATAAACTCAAAAACACTTTCGATGCCCGGCCCGAAATCGGAATCGTCACGGGCAGCGGGCTGGGCGGGCTGGCTGATGTGCTTAAGGAGGCGGTTCGAACCCGTTATGAAGATATACCCCATTTTCCGATATCTTCGGTCGATGGTCACCGGGGAGAAGTTGTATTGGGGCAGCTTTCCGGTGTACCCCTTTTTGTGCTTGCGGGAAGAATTCACTATTATGAAGGCTACGCCATGTCACGGGTGGTGTTTCCGATTCGAGTCATGGCCGCTCTTGGTGTAAAGACCATTATCATCACCAATGCCGCCGGGGCCGTTAATAAATCCTTTCAAGCCGGAAATATTGTCACCATCCGCGACCACATCAACTTAATGGGCGACAATCCCTTAAGCGGGAATAACAATTTCGTCGACCTTAGCGGCGCTTACAACGGCAAATTGAGAAATCTGGCTCGCCTGACGGCAGACAAGCTGGACATAAGCCTCCAATCGGGTGTATATGCCGCAATCAGCGGGCCCTCTTATGAAACCCCTGCCGAAATAGAAGCGTTGCGGTGTATGGGAGTGGATATGGTGGGCATGTCGACCGTGCCCGAAGTGATCATGGCCAAACGTCTGGGGATGAAAGTTTTAGGACTCTCCCTGATCACCAACATGGCCGCCGGGATCAGCGGAAAACCGCTTTCCCACCGGGAAGTCATTGAAGTCTCAAAAAAAATATCGCCAAAATTCAACACTCTGGTTAAAGGTCTTGTAAAGCGCGTGACTAATAAACCGTAATAAAGGTTCTCTGGATGAATACATATGATCTGATTCGGAAAAAAAGAGACGGTTTGGAATTGTCTCATGAAGAGATAAATTTCCTGATCAACGGGTTTGTAAACGGCCTGATTCCGGATTACCAGATGTCGGCCTTTTTAATGTCCGTCTACTTCAGCGGCATGAACGCACGCGAATGTGTCGATCTGACCATGAGCATGGTGAAATCCGGAGAAAGCATTGATTTATCCCCGATAAAGGGCTTTAAGGTCGACAAACACTCAACCGGCGGGGTGGGCGATACGACGACTCTGGTGCTGGCGCCGTTGGTGGCGGCCTGCGGCGGCATCGTCGCCAAAATGACGGGCAGGGATCTGGGGCACACCGGCGGCACGGCTGATAAATTGGAATCCATCCCCGGGATGAAAATGGAACTGCCGCAAGAAAGATTCATCGAAATTGCCAATACAATTCATGTCAGCCTTATGGCCCAGTCGGCCCGTATCGCGCCGGCAGACAAAGCAATCTATGCCTTACGCAACGTGACTGCAACTGTGGACTCCATCCCGCTGATCGCGGCTTCCATTATGAGCAAGAAACTGGCAGCCGGGGCCGACGGCATTGTATTGGATGTCAAGACCGGTGCTGGTGCGTTCATACAAAATTACGCAGGGGCCGTAAAGCTGGCCAAAACCATGGTCACCATCGGGGAGGATGCGGGCAAAAAAGTCGTTGCCCTGATTACGGGCATGGAGCAGCCCCTGGGTTACGCCATTGGAAACGCAATCGAAGTCAGAGAAGCCATCGACACCCTTAGCGGGAACGGACCCGAAGATCTGGTGGAACTGGTGCTGGAACTGGGCAGCCAAATGCTCGTCCTGGCGGGAATCGCCCCCTCCGGGCCCGCCGCCCGCAAAATACTGAATGCCGGTATTGCCCAAAAAAAAGGCCTCCAAAAATTGAAAGAATTTGTCGCCGCTCAGGGCGGTGATCCCGAAATTATCGAAAATCCATCCTTGCTGCCCCAGCCTAAGACCAAAATCGAAATCCTCTCAGAAAAGTCAGGTTTTGTCGGAAAGATCGACACCCTGGCGGTCGGGATGGCCTCAAAAATCCTGGGCGCCGGCCGAAACACAAAAGATGAAGCCCTTGATCTTTCCCTCGGAATCGTTCTCAAAAAGAAAATCGGCGATCGTGTCTTTAAAGGCGAACCCCTGGCTGTCTTCTACACCGACGGCGACCCCAAAAAGATCGATCCGGCCCAAAAAAGATTTCTGAATGCCTATGCCATAGGAGACCTCAGGATCAATCCGCCCAGGCTTTTCTATGCCAGGGTCTCTTCAGATAAGGTTGAAGAATTAAGCCCATGAATGATCGTCGCAAACAATTCCAGGAGTGCCTGAACGCATTTCCGAAGGCGGTGCATGAGGTGCTGTATACCATTCCCGTCCAGGGCGGCAGGTTTTCCGCACCCCAATGTGATCAACTGACTCGATCTTTAGGCATCGATTTGGAAGAACTCATGTGCATGCTCCTGCCTCTCGCCAGGATATTTGCCGTGGCTCCGATCTCCCGTTTTCGAGTCGGGGCCGTTGCCAAGACAGGTTTGAAGGACAGCGCCGATCGGTTCGATCTTTATCTGGGGGCCAACATTGAGTTTTTACAGCACCCATTGAATCAATCCATCCATGCGGAGCAGTCGGCCACAACGAATGCCTGGCATCAGGGAGCGCAACGGCTTTATGCGTTGGCGGTTTCGGAACCGCCCTGTGGGCACTGCCGCCAATTTCTCAACGAGTTTGAGATAAACCCCGAAATGCCTATTATCCTCCCCTCCGCAGAAAACCTCCCAGGCCACAAAACCCCTATTTCAGATCTTTTGCCGGGCGCAATGCGCCCCTCGGATCTGGGCAATAAAACCGCGTTGATGGGAGCCAGGGAGCCTTACCGCAAACTCAACCTGAAATTCCCTGTCAAAGACCGGATGATTGCCGAAGCCCTTCTGGCAGCGGAACGATCGTATGCGCCCTATTCCAAGAATTATGCCGGCTGCGCCATTCAGACCGCAACCGGAAAAATATTCACGGGTCGCTCCGTGGAATCGGCGGCCTATAATCCCAGTTTGACACCGCTTCATTGCGCCAGCGCCTGTTTGAACATGGCCCTGCTAGAGGAGAAATTGAGCCTGCGGCGAGTGGTTTTGGTGGAAAAAAGCACCGCCGTCAGCCAGCGCATGACGGTTGAGATGCTCCTTGGAACCTGGGCACCGGAAATCGAGCTTGAATATTATCAGGCAGCCTAACCGGCATCTGGCTGGACATGGCAGCTTTTCGACCGGACACAAATTAGTTCGCTTTGCTCACAATTGGAATAATGGAGTAAAATGACTGGAGGAAAAATGGAAAAAACAAAAAGCACTTTCTCCTTAACACCTGAGGAAATGGCTAAATACATCGATCATACACTGCTCAAACCTGAAGCCCCCATCGATGCTGTCGATACAATCTGTGATGAAGCAGTGCGACATGGATTTAAAGCGGTCTGTGTCCATTCGGGGTATATTGCCCATGTGGCCCAAAGGCTGGCAGGTGAAGAAGTGTCGGTCTGTTCGGTTGTAGGATTTCCACTCGGTGCCATGCACTCATCGGCCAAAGCGTTTGAAGCCCAAACGGCCGTTGAATGCGGCGCTCAGGAACTCGACATGGTGTTGAATGTCGGTGCCCTAAAGTCCGCCGATTTCAAAACCGCCGAAGCGGATATCAGGACCGTGCGGCAGGCCGCCGATCCCAAAACAATTTTGAAAGTCATTATCGAAACCTCACTTTTGACCGAAGAAGAAAAAATCCAGGCCTGTAAAATTGCCCAAAATGGCGGTGCGGATTTCGTCAAGACCAGCACGGGTTTTGCCGGAGGCGGCGCCACCGTGGCGGATGTGCGGCTGATGCGCAGGATCGTCGGCTGCGAAATGAGAATAAAGGCCAGTGGCGGGATTAAGAACTGGGAAACGGCACTAACCATGATCAAGGCCGGCGCCAATCGAATCGGCACCAGCTCCGGGGTTGCGATAATTAAAAATGTCCCAGGCTAATAAATAATTTAATCATAATGAAGCAAAGAAACCGTATACCGAAAAGAGAAAGGAAAATTGATTAAGTATAATAGCCGAGATACTCACCACATGAATTATTGAAATATTCCTGCGCTTCATCCACGGAATCGAAATTGATCCAATCATGTCGAATCGTTTTATTGCCTTGTTTCCGGATCCATTCGATTTCGGTGTTACCGAAATATTCGAAAAAATCGTGGCAACCAGTGTAAACTTCGTGTTTTCTCATATGGTTATTCCCTCCATCTTATAGATTTAAATACTAGTTTTGCTGAAATGCTATCTTGCCACTCCTTTTAATAAGGAGGAATGAGAATGACACGCTGGATCCGTTTTTTTTTGCTAAAGGCTTCTCTAAATGTCGTTATTAAACTCGGTTCACATCTCTTATTAACTGTTAAAAGTTGAAGATGACCGTTGGATAAGATGCACGCACAATTGAGAAGCCTTAATTTGTAAATATGCAAAAATCTTGCCAAAAAACTAAAAAGAATAAACCCTACAAATTTCAAACAGTTATTTTTTAAGGCCGCATTTCGCCCAACTTAAATGTGGTAACAATTGTCCACATTTGCCGCCTGAGTTGTCAAAACCCTGCCGTTTGTGTACATGATGGCAAAGTTTACGAACGAGCTTCCGGACTGGAGCAACTGCGGGAAAGAGGATTACCTGTTCCTGCGTAAAGACGGCAAATGGTTCTCGCCCCATACGAACAAGACGTTCGATGAGGTCAACATAATGGAGGCGGATTGCGCAATCGCCGGCGGGGCTGTTGTTGGGGGTGATCAGAAAGCTAAAATTGAATCTATAAATGAATATCAGAACTTATTGAGGAGGGTATTCAACATCGATTAGACCCGCTTGGTCGTAAGGCCGTAGAATCACCGGGATGCTAATGTTTGAAAATCACCGCATCAAAATTGAGTCAGATTTTCCGTTCGGCTTGTTACCCATGCGTATCGCATAACTTGGGAAGATTACCAGTGGGATTTCTGATTTGTAATGAAATCGTTAATCCCAATGGGTTCAAACTGAGTTGGGATGCAAAGCAACTGAACGCTACGTGAAGATCTTTAAAATAAACACTGTTTAACGGATTTGGAATCTAATTAAAAACGGTCTCCGGCTTTATGAGCAAGAGCTGCCCCACGGCAATATGAGGCGGCTTGGAGATTACATAAAAAGATGGCGGCGGTTGGTAAAAAGTGGTGGCATAGATGTGTCGGGCGATGTGTTTACGACTAATTTCTTCCAGAAGTACGGTCTGCTACCTTTGTACCGCTTACGTAACCCAGCACCGGTTATTAGGCCAGAGAGCAAAAGGAGAAAGCTAGCTGGCAGTGGGACGACGTATGGGTCGGTCACGACAACGATCTGAAAATTCGCTTCGGCGTAGTTGAATATCGACTGGGGCATCGGTAAAAAGTCCTTATCCTCCCAATTTGAATTTCCTTCTATACTCGGATTGTCAATCTCGTAATAGTGGCCACCCGGATTCAACTCGGAAGCAGTAAATAATGCCTGTCCGACTATGGTCTGCCCGCTGCCATCAACTGCGGCCCAGCCTCCGTACGTGCTGGGCAAAAATGAAACTGGGTCGCCGTTAGCAACGGGATAGTGCCATGCATCAGGGAGCAAAAATAAACCTACCTGCTCAGGTAGCAGGCCGGGAAGATTGATTTGTGAGGTGGAATTCGCGCTGGCTTTCACGTTACCCCAAATGACTTCCCCGTAAGCTGGGGCACCATAGTCGTTAGAGACGTACCAGCCGAACGAGTTCTCGTACTCAGTATCCGATACAAGGCAATGAACAGTAATTATTGCTGCCCTCGACTCGGACGGAAACATGCTAGACATGAACGATATGCAACAGAATAGCCATATCATTTTCATTTGATACTCTCTTTTCTTTTAGAGTAAGGTTTGCCGATTTTGAGGGGTGGCTCTATATTGTGACCTCCAGTAAAAAGGTTAGCCAAAGACGAAAACACTTATCAGACCAGTTTAAGAATTTGTATCTCCCATTGTGCCAATCGGAAAAAGATGACTTTAAAATCCAAGTATTTTAAGGATAAAAACTTGCTGATGCTTTCATCAAGGCGGAGCGACCATCGACTACATGCATGAAAGCATAATCAGAAGATGTCAGGATTCTCCGAAGTTTTCCAACTTGTTCCGAACGGCGGCCACAAGCGTTTCAATCTCGGTTTTTGATAATTTGGAAAGGAAATTTAGTTCCGAATCAGTTTCAAGAAGCTTTTTGCTGATTCCGATGAGTTGTTCTTTAGTTTTGCGGGAGGGAGATCTTCAGGGAATAAAAACGATTGATGTCCCGTTCTAAGAGAATCATCTCTTTTTTGCGATGATCAAGTATCTGCTGGTGACACCGAGTATTCTTTTCTTTTGCATGGCGGATACGATTCCGGCATCGAAACGTTCGGATGAAAGCGGGGTCTGGATAATGTGCGTGCGCTTCCAGCCGCTTTTATTCAAAATGTCGAGATAGTCGTCAATCAGGATAGAACCTTCAGGAGTTTCGTCAAGGGCGGGCTTGTTTTGAAAATCACGCCAGTCAGCATTGATGAAGGCAAGTCGGGTAGTTTTTTGGGTATGATGTTTCATTAAAGTAAGGAAGCCTTCGAAGAATTCCAGATATTCCTGCCTTGCGAGGCTGGATATGCTTTTGTTTGAGTAGTCGCCGGCTTTTTTATCGAAATAGGGGGGATCAAAGAATACCAATTGCGGCTTTTTTGTGATAGGCCAATGCCTTTTTTGGGGATCCCAATGATGATATTGGATTTCGGGGCGGGTATCACTCGTTACAAGATCAAAAGAGCGGCATTTTCGCTCAAAAAGAAGGCACACATCTGAGACAACGCCGCCTCCGGCCATGGGATCCAAAACAGGATC
>CAZNFS010000102.1:0-10467 GCA_964572695.1 uncultured Desulfobacteraceae bacterium
GTTCGAGTTTTACCCCCAGGAGGGCAAATATCATCTCGATGGTCACCGCAAATGTAATATCAGACTTTGGCCCCAGGAAACCATGGCCCTCAAGGGAGTTTGTCCGGTGTGCGGAAAAAAACTTACGATCGGGGTTTTGTCCCGGGTGGAAGAATTGGCGGATCGGCCCCGAGACGACGGGCCTGAAAAACGACATCCCTTTTACAGTCATTTACCCTTAGAAAATGTATTATCCGAAATACTTCAGGTCGGCCCCAATACCAAAAGGGTCAAGCAATGCTACCAGACCCTTTTGGAAAAATTAGGACCCGAGTTTCAAATTCTGCACTTCCAACCCCTTGAGATCATTGAAAGCGCGGGGATCCCTTTCTTGGGTGAGGCGATTCGAAAAATGCGCCAGGGAACGATTCAAATTTTGCCGGGATACGATGGAGAATTCGGCCAGATAAGAATTTTTTAAACAAAAGAACGTAAGAAAATTTTAGGTTAAAAACCCTCACGGTTTCGGTAAAAAGCTCAAGCAAGCCCCCTCTCCCTTCGTGGACCAACTTGAGCCGCGGTTGTTGACGTATAAATCACAATCGTTTAAGAAAAACGCTAAATAAACGGAAGCGGCTTGTCCGTCTGAAAGGCCAATGCCTGGCAGGTGGCGATGAGGCGGCCGTCTTGATCGGTCACCCGAATGTCATAGCCGGCCGTCTTTTTAGTCTGGCTAAACCGTTTGGCCTCTGCCCGCAAACGAGTACCTGGCTGAGGGCTGGACACATAGGTCACATTCACATTCAGCGCAACGGCTATCGTGCCATCGGTCTGACCGGCGATTTCAAAGGCTTCATCGATAAGGGTATATATCGCCCCCCCATGGGCGCGGCCATGAATATTATCCATGGTTTGCGGCACATAATCCATCCCCACAACCGCGAAGCCATCATCTAACGCCACCAGTTCCAGATTCAATTGTTGGGCAAAGGGTTCTCTTGCCACCGCCTCGAAAAGGGCCTTTTTTACCGCTTCGTCCACTGCTTGGCTCCTCTCATCCCCTTTAAAGCCTTTGCCAAGCGTTGCCCGGGATGATATGGGAAAGCGAAAGACTTTTGGAGGTTAGGATTATGCAATTAACGGCTCAACTTCATGCCTTTATCTGGGAATCTCAAACGGTTAATAACTGCAATACGTATTTAATCAACGGTCCAATGCGGATCCTTATCGATCCGGGCCACATCAGGTTGTTTGGCCCTGTTCAACACGGGCTCGCCAACCTGGGCTTGACGGTTGACGATATCGGGCTTGTGGTCTGCACCCACGCCCATCCGGACCACATCGAGGCGGTTCAATTGTTTAAAGATACGACTGCCCTTATAGCAATTCATGAAAGGGAATGGCAACTGGTAAAGGAAATGGAAAAGCATCTCAGCGCCTCTATGGGAGTAGACCTGGGGGCGATTACCCCTGATTTTTTTCTCAAAGAAGGTGATTTCTCCGTGCAAACGCTTTCTTTCAAAGTATTCCACAGTCCCGGGCATTCACCCGGTTCGGCCACGCTTTACTGGGTCGACCAGAAAGCCCTGTTTACGGGTGATGTCATTTTTAAGGAATCTGTGGGACGCACGGACCTTCCGGGTGGAGACGGATCCGCACTCAAAGAGAGCATCCGACAACTCCAAACACTTGAGGTTGAGTGGCTTTTATCGGGACACGGTGAAGTGGTTGAGGGATCGAAAGCCGTACAGGAAAATTTCGACCAAGTGGTGAATTACTGGTTCAATTATATATAGCCGGGACGGAAGCTAATGGGCCTTCAGTAATTTCTGCCGTTCCTGTTCCAGGAGCGCCTCATGCGCCGTCTCAAGCTTTTGGTTTTGATCCGCCCATTCCCGATCCTGTTCTAGATTCGGGACCACGGCCGAACCCGAAATAAATCGCTCCCGGGCCAGGTGCTCTTTGGCTTTTAGCCGGAACCGGTTCAACGCTTCCTGCCGTTTTTCTTCATACGCTTCGAATACGGTTGTAAGACCGTTCGTGTTGAGGTGGCAAACCTCCGCCAAAAGATGTAAGAGCGGCTGGTTTTCTTGATCAAGGCCCATCTGTTGGAGGACTTCTGTTACCAGGAGCGAATCGTCGGGGAGCGAATGCGATTGTTTTAGTGCTTCCCATTCCTGGCGTATTTTTTCATCTTTTAAAAGGTGGTCTTTGTATTTTTGTACCAATCCTTTGAGGCTTCTTTGGATGTCTTTCAATTTTTGGATTTGACGTTCTTTGTCGGTAAGCTTCAGGTGGCGCGTTTTTTCCATGACGATGTCTAATGCGCTTTTAATTTCTCCCATGTTGTGTTCCTCTTCTGTTCTTTCGAATGCGGTACGCGTCAAATGGCTATTGTTAAACAAAAGGAGACCATAATTCCATTTGACGCCTTAGTTCGGGCCTGTTTCTTGCTTTAATCGGGAAAGATGAGCCGATCAAGAATAAGTCCGTAAAAGTGACCCCGCGCATGGGATATAAAAACCCATCCCAAATGTAAAAGGCAGGCGCGGCACACCACGATTCGCCAGCGGAAGCCCTTAAACCAGGAAAATTCATCTGTAGCGGGTCCGGTTTGGGCACAGCCTTTGGCCGATTGAAAGCATCCGATTTGATAAACGATTCCACCCGGGTTGGCAAATGTATGCTGGTGCGCACCCTCCATTTCGGCGCGTTCCTGTGGACGCGTGATCATCTGCCGACAGTGCCGGCAAAGAATTGACTCTTCATCTTGAGGGGCTCTTTCGGTGATTTCATCCTCAGCCGGAAGGTCGCCCGGAGAAATCCCCGGGGTTTCATGCGGTTGTCGAAAAAGATTTAAAGTTGTTTGTTCGGAGATCATTTTTCTGAGTATAGATGAGATACAATTTAACTTTTACCCAAACCAATAACTGATAACGAATAACATCTAATCGAGACTTGACTCGATTAGCTTATACCCGGCATAATCTTTCCGCGGCTTCTTTTAGGGTTTCATCCTTTTTGGCAAAACAGAAGCGTAAAACATGGTGATCATCGTTTTGGTTATAAAAGACAGACGGGGGGATCGATGCCACGCCGTGTTCGACGGTCAGTTTTTTTGAAAATTCAATATCAGGGGCATTTGAAATTTGCGCGTAATCCACCATCAGAAAATAGGTACCCCGGCAGGTTAGGGGTTTAAAGCGCGATTTTTCAATCAGAGCTATAAATTTGTCACGGCGAGCTTGATAAAAAGCGCCCAGATTCAGATAGATGTGTTCATGCAGCATAAATTCGGCATATGCATGCTGGATCGGCGTATTGGTTGCAAACGTTAAGAACTGGTGAACCTTTCGAAACTCTGCGCTTAATGCTTTGGGGGCCAAGCAATATCCGACCTTCCAACCCGTGGTGTGGTAGGTTTTTCCAAAGGAGCTTACCACAAAACTCCTTTGAGCCAACTCCGGATGGCGCGACACGCTTTCATGCTGAAGTCCATCAAAAATAATGTGCTCGTAAACCTCATCACTTAGAATCAGGGTCGAAGAATTTTCAAGAATTTTAGCCAATGCGGCAAGGTCCTCCTTGGTAAGGATTGTACCGGTTGGGTTGTGGGGCGAATTTAAAACGATTAATCTCGTCTTGCCGGTAATGGATCTTTGGACGTCGTCCCAGTCGATCTGGTATTCGGGAAATTTTAGTTTCAAGAAAACCGGAACGCCGCCACTTAGCGTGATGGCCGGTAGATAGACATCGAAGGCCGGCTCAAACAAAATGACCTCATCGCCGGGTTGTACCACCGCGGAAATGGCGGCAAACACGCTCTCGGTCGCTCCGGAGGTAACTGTAATCTCCGTTTCAGGATCATAGGTTGCATGATAAAGCTTTTGGACCTTCCGGGCGATTCGTTGGCGCAGGATCTCAACCCCTGGCATTGGTGCATACTGGTTGTGCCCGGCGCGCATATACTTTTCCACAAGGGTAATCAGAACGGGCGGAACATCGAAATCCGGAAACCCCTGGGAAAGGTTGATCGCACCATGCGTGTTGGCCAGGTTTGTCATCACGGAAAAAATGGTCGTACCGATGTCCGGTAGTTTGGAGCGGATTTTAAGGGGATTCGTCACGGTCATATTTCTCTCCTAACTCAACGTTGACAGGCAGGGCACTTTGGTTCATATTTTATAAAACCTCCCACCGGCAGCGAGAATCATATTTTATGGGTATCGCTAAAAACGTTACCCTATTTGAGCGAAAAAAGAAAGGTATTGCATCCAACCGATACCATAAGGAGCACAGGCCCATGAACACAAAAGCACCCGCCCCCCGCATATCGGCCACGATCATCACGAAAAACGAGGAGCGCAATATTGCCGCCTGCCTTGACTCCCTCGCCTGGGCGGACGAGATCGTCGTACTGGATAGCGGCAGCACCGACAGAACCCTGGAAATCGCCCGGACATATACCGACAAGGTTTTTGTGAAAGAGTGGGTCGGTCAGGGGCTTCAGAAAAACCGTGCCGTCGCGCTCGCTCAAGGACCCTGGATTTTTTCGATTGATGCGGACGAGCGCGTCGCGCCGGCGCTGGCAGAAGAGATACGGCGCGTCACCATCAATTCCCCCTTCAGGGCCTATGCCATGCGGCGCAAGAATATCTATCGGGGTCAATGGATCCGTTTCGGCGGCTGGTGGCCCGAATGGATCACACGGCTTTTTGTCAAAGGGGAGGCACAGTTCAACGACCGCATCATTCATGATGCCCTGCAGGCAGAGCCCCCTGTGGGAAAACTTACCCATCCGCTGCTCCATCACTCCTATCGCGCGGCGGAGGAGTTTATGGAGCGGGACTATCGCTATTCCGTCCATACGGCCCGGGAGATGTACCGCGAGGGACGGCGGGCAACCCTGTGGACGGCAGTTTCCCATTCGCTTTTTACGTTGTTTCAGTTTTATATTTTGCGGTTCGGCTTTCTGGAAGGCGGAGCCGGTATTCTGATCGCCGTTTCACGCTTCACGGGATGTTTTTATCGGTACATGATTCTGCGTGAATTATCGCTGGGCCGCCCGAACGCAGATGCGGAAACGGCTGTCAAAAAATAATCTGTTTCCTATCAAAATAGTAATGTTTTTCGACTGTTGACACTATCTTGGAAGTATAATAGGAGGTTTTCAGCGTAAGCCGTGACGGTTTAAAAAGGCCGAAACGGAGATAAGCCCATGCCGACATTTAACATCGTATACGGATTTATGGCCGGACCGGTTCTTTGGGGTGCTTTTAGCCTTTTTTTCGGCGGGCTGGCATTCCGTCTGGTGCTCCTTTACCGGTTGAGCCGCAAAAAAGACCACATCTTCTATAATCATGTCGATTTGGGGTGGGGTGTGAAGTCAATCGGCCACTGGATCATACCCTGGGCCAGTGCCTCGATGAGGCTGGCGCCTGTTTTTACGTTTATAGGGTTTGCATTTCATTTGCTCCTGTTGGCGGTCCCGATTTTTTTGAGCGCCCACAACATTCTTTGGGATGAAGCCTTTGGTGTCCGGTTGTGGTCCCTGCCCGATGGTCTTACCGATGCCATGACGCTCGCAGTGATTGGGGCCGGGATATATCTATTCGGCCGGCGGATAAAACGGCCCGAAGTCAGAATCTTGACCGAAGCCCGGGATTATTTTCTTTTGTTGCTCACCCTGCTCCCCTTCATAACCGGGTTTTTAGCCTTCCACCAGTGGGGCCCCTACAAAGCACTTATTCTTTTACATGTCCTCAGCGGTGAGACCTTGCTGGTTCTCATCCCCTTTACCAAACTGGGGCATATGGTTCTTTTCTTTTTTACACGGATGTTTATCGGTTTTGAGATGGGATCCCGCCGGGGGGCACGCTCGTGGTAGCGCGATTTCGAGAAACCGAAACAGGGAGTTTTTGATGCCGAGTGTGTTTGCGGAAAAAGAAACGACGCCGGATGGCCTGAAAAAACCGGTCGACACACAAAAAATCAAAGCCATTCTGGAAACCAACAACGGTGCCCGCATCCGTACATGGCTCAACATCTGTTCCCGCTGCGGGCTCTGTGCCGAGAGCTGTTTCTACTATCTTGCCCATGATCACAACCCCCGTTTAAGTCCGGCCTATAAATTCAAAAACACCCTGGGTGAGATGTACCGCCGCAAGGGGAACCTAAAGCGCGTTTTCCTGGAAGACTGCTACGAGACCCTGTGGCTTCAATGCTCCCTGTGTAAGCGCTGTTCCATGTATTGCCCCTTTGGAATCGATATTGCTTCGATGATGGCGATCGCTCGGCATATTTGCTGGACACAGGGGGTTCGACCCCAGAGCTTGACCGAGTTTTCAGAGAATTGCCGCCAAACATGGAATCATATGGGCCTGCCCAAAGAGGAGATTGTTGAAACTTGCGAATGGATGGTCGAAGAGACCGAGACCGAGTTCAAAGGCATCACGATTCCGATCGATAAACCAAAAACCAGATACATGTACACCATTAATCCAAGAGAGCCGGTATACTACCCGCAGGATATCGCCGATGCGGCCGTCATCCTGTCTTTGGCGGAAGAAAGCTGGACCATCCCGACCGTTGGGTGGGATTGCACCAATTTGCCGATGTTTAACGGTGACCGTGAATTGGCCGGCCAGGTGGTCAAGAATGTGTATGAAAAGGCACAGGCACTGGGCGCTGCTAAAGTCTTGATTACGGAATGCGGACACGCCTATCGCTCTCTGGCCTTTGAAGGACCGTATTTAGCCGGCTACCCGGACGGCAAGCCCGGTGTCGAAATCGTGCATTTTGTGCGGCTGCTGTATGAATATTTACGCGATGGGCGCATTCGCATAGATCCGGCAAAAAAGCTTAAAACGCCCGTCACGTACCAGGACCCCTGCAATATTTCGCGCAACGGCGGTTTGTGGGAAGAAGCCCGTAAAATAATAAAATATCTTGCCGACGATTTTCGCGATATGAGCCCCAACCGGGAGCATAATCATTGTTGCGGCGGTGGTGGTGGAATCATGCCCATGGGCCCTACCTACAAACCATTTCGGATGGCCTCCGGCCGGGTGAAAGCCGAGCAGATAAAGGCCACGGGCGCGAAAATCGTAATTGCGCCCTGCCATAACTGCTACGATCAGATCAGGGATCTGGGAGAAGAATACGAACTTGATATCAAAGTTCGATCATTAAAAGAGATGATAGTCGAACGACTGCTTGTACCGGACAAGTTTAAAATAGATAAGGGGCATCCTTGATCAAATCCGCTGCCGCATATCATCTTGCCACATGTTATGACCGCAAACAGATGCAGGGCCATTTTCTGGACTGGCAAAATCAACCCACGCTTTACAAAGAATATTCCGGAATCGAACCGATACCCCTTGAGACGGAAATCGAATTTCCGGAATGGTCGTTATGGGATTTGCCGCAGGAAAGCGTCCCGCCTGATCCACCACCGGTTTTCGATCTGGCGCTACTTTCCAGAATTTTTTTCCTGACCTGCACCATCACGGCTCAAAGCCGTCACGGCGGCAATATTAATTACTATCGTTCAAATGCGTCCGCGGGGGCCCTCTACCCGAATGAAATTTATTTAACGGCCGACGACATTCAGGGGGTGGAAAAAGGTCTTTACCATTATGGTTTGAAAGATAGGGTGCTGAGCCCTTTGCGCAAAGGAGATCTCCGTTCTCCCGTTCGAGATGCGATTCGGTATACAGGCCGGAAACAGTTGCTGGCGTCATTTTGGATTACGGGCATTTTTTTTAGAAGCGCCTGGAAGTATCGTGCGCGGGCGTTCCGATATGCGCTGTTGGATGCCGGCCACATCCTGCAAAATCTCATTTTAGCGTTAAAGGGATTCGGATTTGTTTTTGATGTCAGTTATGATTTTGACGATGAGAAAGCCGCTCATCTGATCGGTATTGACATGCGGCGAGAGGCTTGCCTGGCCGCCGTTCATGTTTGTGGAAACCAGGCTGCCAGGCAGAATACTGGTGCCCAAACAGAGCGTTTAGCGGCGAAATATATAGACGCCAGCTGCGTCTCGGCGCAGGAGGTCATCTATCCGGAAATTGAGGAGGCTTATCTTTCGGGCAAGACGGATTGGAAGCCCTTTGAACCGGTTTCAGCGCGGCAAAACGCCTTTAGCTTTAATCCCACCGTCTGGAACCGGTTGAAATTGAACCGGCCGGTGGAAAAAGAAATGCCGTATGAACAAACATTGTTCCAGCGGCGATCACGAAGAAATTTCATCCGCAAATCGATTTCAGGCACCCGGTTTGACCGCCTTCTGGATTTTGTCAACAAGGCTTCGGTTCAAGACAGACCCAAACGGTTGGAGCACATTGCGAGCCTGAGTTTGGGATTATTGTTTCAGGACATCGTCGGGTTGAAAGCGGGAATTTATCTTTTGGATACAATTCAAAACGAGATCGGACTTGTCTCGGCTGGTTGTTCTTCGGGCGAGATGGCCAGCGCCTGTCTGGGGCAAGAGTGGCTTCGAAATGCGGCGGTTCAATTTGTTTTTCTGACCGACATCGAATGGTTGGACAACGCTTTGGGTCCTCGCGGTTATCGGTATGCCATGCTGGATGCCGGACGGATCGGGCAGGCGATTTACCTCGGTGCCACGGCACTCGGTTTGGGATGCTGCGGGATCGGCGCGTTTTATGATGAAGAAGCCCGGCAATTCCTCGATTTGAGTAAAAACGTGTTTATGCTTTACCTGGTGGCCGCGGGCAGCGTAAAAGGGTTTTAAGTCTGCCCGATACAGAGGGCGGTCAAATTATTCGCTGTAAAACATCAATCGTCGCCACCGGGACCTCTAGTCACCGAACGTTTGTCCTGGTCCCTATCCCTGAACGTTGAACCCTGTCGAAGATCCCGCAGGGCGGGGAACCTGTGAACGGTTACGGGTGGTTTTATATTTTAAACCCGTGTACAGCAAGACGGTAAAATAACAATAAAAGAGTCCCGTATCTGTATCCAGCAAATATGAATTGGCCAACGAGCCAATTCCCTGTACCAGGATAAAACCTTGTGCCAGCGACTTGTTTATTTCGGAAAGAAATCCGGCATAGCGCAACTGGTACAGCAGCAGTATGACATACAGCAATATTCCGACCGCACCTACCTGTACACCCAGCAGTAAATAGGAATTGTGCGCATTATCGATGATAAATTCACGCTTGTCCGGAAAATGCCGCTTGTATTCGGTCAGCATGGCACCCGTTCCGTGACCCAGGAGCGGCTTTTTAATAAAGATCTTAAAGCTATGCGTGTACCACCCAAGCCTTAACTGGGTGGGTTCGAAATTGCGGTTGGGCGGTGAAACAAAGTAGTCTCTGGCATGAATAACCGCCTCACCCATTCTCTTTTGAAAGACGTTTGAAAACTGCCATGTGATTGACACGAGAACGACAACGGAGACAAGTCCGTACAGGAGTCCCCTTAGCTTAAATTTCTGATACGTCCAAAGAAAGATTAAAAGGACGCCCAGGATATAGGCCGTGCGCGAAATGGCGATGACATATACATAGAACCCGGCGCCGACGGCACATAACAACCACCCTGTTTTGTGATGACGCGTATTTGAATGCTGGAATTTATGAAGCGCCAAAAATGCAAAAAAAACCACAAATGAGTTGGATGATGCCCGGAAAAGGAATTTGGCTATGATCTTCTGTTTGGTTATAAAACCAAACCATCCCAGCCAATCCAGCGTGGCCCCGAATACGGTCAATAACATCCCCAATGAAAAGGCGGTAACCATTAATTCCCGCTGACGATCGGTTTTGATAAAACTTGCCAAGATCAAAATAAATATCAGGTCGCGGTACTTCTTCAAGGTCAAGAGCGCCTCTTTTAGCGGGGCCGAAGTATAAAGTATGCCGCAAGCCAGGAGTATAAACAGGATACCGGCCAGCAAAAAAATGGGATTCTTTTTAAAATGCTCCAGTGCCAGGCGGAATTTGTTTGAAACGACAAACGCCAACAGGATAATTACGCTGCAAATACTTGCCAGTGATGGCGATATGGCAAACGTACCTCCGAGTCCTAAAAGGGCGATGAATCCGGTCTTTTCAATTTCATTTTGGAATTTTTTTATTTTAGAGCCACGATCGTTAAAAGTGGATCGTTCGGTATCCATTTAAATCCTCGTTAATAAAGCAAACAGTTCGACTATTTTAAGCTGTTAGGTTTAACAGATACTACCTACAATGACATCTTTGAAAAATCAACTAGGTGCAGACCCGATGAGAATACACCATAGACCCTGCGTCGAAAGTGCGCCCCCACGTTATGATCGTGAGAAACGATTGTCCCTAAAAAAACCTTGACCCCAGAGCAGCCGCTATGTAACATATATCTTGTATTTATTTTTTTTAATACCACTATATATAGATATTATTTTTATGGAAGAAGATGAGATCAGGCAACTTTTGTTGCGGGTTTCCAATAATGTGGGCCAGGTTCCCGAAGATG
>CAZNFS010000103.1:0-10249 GCA_964572695.1 uncultured Desulfobacteraceae bacterium
GATTCAACTATATAATCGAGACCGCTGGCCTCGGCCAAAAGATGCTATTTGTGGAGGAATACTGCTTAGGAAGCCTTTTGCAGGCACTCCACCACCTGTTGAAAGATATCCGGGTAGGCCACCAAAAGGTGATCATCAATACTTTTTCCTTCCAGATATTCATTCGGGAAAAACTCACTACCATCAATTTTATAGATCTTACCCCCGGCAGCTTCTATAATAATCCGGGCCGCGGCGATATCCTTATACGATTGGCTGGTGATGATGGCAGCTTCGGCACGACCCATGGCAACATAACACACATGGGCGGTGGTGCAGCCCATGTTGCGAATTTTTCCGGGGAAGGTCGAATGATAATAATGGTGAAATCTTGAATAGGTCAGAAAAAGGCTTTCATCATTTAGCGTTTCCTGATCCGAAACGGAAATTTCTGCATCGCCCCAATAAACCTTATCCCCCCCACGGGCATAAAACAGATCACCGGTGGCCGGCATGAAGAAAGCCCCGAATATGGGCCAGGAGTTTTCAAGCAAAGCCAGAGACATTCCCCAGATGGGGATGCCGGCCTGGAAATTGGCTGCCCCGTCAAGGGGGTCGTAGATCCATAAATAACGTTTGCCCTCATGGGTGTATGCGCCGATTTCATGGTTGCTATTGAAAATCTGGTGATCCGGAAACTGGGTGGTCAGTCGATTTTGAAAAACGTCGGTCAGATCAAGTTCCGCCTGGGTCACAAGGTCATCATCAAATTTTAAGTTTGATTGCCCTTTCCCGTAATAAGAAAGTGCTTTTTCTCCGGCCTGTTGAATTATTTCGTTTGCAAACTGGGTAAGTTCGTCAATGCCGTAGTTTTGTAATGCCACAATTCCTCCTTCCCTATAAATTGATTGTATCGGAGTTTCCATTTTAGACACGGATTTCACAGATGGCCACGGATTGAATTCATATTATTTGAGCAATGGTACCATTGCTCAAACAATGCTTCCATTTCATAAATGCGGCTGCATTTATGAAATAAAGGGCAGTGTAATCTGTGAAATCCGTGTCTAAGAGTAATTAAGTTCGCTCGGAGGCGCTATTATCTTCCATGACCTCTCGTTCAAGCGCCCATAGACTTTGGTGCAAAATCTATATGCCGGGCTAAAATTCAGATAGCACTTTCTTAAATCGATCCAGCGTAAACTCAATGTCGTCCGTGGTTATGTGGTAATGGGTAACGGCGCGGTACTTATTGGGTCCTTCCTGCAGTATCTTTACGCCTTCGGCTTCCAAACGCTCAACTAAGTCTGCGGGGGTTTTTTTGGGGTGCTCCGTCGCAAAGAAAACAAGATTGGTCACCATCCTGGCGGGATCAATCAAGATGCCGCTGATTTCGGCCAAACCTTGCGCCAGATTTCGGGCATTGGCATGATCTTGCGCCAGGCGGTCAACCATTTCCGTCAGGGCTACAATCCCGGCCGCAGCCAGAACGCCGGCCTGCCGCATGCCGCCGCCGAGCACCTTGCGGGCCCGACGGGTCCGGGCAATAAATTCATTTGTTCCGCAAACCAGCGATCCCACCGGAGCCGCCAATCCCTTGCTGAGACAAAAGGAGACCGAGTCGACCGGGGCAACCAATTCGGATGCTTCTACTCCCAAGGCAATGGCCGCATTGAAAATTCGGGCGCCGTCAACATGGGTTTTGAGGTTATGCTTGCGGGCGATGTTTCCGACGGATTGCATATAACCGACATCCAGTGGGGATCCGTTGCAGTGGTTATGTGTATTTTCGAGGACAATCAATCGGGTGCGCGGGTAATGGGGGTCGTCGGGACGGATGGCGTTGACAATATGATCGAGCTCGATCCGGCCGTCAACCGTGTTGGGAAGCGTGTGCGGATGGATACCTCCCAAAGCCGCCGACCCCCCCTGCTCGGCAGAAAAGATATGGGCCTGGTCGCCCACAATCATTTCATCGCCGCGCTGGCAATGGGCCATCAGACTGACGATATTGGCCATGGTGCCGCTGGTCACGTAAAGGGCCGCCGCCTTCTTCATTTTTTCGGCGGCGATAGTTTCGATACGATTGATAGAGGGATCTTCACCGAAGACATCGTCGCCGACTTTGGCATCTGCCATGGCGCGTCGCATCGATTCGGTGGGTTGGGTCATGGTATCGGAGCGGAGGTCAACAATACGCATTTCGGGTTCTCCTTAAACAAAAACGCCTTGCAACGATAATTTGCGTTGCAAGGCATTTGCAATTTGAAACGGTAGCGATTTAAGAGTGACAGCGATTGAACCAAACATTTTAATTGGACGGTATACGAAAATACAAATTCCTGCAAGGATTAAAGTGTCCGCTGGACTTTTTTGGAACCTGCGGCAAACTTGAAAATCGCTCAATATAGGTGTATGTAAAAAATGGAATCATCAACCAACCGCATGATCATCAGGGGCACCACGAAAAAATATCAAACCTAAATAAGGGGATATATCATGGCCAAGCTCTTATGGAAACCATCGCAAGAAAGAATAAAAAGTTCCAACATGTACCGCTTTATGGGGTTAGTTAACGAGAAGTATGCCAAAAATTTCAGTGAGTATACACCGTTACATGAGTGGTCGATCGAAAATATTCCCGCTTTTTGGGAAACGCTGTGGGAGTTTGCGGAGATAAAAGCGTCCCGACCTTACGATCAGATTGTGGATGACTTAACCAAGATGCCCGGGGCTAAATGGTTCTCGGGAGCGCGGCTCAATTTCGCCGAAAATCTGCTGCGCTATCGGGACGAACAGGTCGCATTGATTTTTAAAGGTGAAGCCCGGGATTCGGTTAAAATGACCTATGCCGAGCTTTACGATGAAGTAGCGCGGGTGGCCAAATCCCTGCACGAGGCCGGCGTTGGAGTGGGAGATCGCGTGGTCGGATTCATGCCCAACATGCCGCAAGCGATTATCGCCATGCTGGCGGCTGCGAGCATAGGCGCTGCCTGGTCCTCCTGTTCGCCGGATTTCGGAATCAAAGGGGTTCTGGATCGATTCGGACAGATAAAACCCAAAGTGTTGTTCACGGCCAACGGATATTTTTTTAAAGGCAACAAGATCGATTCCCTTGAAAGAATCGCCAGTATTTTAAAAGAATTGCCTTCGATCGAAAAAGTGGTCGTAGTCCCTTACACCGAACCTGAACCGGATATCAGCAAGGTGCCCAATGCTATATATTATAGAGATTTTAGGTCGGTCCAGGAAAATTTGGAGATTGAATTCGAGCAACTCCCCTTTGAGCACCCCTTGTATATCATGTATTCCTCCGGAACCACCGGGCTCCCCAAATGCATGGTGCAGAGTGCGGGTGGAATTCTGATTCATCACATCAAAGAACTACAATTGCATTCCGATTTGAAACGGGAAGATACGATTTTTTATTTCACCACCTGCGGATGGATGATGTGGAATTGGCTCACCAGCGCGCTAACCCAGGGGGCCACTCTAGTCCTATACGACGGTAATCCGTTCCATCCGGACCCGGGCGCCCTGTGGCAAATGGCTCAAGATGAAAGGATTACCATATTTGGTACCAGTGCCGGATATTTGGCGGCATTGCAGAATGCAGGGTTCAAGCCACGCAAAAGCTATGATTTATCAGCGCTGCGAGCAGTTCTTTCTACCGGATCCCCGCTTTCAATCGAAAGCTTCGAATTTGTCTATAACGAAATCAAATCCGATCTTCAGTTATCCTCCATTGCCGGCGGGACCGATTTAAACGGATGTTTTGCGCTTGGAAACCCCATGGGGCCAGTCTATGCCGGTGAGCTGCAATGCCGGGGGCTGGGTATGCACGTCCATGCTTTCGATGACAACGGCAATCCCACTATCGATCAAGAAGGTGAGCTGGTGTGTACGGCACCTTTTCCATCCATGCCGATCTATTTCTGGGATGATCCGGAGAGCAAGAAATACCATTCGGCCTACTTCGATGTCTACCCCAATGTCTGGCGCCACGGAGACTACATCGTCGTGACCGAGCGAGGCGGCATCGTAATGTCCGGGCGCTCGGATACGACCCTGAATCCGGGCGGGGTGCGAATCGGAACCGCCGAAATTTATCGCCAGGTGGAACAGCTGGAGGAGATAGAAGACAGTGTTGTGGTAGGGCAGAACTGGAAGAATGATGTACGTGTGGTCCTGTTTGTTAAAATGGCCCAGGGTTTTGAAATCAATGAAGAAATTATAGCCAATATCAAAACCACCATCCGGAATAATGCATCACCCAGACACGTTCCCGCAAAAATTATTACGGTTCCCGATGTGCCCTATACCCTCAATATGAAAAAGGTAGAGCTGGCGGTCAAAAAGATCATTGAAGGTAAGCCGGTTTTAAACAAAGATGCGTTGAGCAATCCGCAAGCGCTTGACTACTATGCGAAGATCAAAGAATTACAGAAAGACTGATGAAATCTAGGCCAGGTCTTTTGGGAATTTGTTGGGGAGATACTACCCTGTTTTATGAGCCGATCTTGCGGCCAACCAATCCTTTACGGCAAATCCGGTTCCAAAAGGCCACGGGCGAAGTTTTTCCGGATTTACCAGTTTCACATCCGCCAACTCTTCTCCCAGGGTGATATCGCCTTGGGTTTTGACATGAAAGGCAAGAATGAGTTGGTTCATCTCAAAAAATGAATAATATCCCACAAAGCCGGCAATTGTCCCTTCCAACCCGAGTTCTTCCTTGACTTCACGCAGGATCGCTTTTTCCGGTGTCTCATCTTTTTCCAGAAAACCGGTGATGAGTCCGTACATTTTCTCGGGCCAGGTTTTGTTGCGGGCCAGCACGACCGAACCATCCCGCTCCACAATGGCGGCGATGACAGGGGTGGGGTTATTCCAAAAAACAAAGTCACATGATGCAGATTCACATTTCAGGCGGTCTCCGCCATCGACTTCAGCCGGAATCAACTTGTCACCACATTGGGGGCAATAGTTCATGTCAACACCAGTGACCATCCATAAATGGTCTTTTTTGTGTTGTACGGCGTTCTCCGCGGATTTCCGGCTGCGACGTACACTGAGTACGCCTCACCGCAAACCCTTGTGCGGCCTTGTCCAACACCAACTATGAAGAACGAAGTTCTTCGGCAAAAATCCGCATTTCTGAATCGGACACTTTAGTGCGTCATTATTTGGTCGTGGGAACATTGGTTAGCGGACAAAAAGGTTATGATTGAATTTTTTCTACGTAAACTTTCATGAAAATTTTTCCCCACCCGCCTTTATCGAGTCCAACATCCGGGCAATCAACGATATCGACGCGTTCGAAATTCGGATCCGATTTGCTGATCAACCGCTCATAAATTGCCGGCATGGTTTTGTTGACGGCGGCAAGGGCGGAAACACATATTCCTTTGGGGCTTTCCTCGGTAAGAAGCATTCCGCCCGGGGTCATCACGAACCGGTCTCCGACCTGATGCTGGGCGTGACAGCCATGTGATTCGGTCACTTCGGCGATAACACGGCACTTCACGAATTCGGGGGTTTCCGTGACCATCTTAACCTTTAGGGGATCCGATCGGAAAATTTCCATTTCTGCATCCGTGTAGCCCATGTGGTTTTGAAACAGTCTCCAGATTTCTTGAATTTCCATTTTTTCCTCCCAAGCTAAAAAGCGGATTTATTGGTTAATCGTTCATCACCATTTTGTTCGCGCACATTATCAAGTAAAGGCCTTTTCAGGAAATGACCTCCAGAATCTGAGGGGCTGCTCTTTCAGGGATTTCAGGAACATTTTTTGGATAACCGATAATGATTGGCGCCACGATTTGATATTCTTCCGTCATCCCCAGGGACGCTAGAAGCTGCGGATCTCTGATATTTGACCCTAAACCGACCCAGCAGGTGCCCAGCCCTTTATCTGCGGCTGAAAGCATAAAGTATGCAGCGGCCAGGGCGCAGTCCACGGAAAGAGAACGAGTTTTCCTGGAACCACCAATAAAAACAAGACAAGGGGCATTATAAAATACATTAAACCCTGGATCACGCAGGGTGCCCTCATAATTTTTAATGGGTGAATCGGGATTTTTTTCAAGATCCGAAAGGAGATTTTTCTTACTGTCCCCGGAAAGAGTTGCCATCATCGGTTTGTCGTTGACGACGATAAATCTCCATGGTTGACCATTGGAGGAATTTGGTGCCAGGCAGCTTTCTGTGATAATTTCTTTTACGAGTTCCGTCCCTACTGGCTTGTCCTCGTAGTCTCTTATAGAGCGCCTGTTTTTCAATAAATCCGAAAAATTTGCCATCTTTGTCCCCTTTCTTAAATGTTTTATCCCAATTTGCTCTAAACGTTAGCACATTGGCAATATGCTGTAAACAGCTTGAGATTTTCTTGATTTTCATTAATCGAGAAGCGTTAGTTGTTCCAAACAATTACCTGTTTAAATGACCTGAATTTATAAATGCGGTTGCAGAATTGAAAATAATACATATAAAGAGAAGAGTGAATTTAACAGCGGGTTATATTCTTAGTTTTAAAAGGAGATTTGCATGAACGATTCGATTCGCCGGGAAACTATCAATAATGAGGTCCAAAAAGATCTGTTTGCGGCCCATTTGGGCGCAAAGGTGGAAATCCTGGAACCCGGGCACAGCCGTGTTTCCATGACCATAAGCGAGTGGATGACAAATTTTCTCGGCATGACGCACGGCAGCTTAATCTTTGCCGTGAGTGACATGGCATTTGGCGCGGCGAGCAATTCCCATGGGCAGACGTCGGTGGCCTTAAATGTTGATATCAGCTTTTTGAAAGCCTCCAGACCAGGGGATCAGCTGGTAGCCGAGGCAAAGGAAGTGCATCTCGGTGGGCGGACGGCGTTGTATGACATAACGGTTCACAATGCGCAAACCGGGGAATTAATTGCCAAGAGCCAGGATCTTGCTTATCGGACGAATGAATGGTTTGTGCCCAAAGAGGCTTAACCGGAAATTTTTATAGAAGAAGATAATAAATGGACAACACTACGCAAAATCAATGGGAAGATCGCCTGTACCCTCCCGAAGAGGTCCTGCGAATCATCAAACCGGGGATGACCATTTTCATCGGAAGCGGCGTGGCCGAACCGCGAACGCTGACAAAGAGCCTTATGGATTCCGGCCTTTCGAATACAAATGATCTCGAATTGATCCAACTGACCAGTCACGGGGATGTTCTTTCATTAAAAAAACTCGATTACCAGAATTACCGCCTGAAAACGTTTTTCTCAACATGGGCGACTACCGAGGCCGTGGTAGCGGGATGTGTCGATTTGATACCGGGACGGTATTCCCAAATCGCACGGTTGATAAAATCCAAACGAATTCCCATCGACGTGGCTTTGATTCAAATTACGCCGCCCAATGAGGCCGGATATTGCAGTCTGGGAGTGGCGGTCGATATCGCCCGGGAAGCAATGGCACAAGCTTCGTTGGTGGTAGGGGAAATCAATTCTCAAACGCCATTTACATTTGGCGATACGATTGTTTCCATATCTGATTTCGATTACCTGGTAAAAGCAACGGAAGCGCCCAAATATTTCAGCCGCTGGCCGGTTAGAAAGGTTATCGATCAAGTGGCGGCGAACATCTCGCAGGTGATCGATGATGGGGCCTGTATCTGTTTCCACACCGGTTCTTTGTATGAGGCCTTGAGCCGACACCTTACCCGCAAACGTCATTTGGGAATTCATTCGCCCTACTTTACCGATGCCTTGATGGACCTGGTTAAGAGCGGTGCGGTAACCAACTATCGCAAAGAAGTATTTCGGGGCAAATCGGTGGCGTCTTATGCGCTGGGAACACCGGCCTTGATGGACTGGCTGGATCATAATCCGGTCGTCGAATTTCAGAGCATCGAGCAGATGCTCGATCCGATGCAGATCGGCCGTAATCCCAATTTCGTGGTCGTAGAGACCGCTCAAAAAATAGATCTTTTGGGCAGGGTCGCTTTCTCTACCGGGAAGGGAAATATTCTGTCCGGCCCGGGTCAAGCCGCCGACCTTTTTACGGGGGCTGAAATTTCTCCGGGCGGGCGGACCGTGATCGGATTGCCCAGCCGGAACCCAGCCGGGAATCCCAACATTGTGCCGATGCTTCGAAACCTTCGCAACCAGTTTCAGATGCGCGAGTCGATCGATGTGGTGGTCTCAGAGTACGGCATTGCCAACCTGAAATGGCGTACGATTCGCGAGCGGGCTCAAGCCCTGATTGATATTGCGCACCCGGATGACAGGGAAAACCTGATACAAGAAGCCAAGAAAAAGAAGATTCTGTTTTCGGATCAGATTTTTTTGTCTCAAAGCGCCCATTTGTATCCCATGGAAATCGCAACTGAAAATGTGTTCAGGGGTGGATTGAAGGTGCGTTTCCGGGCCATCAAACCTTCCGATGAGGAGGCCATGCGGCGTCTTTTCTACCGCTTTTCAGGACATACGGTTTATCGTCGCTTTCATGTTCCCATCTCCAGAATGCCGCATGAAGAAATGCAGCAATACGTTAATATCGATTACGGCCGTCAGATGTCGATTGTGGCCCTTGTGGGAGAGCCCGAACAGGAAACCATTATTGCCGAAGCCAGGTATGTCAAGAATGAGAAAAGCGCCTATGCAGAATTGGCATTTGTGGTGGATGAGCGCTATCAGAAGCTCGGTATCGCGTCATACCTTTATGAAACGCTTATACAACTGGCGCAAGAGCGCGGGTTGAAAGGCTTTACAGCTGAAGTGCTGCAGGCCAACACCGAAATGATGAAAGTCTTTGAAAAAGGGCATTTGCCGGTAAACGCCCACTTGAAGGATGGGGTATACAGTCTGACTATCGATGTCGAGACACCTTCCGGTGCTCAATAATTGCCTGATTTAGATGACACTACTTAAGAAGCTATCAGCCCAGGGCAACGTCAAGAATCATCATTACTGAAAATCCGGTCATTGTTGTCATGGTGACGAAGTCAATGTTGGCAGCAATCTTTTGAGATTCCGGGATCAGTTCTTCCACTACAACAAAAATCATGGCACCCGCAGCAAAGCAGAGTGCATATGGCAGAATATTCTGCATTTTCAGGACAAATAGTGCTCCGATGACACCGGCAATAGGTTCAACAATACCGGAAGCTTGACCCATAAAAAAACTTTTGCCCTTGCTCATTCCTTCTCTTCTTAACGGCACTGACACGGCAGTACCTTCAGGAAAATTTTGAATCCCAATGCCGATTGCCAATGCAATCGCGCCTCCAATTGTAGCAGAAGGAAGATTGGCCGCTACGGCTCCAAATGCAACGCCGACCGCTAAACCCTCAGGAATATTGTGAAGTGTTATGGCAAGTACAAGAAGGGTGCTTCGCTGCCATGAAGTCTTTACACCTTCACTTTGCTCAAGACCTAAACCTGGATGAAGGTGAGGCAGAAATTTGTCAGTCAGCCTCATAAAAATACCACCCGCCATAAAGCCGATGAGGGCGGTCAGCCAGGGAGTGTGCCCAAGGTGTTCCGCCATGTCCAGCCCGGGTGCAAGGAGAGACCAGAAGCTTGCGGCGATCATTACGCCGGCCGCAAAGCCAAGCATAGAGTCCATAAACTTCTGATTTACGGTTTTTGTAAATAGTACGATTGCCGCCCCTGCCGCGGTGACGCCCCAGGTAAAAAGGGTGGCAAACAGCGCCTGCGTAACAGGACCAAATTCTTGAAGGAAATCAATCATTTTATAACCTCCCAAAAAGATAGATCAATTTGATTGGCAAAGGTAATAGACCTAAATCTACTTAAACAATTTAGGAACTCAGTTGATGTTAGTCCGATGTGGCGTTGATTGGGATGGGAGGTGCTTTGGATAAGATTGACATATTTCATGGAATCCGCAACCGCATAAATCTACTCCGGACAGCCTTTTCTCTATTCAGAGAAATATATGCCAAAATTGTTTAGTCTGTTATATTGATAGGCTCTCCAGCCGAAACTCCAAAAGTTCCGAAAGAACTTAGAGAGCGAAGGATGGTGGAGGCGGCGGGAGTCGAACCCGCGTCCGGAAACATTCCACATTGACATCTACATACTTAGCCTGAATTCTGGCTTTCGCCACCTCAAGACTCCTCCAGGCGCGATTCTTGAGAGACTATCCCGCAGCTAGTTTTGCCTGTCCTTTAGCGGGCATTCAGGACAGACTATCCTGCTAGTCGACGCCCTTTCCGGATTAGCAGGCATCATCCAAAAGGCCGTTAGCCATTTATGCGGCTAAAGCATAT
>CAZNFS010000104.1:0-10237 GCA_964572695.1 uncultured Desulfobacteraceae bacterium
GAATGGCCGTCCGGCTTCCTTCGGAATCACTGTCCGCCATCATCGGTATGCGCACTATAATATTGTGATTATCGTTTCTAATCTTTTATTTCAACGTTTTTAAGACTCATGCATTAAGCGCTTCAGGACAGATCTACCCAAAAAGTGCCAGTAAAACATAAAATGGACCGGACCTTCGGTTGGGTTATCTTGCCAATACCTCAAATGTATTGTGATGTCAATAAGTTGTGATATATTGATGCGGTCAAAAACAGCAATCACCTCCCAAGGATTCTGAAATATGCTCTAAACCACAAGATGTAGGGTCGACTTCCGATGGTATTTCGGTTTTGATTTCATATCTAATTATAAACCTAATCACGAGCCGCCACAACCATCGACTATCATGCATGAACCTGAAATTTGGGACCGGTATTTGGCAGTGGAATAGTTCGGATTTAAATTTTTCAGGAAGTCTCAAACAATTTGCATCAACATGCTTGCATTTTTTACTATCTTGCCGAATTAACGGGTGAAAGTATTATAAAGATTGAGAATGTGAAGAGCACAAAAAGCGGTGAACGCAATGTGGATATAATATTTGGCTTTTTACTTGGCATAATTCTGTTTCTCCTTCTTTTTTAAAGCTATAAACCCGACCGGGAGCTTTCGATCGGCCAAAGCGTTGGGCGAAGGCCCGCGGCAAATCTAATCCTGTTTGGATCATTGGAGTTTGGAAGTTGTTTGTTATTTGGTGCTTGGAATTTTTCTATTCAAAGCCTCGATATCTAGATATCGTGTCCGAACTTTTCAATGTATTCGTGGAACACAACATTACAGGGTCAATACCTGCATCCAGTCATCAACCTCAATCCCGGGCGTTTCGATGTTTTCTTGCGTGTAAAAGGCTTCAATGATCTGGCGGGCATCCGCCATGGGCTGTCCCTCGAGTCGTGATTCCAGCTGGTTGACGGCCTCTCCCGGAAAGCAAAAGAAATCGCCCGATATATTCAAATTTGCCAATTTTTCCTCTGAAAGTTCGAAATCGGCCCGAATCAGTCCTCCCGGTGCTTTGTGCATTTTGTGTATCAGCTTAACCCCGGCCCGGATTTTAATATCGCGGCCAACAAGCTTGCGGCCTGATTGAAAAAGCCACTCGTCTTTCATCATTTTTTGACCGATTTCATCCATTTTCCACCGCAGCTCTTCATCCGGGTTTGAGGGTGCCATCGGTCCCACAATTTTTTCAAATTCTTCGGCCATAAGTCGATTGAGTGTGCTTTCCTTCCACTGCGCGGCTTGTTCAGCTCCTAGCTCCCGGTGGATTGTGGATAAATTCTCTTTGAGTGTCTTATGAATTTTGTCACGAAACTTTTCATCCGGTACTTTGAGAACTCTGGCCATCATATCGTAATTGAAATCAACAATCAGATTTCCGACAAAAACAACACAATCACCGATTTCACCGACGCCGGTGCCGGAAATCTTACGTGTTTGGACGATAACGTCATTGACCGGTTTGTATTCGGCCGCAATGCCGATATGTCGGTAAACGTCAACCACCGGCTTGAGGAATTTTTTGTAAAAGGTCTCTTTTTTAGGGGGGATGGCGGCGTTATTCTTATGCAAAATGAGATGAAAAAAAAGCTGCTCACCATCCAGATAAACCGCGCCACCTCCGACCTTACGCCTAAACACTGGAATCTCATTTTGCCGGCAAAATTCGAGATCCACCTCCTGCGCTACATCTTGATGATATCCTATGCAGACATAGGGAGAGGCAGGCGATACCAGCGAAAGCGCTTCCCGGTTCAATTCTGCCAGGGCATGGTAGATCAGTTGTGTTTCTTGCCAGGCAATTTTTCCCAAATTAAACAGCTCCATAAATTATTTCCTCCTTAAATTATTGTTTTGAATCCCCAGCGACAGTGCGGTTCGATAGGCATGCTCAAATCGAAAATTTCCATCGGCTATCCTCCGTTTGTTTAAGGTGCGGCCTCAACCTGGACAAGGCAGCTATTGCAGGCAAAGGCACCGCCGGGCGACATTTTGTCAAGGGTCAAGACATTTACGCATCCGCCGTGGTCGAGTCCATGTTCATCCAGATGAAGCCAGGCGCCGGCATCCAGGCTGGTTTCACCGGGCATAATCCGATCCGTGACCTTGGCTACCGTCAGGAGTTGCCCGCGGTCGTTGAATACGCGGACGCGATCTCCATTCTGAAAGCCGCGTGCCTCAGCATCCGCGGGATTAATCCATAGCCGGTCATCGGCCGCGGCCTTTAATGATGGAATATTGTCCAAGGTGGAGTTGACCCTTGTCTTGGCGTGAGGACTCACTATCTGTAAGGGATATTGACGGGAGAGTTCATCAGCGGGCCCTTCCCAGGGTTCGATATACTGGGGGATGGGGGGGATTAAGGGATGGTTCATCCGGGCTAGCTTTTGGCTGTAAATCTCGATTTTTCCGGATGGGGTGGGGAAGGGGTGATGAACGGGATCTTCGATTTCCGGACGGAAGGCAATCCAAGGCTGGTCCAGCTTGATGTAATGATGGTCCTGGCGCCTGAACGTCTCACAGTCGGGCAGATCGGGTGTGGCTTCAACAAATTCGCGCACCCATGCCTCGTCTGATTTCAAATTGTAATCCTCGATATCGAGACGCCGCGCCAACTCGGCAAATATTTCCAAATCGGATTTTGTTTCTGCCAGAGGTGCGCAAATTTGATCCATATGGATATAGTAGGACCCCCCCAGCCAGGGAAGTCCGATATCCTGGCTTTCAAAAAAGTGGGTTACGGGGAGAACCATATCGGCATAACGGGCGGTGGGTGTCAGAAAAAGCTCGTGGATGACAATAAAATCCGGATTATTGAAAGCTTCGATACCTTTGTTGGTGTTGAGAAACTGGTTTAACAGGTTGCTGCCGATAAGATACACGAGTTTTAGATCGGCCGGGTAGCCGCCGGATTCACCCTCAATTAAGGCATCGTAAACATCGGTAAGGTGCACTTTCGGGTGGGCATCGCGGGGGACAGGAAACGATTTAGTGATGTTTCCCAAAGGGATGAGACCGGTTCCGCCGGCCACATGCCCGCCCTTAATTCCGATATTTCCTGTCATGGAGGCCAAAGTGATGGCTGCACGATGATATTGTTCGCCGTAGGCACTGCGCCCCGGCGCCCAGCTGGCCCACAAGGTCGCCGGTTTAAGGGTTGCATAATCACGGGCGAGCTGTACGGTAATGTCGGCCGGTACGCCGGTAATCGCCTCGGCCCAGACGGGTGTTTTGGGGAGATTGTCTGCCTGTCCCATGACATAATCCTCAAATTTTTCAAACCCCGAGGTGTAGGTTTCAATAAAGTGCCGATCATACAGATTTTCGGAGATCATCACATAAGCCATGGCGATGAGCAGGGCAGTGTCTGATCCGGGTCGAATGGAAATCCATTGCTCGGCCAGGGCCTGACCGGAGGGATTAAAGCGGGGATCGACACAAACGATTTTGGTGCCGTTTTTTTTGGCCTGGGCTAAATAATAGGCCGTGTCCGGTCCAAAGCGGGTCTCTACAGGATTCCAGCCCCACATGACGATCAGACGTGAATCCAAAAGATTGTCACGGCTGTTTCCGGTAAAGGGTGTGCCGAAGGAAGCCAGCGAGGCCAGATGTCCGGCTTCAAAAGACGCATTGCCCCAGACGGTGGTACAGCCGCCGAAAAGTGCGAAAAACCGCGCGGCGGTTCTTTTCGTATCATGTAGCGGGCTTTGACAGCCGTCGTGGTGCATCAGAAAAAAAGCGGAATTGCCGTAGCGCTCCTTGACCCGTTTGAGTTTTTTGGAAACGGTATCAAGGGCTTCTTCCCACGTGATCGGCTCAAAGTGCCCCTCACCCCGTTTGCCGACCCGTTTTAACGGCTGCGTGAGGCGATCGGGGGCCGAGCAGACTTCATGCTGAGCCAGGCCCCGACGACAGGCCTTCAGGCTCGGCGCCGGTCGGGGGTCGGTTGTGAGGCGCTTGATTTTGCCATCTTCAAGGTGGACCTTTAGCAGACATCGCCCGCCGCAATCATACGAACAGCATGTGGTTTTAATCTGTTCTGTCAATATCTACTCTCTTTCACTCTTTACCCCTTAGTTGCAACGTTGGGGTTTGCCGGCCGGGTCGCCATCCTGGCGATCAATGTCGTCAAACCGAAAGTGGTCACATGACAACCGGCAAAGGCAGCCAGGCCCCACAGGAGAGCCGGCCGATACGTGTTACCCAAAAACAGGATCAGGGCGGCGATGACGACGCTCCATCCCAAAATTCCCTTGATGACGCTCACATAGGCGGTTTTGATAGTGTACCATAAGTCGATAACGCCATAGAGCGCTGCAATCAACTGGGCGCCCAGAAACATGCCCAGGAGAAACAGGGCGATTATGATAACGATTGTCATGCCTTACCTCCTTCCTCCTCGGAAACGATCCGGATCGATCCCTCATCGCCGTTTACCGCAACCCGAGTCCCGGAGAGAATCCGTTTGGTGCAGTCGGAAACATCAACGACACAGGGCATGCCGAACTCCCGCGCAACCGTTCCGGCATGGGAAAGATAGCTTCCCACTTCGACGACCGCGGCTCCGGCGGTCAAAAAAAGCGGCGTCCAGGCCGGGTCGGTATAGGGTGCCACCAGGATTTCGCCCGGCTTAAGCTCAATGTCGGCCGAAGGATTGAGGATCACATGGGCCACTCCCTCGTAGATGCCGGGGGAGGCGGATTGTCCGGTCAGCGTATCGCCGTCAGCCGGGTCTGTGATCTGTGATTCGGGTTGTACCTTGAATCCGATCATCTTGGGTGGAAACATCTTCGAATGTCGAATATGTTCCATGCGCCGCCGGTGGACCTGGTCTTCCACATCGGTCCAGCCCAGCCGGCCGGACTGCAGCCCGGTAACCTCATCCCACAGCAGGTAAAAAATGTCGTCTTTGCATCTGAGTTTTCCCTGCTGCATGAACTCGGCCTCGATCCGGAGGATCTTTTTGCGGACCATATAAAAGCCCATGATGTGATAGAAGCGCGAATTTTCCCGCATTTTGGCGAAATATTTTATGCGCTGTATCAAATGTTGCAGCACACGCCGGCGCGGTTTGAAACGGGTCTCAAAGGGCAGTGGAGCGAGTTGTTCGGCAATTTGGGCCGAGAGTCGATCGCGTATTGCCTGCCCCTTTTTTGCATGGCCAACCGGGTCGGACTCGACCAGCAGATAATTGCGCACCATACCCAGTATTGGTGTGGGGTCTTCCTCCCAGCGGGGCGAGCGAAACTCGAGTTCCTTGAGTCCCCGATGGCCGTGTACGGCGAGGAAATCAGTCAGTTGCCGCACAAAACCCTGCGCATCCGGTTCGGCCTGAAGTCGTTCCAAAACCTTGTCCGGTTTATGCTGTTCGATCAACCGGCGGACTTGAGGATATTTTTTGGCGGTATCGGCCAGCGACCAGATACCGCGGCCCATTTCTACGGACAACACCCCCTGGCCGCCTGCGGTCAGGATGTCGGCGGCATCTTCCCGTAAATTTGGGAGCCAGCGGCGGATCAGTTTTTTTAAGACATCCATCAAAAAGAAATACCGTCCGGCAGACCAGTTAACCATCATCACCATGTTGCCGATGGGATCAAAAAACCGGGTCCAGGTCAAAAGCCGGAAGAAGGTTTCTATGGGGCCATAGGCCGGATCCCGCTCCACCTTTTGGCAGAGGCTGCGGAATCCGTCCATAAAATCATCTGGCATTTTGCGGGTGCGGGCGAATCCGACGGCAAAAGCGAGGGAGCCAAAAAAGAGAAAAGCCAGGAAAGCCGGCAGCTTGGAAAGTGCGAGTTTCATTTCGGACGTATGGGTATCCAGCCCATAGAGCAGGTTGGCGACTTCCTCGTCTGAAATTTTATAGGGAAACATGGTCCGGAACACCTTGAAATTGACGTAAACCCAGCCCTGAACTAAACTGATTCCGGGCGGGAGGGCCTTATTGTACAAATCTGCCGCCAGGGGCGTCAGGGGTTCGGTGAAGTTTTCGATCAGGGGTTTGAACAGGACATGCTTTCCTATGACGTCCTTTCCAATTTCCTCGTGCCCCATTACCGTGATGGGACGGGACTGCAACATATAAAGTTGGTCGTCGACAACGGTCCATTCAACATCCTGGGGGCTTTCAAAATGGGCTTCGGCCTTCACGGCCTGATCGGCAATCCTGCGGACCAGATCTTGGGATAGCGTCTCCTTTTGGCGCAATGCATGCGGCACCTCCTGCAGACGGTTCGGGCTGGGCCCCTCCAGGCGCGCCGGCACCAGGAATTTTTTTTCGGCAATGCGCTTTTCGCGAAGTTTGAGACCTTCGCGCTCGACCACATAATGGTCCGGCGTAACGCGGCCATCCACAATGGCGGCCCCCATACCCCAACTGGATTCGATGACGATCTCGTTTCTGGAACCGGTCACCGGGTTGGCACTGAAGGTAACACCGGAAACCTCAGCCGGTATCATTTCCTGGACCACGACGGCCATAAAGACCGAGGCGTGATCGATTCCCTGACTGGAGCGATACGACACTGCCTCGGGGCTCCACAGGGAGGCCCAGCAGTGCTTGATCATCGACAACAGACGATCTTCGGTAACGTAATAATAGGTCGCATGTTGCCCGGCAAAACTGGCGTCGCCCAGATCTTCGGCCGTGGCGGAGCTCCTGACGGCACAAACAATATCCGTTTGCCGATTGGCGACCAGCTCGGCGTGGGCCGTTATGATGGTATGGGCCAATTTTGTTAGGAGCTCCGTCTCGGTGATGATGTTACGGATTTCGGTACAGTGCGAATTGATATCGTCAGGTGCCTTTTCCTGCAGGCCTTCGATTTTTTTATCCAGCCCCAGCAATTCAAAAAAGTGCTGACAGACCTGAGCGGTAACCACAAATCCGGGTGGTACCCGGAAGCCGTTTTGCAGCAGTTCGCCCAGGTTGGCCCCTTTTCCGCCGGCCACCGCCACATCGTCACGCCCGATATCTTCCAGTTTTAATATCTGCGCATCCATGCTGATTCCCTTTCTTCCGCTCGATTAATCTCCGTCCATTAACCTGTCCAGGCCTCATTCAGCTCTCGCAGAGTTCACAGAGACACTGAGAATCTGATCAGAATCGTTGAGAAAACGATGCCGACAGAACACCTGGAATTTTAGAGAATATGCTGATATGATCCCTGCCTCGCTGATTTGGAAACGATTTTATCTCTTAACATAGAGGGTATATATAATTAAATAAAAAAATCCTAAACTGAGCGTTTCAAATTATTGAAGCGCCCAATATATGAAAATAAATTGAACGAAAGTGCTCAATATCAGCGGAGGAGGAACTGTATGCCTGATCCGAACATTGTCAAACCCTGCCTGACAGTTCTAAGTCAAGAACAGGTAAAGCGGGTGCATTCTGATTCACTCGAAATTCTGTCTTCGGTCGGTGTCCGTGTCGATTCAGAAGAAGCTCGTGAACTGTTGACCGCAACATCTGAGGCCAAATGGATTGAAGGGGACCGGGTACGCATTTCAGCGGAACTGGTTGAACGGGCCCTGCAGAGCGCCCCATCAGTCATCGATGTGTATGATCGCGACGGGGGCTTCGCTTTTCGTCTGCCGGATAAAACGCGATTTGGAATCGGCGTGACAGCCCTCAATTATCAGGATCCTGAAACCGATGTGGTGATTCCCTTTGGCCGTAAGCATATGGAGATGGTGGTCCGTTTGGGTGACGTACTCTCCAGCTTTGATGTCATCTCCACGGTAGGGGTGATCCGGGATGTCCCCCCTGAATTATCAGACCTTTTTGCCGCTTTAGAAATGACGGCCAATACGCGCAAACCATTGGTACTCCTCGTCTCAAATGAGAGCAGGTTCCCGATGGTATTAGATCTCCTAAAAGAACTGCATGGTGATCTGGCGTTACGACCTTCCATCATCCCCTATATCAATCCGATCACACCATTGGTGATTAACCGGAGTACCATCGACAAAATGAAAGCGGCGATCGAACACGGTCTGCCCTTAATCTACTCCAATTATGGCATGGCCGGGGCTTCAACCCCGATTACACCCGCGGGAGAGCTGGTGCTTATGAATGCTGAACTGCTGGCGGGATTGACGCTGGGCCAATTAATGAAACCCGGAACGCCCATGATCCTGGGCAGCTTGCCGGCCTGCTTTAATATGCGCGGCAAGGGGAGCTTTTATGATCCCAAAAGCTATCTCATAGATCTGGCCTGCGCGGAAATGATGTGTCACTACCAATTGCCCCACGTCGGGACCTCGGGAAGCGGACAGGGCTGGGGGGCGGATCTGATCACAGGCGGCCATCAATGGATGAACCATCTCATGAGTTGCATGGGGAAGGTGGGGCTGGCCCCTTTTGTGGGCGATATTTTGGATTCGATCGTCTTTTCGCCGGCCATGATCGTTTATGCCGACGACATTATCGCCCAGGCCCGTCATTTTGTGCAGGGATTTGTTCTGGATGAGACCAGCATTGGAATGGATGAGATTTCTCAGGTCGGGCCCGGCGGAGATTTTTTAATGTCCGATCTTACCTTTAAACACTTTCGAAACGCTTTTTATCACAGTCCGATTTTCGAAAAAGTGACTTTAGATGAGTGGCAGACCCAGGGGTCCCCAAGAGCGGAGGAAACCCTGCGGCGATACACGCGATGGCTACTGGATGGTCTGTCTCCGCCGGTGTACCACGAAGAGACCATGGCCCGTGGAGAAGCCTTTATCCGGAAAAAAATGAACATCCAACATCGAACGCTCAACATCGAATTTTGAATGGAAAAGATTAAGAAGCAGAAATAGATGTTAAATGTTCACTATTGGATGTTTGCTTTTCATTCGACGTTGGACGTTCGATGTTCCATGTTCGACGTTCGTCTTTTAAAACTGCCTTACCCAATAATTTCGCTTATCTGCCTTACCGGTACGATATCGGTAAAATTGGGGATATCTCCCCGCAAAATTGCTCCGGTTTCAGCGATACCGTCGGTGTAGCCATCTTGAGACTCAAAGTAAAGATGTCCGACGCAGACATACGGCGCCGGTTGGTCACCACCGCCGGAAACACCTCGATCCACTTCGGTTTTAATCAGACCAAAAGGTTTCAAATGTTCTCTGACCAGTTCCATGTGGGTGCTGCAATAGTAGTCGAAATCAAATTTGGCGTTCGGCTGATTGGGATACATGACGCTTACTCGATGCATGACGATCTCCTTTCTGATATTTTTAGCTATCTCAAAATCCTATTTTTGAGATAGCTTATAGTTGTTCAGATAATCTTTATTACCCTTCTTTTTTCGTGGTTTCCAAAAAATATGTCCGGTTCTTTCGCCTTCAATCATGAGATGCGCGTGTTTCCAAATATAATGCAACGCTTTTGCGCATGTCAATTGCATTTGCAGGGTCGGAATTGTCGCAAACCCAGTTTTAACGCAATTCATGGGCTGAATATGGCGTGCAATATTTTACTTGACAACAACTGTCAATTAAATAACATTCAGTCTTTGAATCAAATCTACTTTGTGTTGATTACACTAAAAACCGACACATTGCAAAAACATGCCATAACATACCCGTATAGCGCTTCTGTGGCATTATTCATTTTTTGGGGAGCGTTACAAACTTTTGGTCAGACGAAGCTTCGGGCGTCTTTTGACGTAAACTTGTGATTAATCGCCAAGCCGATGAAAACAGATCGGTACAAAAAAGCTGAGGTGCTTGGTCAATTAATCACCAAACTCAGGACGATGAGTACCGCGTCCGCTACCAAAAGGAGGTTTGCAAATGAAAAGAAGGATTTCGGTTAAGATTTTGATCACCCTGTTCGTTCTGGCGGTAGGGCTTATGCTGGTGGCCCAACCCCAGGTGGCCATGGCAAAAAATTACAAACTGAAATTTCAGGCAACCTGGCCGGCCGGATCGACGCTGTACGCCAACTTCGTGCAGTTTTGCGACACTGTGAAACTGATGTCAGGCGGAAGGCTTGATATTGAACACATGCCGGGCGGCGCCGTGGTACCCCCATTCGAGGTGTTGGATGCGGTCTCACGAAGGGTCATCGACGGCGGTCATTCCTGGGCCTCTTACTGGGCCGGTAAGGCCAAAGTTGCCGTCCTCTTCACCGGTGGCCCCGGTGGCACATTCGGGATGGACTTCACCGATTATCTGGGATGGATGTATGAAGGCGGTGGACTCG
>CAZNFS010000105.1:0-9975 GCA_964572695.1 uncultured Desulfobacteraceae bacterium
ACACCTTCATCATGATATTTGGAAATCCCTCTAATCGTCTGCGCCTGCTTGCGCGCTGTGCTGATCCATTCCGGAAGCGCCGGGCCGCGGGCCAGCAATTCCCGGTCCTTTAGATCAAGCTTCACCGTGGCAGGCGGCTTGAGCACCTTGGCAATGTCCACCACGCCTTCGTCCCGGTATTCGGAAATTCCCGGAATCACAACCGACAGCTTCCGGGCTTTTGTAATCCAGGAACCAAATGCGGCACCGCGGGCGATCAGCACACCCTCTTTTAACTGCAATGTTATCGTAGCCGGTGGTTTCAATTTGTCATTAATATCAATATCAATGACGTTATCGTCTTGATAGGCCGAAATTCCGGGAATCGCTCCGGCTTGCTTTCGGGCAACGGAAATCCACTTGCCAAAAGCATACCCGCTGGCAGCCAGAAGACTCCCCTTTAATTCCAGCGTCACCGTCGCCGGTGGCCGCATGGCCTTTTCTATATCGACCAGCTTGTCGTCACGGTATTCGGATATCCCGGGAACCGCCCTCGCCAGCCGCCTGGCAACGTTTATCCACTCAGAAAAAGCTGCCCCCCTGACCTCCAATATCCCGTTACGTATTTCCAGTTTGACCGTTTGGGGCGGCTCAAGAACCGCGTTAACTCTTTTGGCAATAAATTTGGGGTGCAATGAATAGTACGGTTCCCAGTGAAAGGTAATCTCGTGCGGGTCCAGGTCTTTTTGCGATAACAGCTTCACCGGATCCGACGACAAAGAATCTCGAAATCCGAAAACATGGTTCTGGCCTGCGCGTCTTTCAATACCGGTAATTACAATCCCGGGTTCCGCCCGGAGTCGATCATAATACAACTGCCGGGTGTTATAATTCTGATAGATCTCATAGGCGCGAAATCCAATCGCGCCCAAGAGTAAAATGATTGCAGACCAGACAAAAGGCGATCTGATGACGCTGCGCAGCGTCGGTCCCAGAATCGGAAAGAGCGTGTCGAGATAGGGCCTCCGATCTTTATGCATGGAACTCTTAACGGTCTCCTCGATGGCCGGTTCCAACGCTCTGGCCACCTGGCTGTCCTGCTTTTGCCGAAGCTTTATCGCCTCCGGCAATACGCGGCTGACGGTTTCGGCATAAATCTCAGGATTGTCTAATCGCTCTCTCAGCCGCTCGACAAGGGCTTGCACGGGGCCGAGCAGATGCTTCCGGAGTTCGTTCAGATCATCGTTGGTCTGTGATGGATTGTCTTCTAGCGCTGGGTGTGTTTGGTCTTTGTTTGAAATGTCTGGCAAGAGCGGTCTCCCCCACTGCCAAATCGCAGAAAAACTAAAAGTCTACGTCGATTGATTTAATAAAAACCCCGACCCCTCAGTTAAATAACAGTGGAAGAGGTGAAAAAATAATGGTCATTCCATACCCGGGATCTCAAACTCTTCTTTCAGGCGCATTCCCATTTCAATGAAAAGATTTGCCAACGCCAAGCTATCAGATTTTTCCTTGCGGAGTTCTTTTAAGGCTTGTTCATGCACGCTGGACATTTTCTCATACTTTTCGCTAATTTCCTCCATTAGCCTTTTAGACTGTTCCAGAATTTGTTCCTGCATATTACTCTGAATGGCGGAAATGTTTTGATGAAATTGTTCGATCTTTTGTTCCAGGGCCCTGGTGGTGCCGTTCAATTTTTCCGCAAGGCTTTCGACAGCTTCGGTCCTGATCTTCTGTTCTGCGCTGAGCGAACCCGTTAATGATCCAATTTCTTTCTTTACATAATTTTCCAACGAATCCAAATTTCTTTTGGATTCGCTCCTTAAGCGGGCAATTTCCTGCTCAAAAAGTGCCTCATGACTTGCAATCCGCTGTTCAAACCGTCGCGTTTGAGACCCGAAAAGAATATCCCTGACTTTTTCGATACTCTGGTCGCCCGCCGGTTCCCCTTTGTCCGCTTGTCGCATACTGACTTTTTCTGTTGCCAAAGGGGTCTGTTCACCCTCAAGGGAGTCAACTTTCCCTTCTGTATCATCTGCCCGGGCATCTCTATACGCAGAAGGCTTCGGTTTTGTTTCAGGCGGCATTGCCACCTCCAAATCTTCCATTCGGGTGGCGCTTGTTTCCTGGTTTTCGGCATGTTCTTTCATCGCACTTATACCTTTTTTTAATATCCCGGTTAAGAGGTTTCTGCCTTAGCACCGTTTTGCCCCCGCTATGGCCTCGTTGCGTTCGGCGGAATGCACCCGTTTCTTCGGTTCATAGCACAAGAGTGATTTGGATGTAAATATAGAACTGCCCATTTCGCCGATTAACTTTTAACCGTAGGGGAGCCCTGTCATCTCACCCGAGGGCCTATTTGGCAATCTCCCCCGGTACCCTGATTTTCTGAACCGCAGCCAATGAGATCAAACTGAAAGCAGCGCCGGCCACAAACGGGATTCGGTAATCGATCACCCACAGAATCCCGCCGATGGCCGGGAGAAAAATCGCCGCTATATGATTAATCGTGAACCCGACAGCCATACTGGGTGCAATGTCTCTCGGATCACCCACCTTCTGGAAATAGGTCCGGATAGCGATGGCAAAATTAAAAAAAATGTGATCCAAAACGTATAAAATGGCGACCAGAATTTTGCTTTGTACCATTGCATAGGCCATAAAAATAATGATCAGGCTAAAATATTCCAGCGACAACATCCGTCTTTCCCCAAAACGTATGATCCCCCGTCCGATCATGGGACTTAAGAAATAATTGATAAAATTATTTATAACAAAAAGGATACTCACTTCTTGTACCGTGTAATGAAATTTCTCCACCATTAGAAAAACTGAAAAGGCGATGAAAATCTGACGCCGGGCGCCGGCCATAAAAGTAAGGAAATAATAGAGCCAGTATTTTTTTCGAAAAATCATTTTTTTATGCTGAGGGACAACGTCCGGCCGTGTCGGATCCTGGGTAAATCCCCATACGCCGGCCGCAATGATGAGACTTCCGATAATCAGGTAAATGCTGGTGTAATTCAAAATGTTTGCCAAACCGAAAACCATCAGACCGACAGCGATGTTGGATGCCGCTGCCACGCTGCGTTGTTTGCCGAAGACCCAGGGTGACGTATTTTGGTTAAAGTATTGCAGCGTTAATGATTGGTTCGTGGTCTCATAATAGTGAAAACCAAAACTGAAAATGAGCGTCGTTAGCATGAGGCCGGTAAACGAAGGTAAAAGGCCGGTTGCCAAAATGCCGATTCCTGTTACGAGGATCGATAAAGCCGATAGGCGGTGCTCCCGCATGGACAAGATCACCAGCACCACCAAAAAGGTCAGGAATCCGGGGATTTCGCGTACCGATTGAATAATGCCGACATGGCTCCCTTTCAAGCCGGCGATTTCAACCGCAAAATTGTTAAATAGCGTTCGCCATGCCTGGAGCCCTATCGTCGAACTGACGGTAAGAACGATCAAATAGCGATACATGGGACTGTTTTTAATTTCTTTCATAGAATCAATGCACTTCATTTGCTGCGCACAAAATAAAACGCACCTTTAACAAGATCTGGGCCAAACATTTCGGTGAGGACGACTCAATAATAAATATTGAGTGTAAAAACAACTCTCTTTTGCGGCTATACTCTGTTTGGAATTTTTCTGATTTGAATAAGAGGGGGTTGTTTTGATAAAAATTTTTCTTGACAATATTCGATAAAAGTTTATACTTCCTTGTTTTTATTTTTGATAGTAACTTGAGTTGTCCCACAGGAGGGAACAAAGATCATGTATGCAGTAGTTACAACTGGCGGGAAACAGTACAAAGTTGAAGAGGGAGATGTCGTTCGGGTAGAAAAAATATCAGGGGATGTCGGATCTTCGATCACTTTCGATAAAATTTTAATCATTTCGGATGGCGACAAGGTGAGCATTGGCGCTCCAACACTTGAGAAAGCGATGGTTCAGGGACATATCGTTGAGCAGGGAAAGGCTAAAAAAATCATCGTTTTCAAATACAAACGTCGCAAAAGATATCGCCGCAAACAAGGACATCGACAGCAGTATACGGCCGTTAAAATCGATAGCATTAAATCTTGATCCGGATCGATCTGTCTTAATCCTGATTGGTTTTATTTTATTCTTCTTCGACGACTCGCATAAGGAGTTCAGACATGGCACATAAAAAAGCAGGCGGCAGTTCTAAAAACGGGCGCGACAGTAATGCCCAACGACGGGGAATCAAAAGGTATGGCGGGCAACCAGTCAAAGCCGGCAATATCCTCGTTCGCCAGCTGGGAACCAAAATTCATCCCGGAACCAATGTCGGGCTGGGTAAGGATTACACCCTGTTTTCTAAAATCGACGGCGTTGTTGCCTATGAGAGAATGGGCCGTTCACGTAAAAAAGTGAGCGTTTATGCAGCGTGAAATTCATCGATGAAGCGATTATCACTGTTCGGTCCGGAGATGGCGGAAACGGTTGTTTAAGTTTTAGACGCGAAAAATCCATTCCCAGGGGTGGGCCTGACGGGGGGAACGGCGGTAAGGGCGGCCATATAATTTTAAAATCAACACCCCGCAGACGAACCCTGCAGCACTTCCGATTTCAAAGCCAATTTAAAGCCCCCAATGGTGCTCACGGTCTCTCAAAACAAAAGACCGGTAAAAATGGCGCAGACCTCCTGATCCAAATCCCACCTGGAACAGTGGCTTCCGATTACGAATCAGGCCAAATTGTAAAAGATCTGGTTGAACCGAACGTCGTTTTCATCGTGGCCGAAGGCGGCCGCGGAGGCCGCGGCAACGCACACTTTAAATCATCCACCCACCGTACACCGCGTTTTGCCCAGAAGGGTGAAGTAGGCCAGGCTCGGAAGCTTAAACTGGAACTTAAGCTTCTGGCCGATGTGGGTATCATTGGTCTGCCAAATGCCGGCAAATCGACGCTTATCAGCAGGCTTTCGTCAGCCCGACCCAAAATAGGGGATTACCCGTTCACAACTCTGACACCGACCCTGGGTGTGGTTCAACCCCCGGAGGGAGAGCCGTTTGTGGTGGCCGACATCCCGGGGCTGATTGAAGGCGCCCATTCCGGCGCTGGAATGGGAATCCGGTTTTTGCGGCATATTGAAAGAACCCGGGTATTAATTCACCTCATTGACGTCACCGCTGTAGATCCCGATTTTCCCCTTCAAGACTATGAAGCCATTAACAAGGAACTTGCCTTATACGATAACAAGCTTATCCGCAAACCCCAACTCCTGGTCCTAAATAAAATGGATCTCACGGGAACTGCTGCACGGGCGGATCGATTCAGGGACGCAGCCAAAAAAAATGAGGTCTTGCGAATTTCGGCCGTTACCGGTCAGGGATTAGATCTGCTGAAATCACGTCTCATTCACTTCCTGGATATTTGCCTTGAAAAATGACCGCATAGCAATTTTTAAGCATGCCAAACGGGTTATCGTAAAAGTCGGAAGCAATGTCCTCACAGCTGATAACGGCTTGAATCTAAAGGCCATCCGGTCCATCAGTCGCCAAATTTGTACACTTATCGATGAAAAGCGGGATGTTATCCTTGTTTCCTCGGGTGCCATGGCATCGGGAATTAATAAGGTCGGTCTTCCCAAAAGGCCGGATGAAATTCCGAAACGTCAGGCCGTAGCCGCTATCGGACAGGCCGGGCTTATCATGGAATACGAGAAGGCATTCGCCCGCCATGACAAGCAGGTTGCCCAGATCCTGCTCATCAGTGACGACATGTCTTATAGACAGCGCTATCTAAATGTACGCAATACCATGTACACCCTCCTATCCTGGAAAGTTGTCCCGATTATTAATGAAAATGATACGGTCATGGTGGAGGAGATCAAATTCGGGGACAATGATAATCTTGCCGCAATGATTGCACTTTTGTTGAATGCCGATATTTTGATTAACTTAACCGATATTGAAGGGCTCTGCAACAAAGACCCCCGTATCCACCCAAATGCAACGCTGATACCGACGGTGTCTTCGATCAAAAAAGATATCGAAAAATTTGCCGGAACCATTCCAGGCCCTTTGGGTGCCGGCGGAATGCTCAGTAAAATTAAAGCCGCCAAAAAAGTGACCTCCGCCGGTATACCGATGGTGATCGCCAACGGTGAAAAGCCGAATATTCTTCAAAGGCTTTTTGCCGGCCAGGAGCTGGGAACCTTCTTTGTGCCCAAAAAAGAAAAGCTGGCCAGTCGCAAACGCTGGATCGGCTTTTCCTTAAAGCCGAAAGGGTCGATCGTTATTGACCAGGGGGCAGCTGAAGCCTTACTGAAAGGTGGAAAAAGTCTTTTGCCCAGCGGAATTGTCAGCGTGGAGGGCAAGTTCACCAAGGGTGCCCCTGTGGACTTAAAAGCCGCCCGTCTGGGCGTGATGGGAACAGGCCTTGTGAATTACGGCTCCGAGGATATCTGCAAAATCATGGGGCTCAAGTCAACACAGATTAAAAGTCATCTCGGAAACAAACCTTACGACGAAGTGATCCATCGTGATAATCTGGTGATCACCCTTTAATGACGGCTATTAGCTGTCTCAAAACTGATGATTTGGAGACGAGCATGTCTGTCGAAGCAACAATTGCAAAAATGGCCCGGGCGGCAAAAGAGGCATCCCTGTACTTGGCCCGCTGTCCCTCGGAAAAGAAGAAAGGCGTCCTTTTGGAAATCGCAGCTAAGCTGGAGCAAAAAAGCGCATTTATCCAAACCGAAAACGCTATTGATCTTGTTCGCGCTAAAAAAATGGGACTAACCGCGGCGATGATCGACCGGCTCACCATAACCGATGCGGTCCTAAAATCTATGGCTGATGGTTTACGGATAGTCGCTGATTTGAACGACCCGATCGGCTCTATGGGCCAAACCCTGATACGACCAAACGGATTGCAGGTGGCCCGCATGCAAATCCCTCTCGGCGTTATCGGCATTATCTACGAATCCCGACCCAATGTCACGGTTGATGCCGCGGGACTCTGCTTAAAGGCCGGCAATGCCGTCATTCTTCGAGGTGGTTCGGAAGCCTTTCACTCCAACCAGGCGCTAGGTAGAATTATTGGAGAAGCGCTTCATATAATCGGACTTCCACCAGAGGCTGCTCAAGTTATCCCCACCAGGGATCGAGAAGCCGTAAATATTCTCTTGGACCAGGAAGAATCCGTCGATCTCATCATTCCCCGGGGCGGAGAAGAATTGATTCGCTTTGTTGTTGAAAATTCAAAAATCCCGGTTCTTAAACATTACAAAGGCGTCTGTCATGTTTATGTGGATCAAAGCGCCGATCTGGACATGGCCGCCGAAATATGCTTCAATGCCAAAGTCCAGCGACCCGGAGTCTGTAACGCAATGGAAACGCTGCTGGTGCATGAGACCGTCGCGCCCCACTTTCTGCCCGATATGGCAGGGCGGTTTTTTAAGGCCGGAGTTGAGATTAGAGGGTGTCCGCAATCCTGCCGGATTCTACCGGATGCGGCCGCAGCCGTCGAAGCCGATTGGCCGGCTGAATACCTGGATCTTGTGGTTGCGATTAAAGTCGTAGCGGGTATGGATAAAGCCATTCAACATATTTGCCGCTTTGGCTCACAGCACACCGACGCCATTGTAACTTCAAATATTGAACGGGCACGAACTTTTATTCGCGAAGTCGATTCGTCGGTCGTCCTTGTTAACGCTTCCACGCGATTTAACGATGGCGGCCAGCTGGGGCTCGGTGCCGAAATTGGTATCAGCACTTCCAAACTGCATGCCTTCGGACCGATGGGTGTCAATGAATTAACAACCACCAAATTCGTTGTAATCGGAACCGGGCAAATAAGAACCTAACCCGGTGTCAAAGACGACAAATCGTCAGTGAGGATTGATTGAAACAGATCGGACTTTTCGGCGGTACCTTTAATCCCATTCATTTGGGACATCTCCGTTCCGCCCTGGAAGTCAAAGAACATTTTAATTTAGATCAGATATATCTTATCCCCTCAGCGATACCACCCCACAAGGAAACGATCGCCGTGGCCGATGCCAACGACCGGCTCGAGATGCTCCACCTAGCGGCCGCAAGCCACCCGGACCTGACGGTTTCCGATATTGAGCTGAACCGTCCGGGACCTTCATACACCATCGATACCGTCTGTTTTTATAAATCGTCTCTTCCGGATAACACCTTGCATTACCTGATTTTGGGAATCGATGCTTTTCTGGAAATCGATCTGTGGAAATCATATGGGGATCTTTTTGATATGATCCCCTTCATTGTCATATCCAGACCGGGCCCTGCCGCCCTTGGCAGTTGGAAAATTTTTGAAAAGTTCCTAAAATCTAAAATATCTAAAAATTACAAATTCCAGCCTTCTGACCGAAGTTATCGGCATACAACCAAAAAAACGATTTTTATCATAAATGTTACCGCCATCGGCATATCCTCAACCCAGATCCGCGAGTTGGCCCATAACAGTCAATCGCTCCATTTTCTGGTGCCACCCAGCGTTGAAGATTTTATTGAAACCAAAGGGATTTACCAATGATTGCAGAGCAATTGCCACCAGTCGATTCGTCAATTGATCAATACATTAAGGCTGTCATGGGGAAGAAAGCCATGGAAATCATCGCCCTTGATTTGCGTGGGCTTTCGTCCGTTGCCGATGTGTTTATCCTTTGCCACGGTCGTTCCCATCGTCAGGTTTCGGCGATTGCAGAATTTGTCCGAACCGAATTAAAAAAACAGCGTCTGATGCCCCTCAACGTGGAGGGTATCGCCGAAGGACATTGGGTTCTGCTCGATTACGGGCATGTGATCATTCACGTTTTTTATGAACCGGTGCGACGGTTTTATAACCTGGAAGGGTTATGGGTGGATGCGCGCCGTATTAACTTCGATCATTTGAAAAACGCATAGTTCATAAACCGACCACTTGAACAGGATAAATCCAATTCTATTCCAATGAAACCGGTTATGCTTATTATTCTGGACGGTTGGGGATATCGCCCGGAGAACGAAGGAAACGCGATTTCGCTGGCCCATACACCCTTCTTGAATTCGCTTCAAACCCAATATCCTCAAACCCATCTTTTATGTGCCGGAGAAGCGGTCGGTCTCCCCCCCGGTATTATGGGAAATTCAGAGGTTGGCCACTTAAATATAGGCGCCGGACGAATCGTGAACCAGGATCTTTTGAGAATCAACAGCGCAATTCAGGATGGTTCTTTTCTGAAAAATGAAATCCTGAATTCAATTCTCTCCAAGATCAAAGCGAACCATTCAGCCCTCCATCTGATGGGGCTCGTCTCAGACGGAGGCGTTCACAGCCATGTGGATCATTTATTTGCTCTCCTGGATACGGCTATTGGCTACGGACTCCGAAATATATATATACATGCAATCATGGATGGACGTGACGCACCTCCGGACAGTGGCGTCCAATACATGCAAAAGCTTCAAAATTACATACACCACTGTGGAACCGGGACAATTGCCAGCATCTGCGGGCGATATTTTGCAATGGATCGGGATGGCCGCTGGGATCGCATCGAAAAATCCTATCGTCTTTTCACCCGGGCCGAAGGCAAGGTCGAAGCGGATCCGGTTCAGGCAATTAAAAATGCTTACCAGCGCAACGAAAGCGACGAATTTGTCAAGCCGATTACCATACAGAAAAACCGCTCCCAACGGTTGCCAACGGTTGGGGATGGGGATGGAGTCATCTTCTTTAATTTCCGGGCTGATCGGGCCCGGCAAATTACGCGTGCGTTTACTCAGATTGACTTCGATTTTTTTAGCCGGGATTCAAATCCTGAAATTTGCGGCTACACCTGCATGACGCTTTACGACGCAGCGTTTTCCTTACCGGTTATCTTCCCTACTATTCATATGGAAAAGATTCTTGGAGAAATCATCAGTCACGAGGGGCTGAGGCAGCTTCGAATCGCTGAAACGGAGAAATATGCGCATGTCACCTATTTTTTCAACGGGGGCGTAGAAATCC
>CAZNFS010000106.1:0-9893 GCA_964572695.1 uncultured Desulfobacteraceae bacterium
GTTACATTTTTGTAATTTTCACAAATATGCTTTAAGTTTATGCGTAGGCTCTTTATATTGACACGGACACCTTACCTGCTGATATCCCATTTTCGGAAAAAGATTTAAAAAGCTATTGCCAGGCCCTGGTTCTGGCCGGTGAAGGTGAAGTACTTCTTCTTAAAAAAGATCAGATGGGCTGCAAACTGGGGACATCGGTCCTGGGATTCGAAAAAGAGATGGAGGCCTTTCTGGATGACGGTGTTTTGGAAAAATACGGCGTCGGGCTTTTTGAAACGGAGGAAGCCTCTGCGGCGACCATTCTCAAATCCACCTATCTGGAAAAAGGCAAAACCCGGGCCACGTTCATCGCACCCCTGTCGGAATTCAAACAAAAACCCCAGGTTGTCATATTCACCGCCAACAGCGAACAGATCATGTGGCTTTTGTATGCCTTGAATTATGAAAAAGGCGGTCAGATGGATTTGCCCCAATCCGGAGGCGCGCTGGGCGGGTGTGCGGACATTACCGCACTGCCCGTGTTGAACGGTATTGCGAATATAACATTTCTGGGACTGGGCTGCCGCCTGAAATCATCCATCGAACCAGGCGATCTGATGCTGGGTGCTCCCGGCGATCAGATAGAAAACATTCATAACCACGTTCTTGATATGGCAAAACCCATCGCTATGCTCGCCAAACAAAGCGCCGGTAACTAGAATCTAAATTGGCTCTATTTTCTTAACAGCGGAATCTTCGCTGGACATTGGCCATTACGCGGGTGTCTCTTTAAATGTCATCGGCAGATTCAAACGGAAAACAGCCCCTTTTTCGACATCACTTTCGATGGTGATGTTTCCGCCCAGACTCCTGGCCGTGATCAGCGCACCGGCCAGCCCCAATCCGTGGCCCGTGCGGTTGATGGCGGGGCTCGCCGACACCTGGGTATAGCGGTCAAAGATCGCTTCCTGGTGATCCGGTTTTACCCCCGGTCCATCATCACGCACGGCAACAATCAGGTGATCATCTTCAAGACGCACTTTAATTTCAAGATGTTGACTTCGATGATGGAGAGCGTTTTTGATAAGATTCCCGGCGACCTGACGAAACTTTACCTCATCCTGGAACATCTCGGCTTCGGAAACCAGGGGGTCGATCTCGAGGAAAATCCCGCAACTTGATAAAAAATGCAGTCTTTCTTCCCGTACCGGATAGTTGCTTACCTGATAGAAAATGTCGCTATCCATGATTTCCAATGTGCTGATCAGCGTTTCATAGGTGGCTTTAGCAGGCTGAAATCCGCGACATATAATGCATCCGGCCTCGGAGCGGCCGGTTTCTAAAAGATCGTAAAGCATTGTGCGTGCCTTTTGCGCATTTTTGAGCACGCGCTTGATGATTTTTTCCTGACGCGGGGCCAATTGGCCATATTTGTGCTGCTTGTCGAGGAGGGTGCGAATGCCGGTTTCCATGATGGCGATAGGGCCTTTTAATTCGTGAACCAGGAACTCGATCTGTATGTCCTCAAAGAAGCGTCGGGTAGAATCGGTCGTTAGGGGGGTTGTTTCAGGGTCTTTCTTGTTGTTTTCCATTGGTTTTCTCAGCCCTTTCTGTAAGCTTTTCTTTGGATTTAAACGCTGCAAAGCGAACGGTCATCGTTGTTCCGCCTGATTGCAGACAGTCCTCGGTGATTTTGCAAAAGCGACATTGCGCTATCTTGCCGGGACACAAATCCTCATCTCGGGGGATATAGATGCATCGCCTGGAGGCCATCTGAATTTTAAAACCATACTGCTCTGAGAAGATCTTCATGCGCAGCAGATCGAAACCTTTGCCGCCGGCATAGAAGTCATAAGGTTTGCGGGAGGAGTACTGCAGGGTGTCATGGGTGGTCAAATAGCTTTCAAAGATAAGATTCTGGTTTTCAGCCGTAATGCCGACACCGAAGTCTTTTATTTCCAGTTCGGGTCCCTTCAGGCCGTTTTTGACGGATACCTGAATCAAGCCTTCATCAGGTGTATTCTCCACGGCATTGCGTATCAGTCCTGCTGCGATTTTTGAAAGAACCTCCACCGGAATGGATATGGCCGGCACAGGTTCAAAATGTGTTTCCAGCCGGCACCGGCGGTGAGCAAACAGATGCTGCAGGGATTTGATTTTGTGGGCTGCGAAATGACTCAACTCGATCTCATCGACAGGGTAGTCTCGCGGTCCAAATATGGTCTCGATGCGCCGGCGGATGCGGGGGATGACATCGAGCCGGCCGGTTTCCTCAACTGCCAACAACTCAAGTTCATCGGAACAAGCCGCCAGGAGGGTGCTTAAAAGAGAATAACTCTTAAAATCGCGTTCACTGAGGATATCCTCGATTTCATATTGCATATCCAGAATTCGATCCAGGTTGCGCTGCGCTCTGTCAAGAATCCGGCTCAGATCTTTTTCCTCGCGCCCGACATATTTTTTGTTCAGAACACTCAATGAGGCCGCTAAAACAGAAACAGGGGTCTTCAATTCGTGAGATAAATGATGGATGAACCGATTCTTGGCACGGTTGAGACTTTTGACTTCATCATAGGATGCCTGGAGTTCGTGGTTGATGCGTGCGTTTTCGATCGGGAGGGCGACCATGCCGGCTGTTGTGCTGAGCAGGGCAACATCATTTTCTTCAAACTGCCCTTCTTTTTTGTTAACCGCGCCCAGCACGCCAATCATGCGATCTTCAATCCATATGGGAACCTGGAGCATATTGCGGGTTTTTGAGCCCGTTTGGCGATCAACTTCCAGATGAGAATAGGGACTCTTATAGTAATCATGAACCAGGAGCGGTTTTCCCGTCCGGTAAACCTGCCCGGCGACGCCTTTGTCGATTGGGAAACGGGTTTCTTTAAATTTTTTTTCGGCCCTGGAATCATCATATGCGGCTGCGCGAAAAAAGAATTCATTCCGGTTTTCATCCACAAGAATAACCAGCGCACCTTCGCATCGCATGAGGTTTTGGATTTCACGGGTAATAAATGCCAAAAGTCCATCCAGGCCTGAATAATGGTGAATCGCTTCGGCCACGCGAAAAAGCGTCTGGTTGCTCCGGGCAATGCGTTTGGCTTCGGTGACATCGCGGGCGATCCCGCGGAATCCCATTTTGCTGCCGCCATCGTCATAGAATAAATTGGCGGAAATCTCGACAATACGCGTCTCACCGTCTTTACGGCTGATTTCCCATAAAATATCCGTTGCCCGTTTTTCAGTACGGTAAAGTTCACTAAAGCTGTCAAAGGCGACCTGCGCATTGGCGGTGTCCATAAACTCGCGAAAGTTACGGGTTTGTATTTCCGCGCGCGGGTAGCCGAATATGCGGCACAAGGCGTCATTGAAAAACAAGAAATCACCGCGCAGGTTTGTTTCATAAAACCCATCCGCCACATCTTCGATAAATACCCGATAGCGATCCCGCTGCAGCTTTTTTTCGCTTCTGCCCATAACGTTGCGTGCTTTCTAAAACCCTATAATGAGCGTTTCAAATTTCTAAAATGGTTAATTCAATAAGTATATAGAATGCGGTGCTAAATTCAAGCGATACTTTGCGCGGAAAGGACGAGGGGCAGGCAGCAATGAAAACGGGATGAATGATCCATTTCATCCATCCCGTTGTGATTCAAGTTGCTAAAAGGGTACATACTATTTGGGCCGTTCATCGATAACGCGCAGGGCTTTGCCTTCGCTCCTGGCGATCGATTTGGGTTCCACCAGGTTCACCGTGACGCCGATTCCCATCATTCCTTTAATGTGAGAGCTGATTTTGCCTTCAATCTCGGCCTGTTTTTCGGTACCGGCCTGATAAATTTCTTCTTTGACTTCGACTTTTACGATGAGTCGATCGAGGTGACCTTTTTTCTGAACGATGATCACATATTGAGGTTCCACTTCCTCAATATCCAAAAGGAGCGCTTCGATCTGAGACGGGAAAACATTTACGCCGCTGATAATCAGCATATCGTCTGATCGGCCGGTGACTTTTTCCATTTTGATAAATGTTCGTCCGCAGGCACAGGTTTCGCGCCACAAGCGTGTGATATCCTTGGTCCGATATCGAATCATGGGCATTGCCCGTCGCTGAAGCGATGTAAACAAAAGCTCTCCTTTTTCACCCAGGGGCAGTGGTTCCAGGGTGTCGGGGTCAACAATTTCGGCCAGAAAATGGTCTTCATTGATATGGAGCCCGTTTTGAGCCTCACAGTCAAAGGCAATCCCGGGGCCGCACAGCTCTGTCAGGCCGAAAGCTTCCATGGCTTTGATGCCCATGCGGCTTTCGATTTCCTGCCGAATGGCAGCGGTCCACGGCTCGGCGCCAAAGACGCCCACACGAACCGGTAATTCACGGATATCAACACCCATGTCGCCGGCCTTTTCGGCCATGGTGAGCGCATATGAAGGGGTGCTGAACAGAACATCGGTTTTGAAGTCCTGCATCAGCGTAATCTGTCGCTCCGTCATCCCGGAGCCGGTGGGAACAACCGTGCAGGCGAGCTCAGTGGCTCCCTGGTGAAAACCCAGTCCCCCCGTAAACAGACCGTGGCCATAGGCATTCTGGACAACATCTTCGGGCCGTACTCCGGCCGACCACAGATTGCGGACCATGCATTCGGTCCACTGTTTCAAATCATCTTGGGTATAGGGTCCGGTAATCGGCTTGCCGGTTGTTCCCGAAGAAGCATGAACCCGAACCACATCTTTTAGCGGTACGGCACAGAGTCCAAAGGGATAATTGTCCCTTAAATCGTTTTTTACCGTGAAGGGGAGTTTGGCAATGTCTGCTAAACTCCGGATGTCCTTGGCCTTAACGCCGATGTCATCGAGTTTCTGCTTGTAAAAAGGGACCTTGGCATAGATCCAGGCGACGGTTTGTTTGAGTTTTTCGAGTTGGAATTTTTGAAGATCTTCCACCGGCATACATTCGAACTCGTCGTTCCAGGGCATATTTAAACCTCCATATTTGATGGCGTCGTAAAAAGTCCCATCTACTGCGTTGTAATATTTTTTCAGACACTCGGCATACTACATGTATGGCCTCGTTCCTGAAAAAATACTACGCCTCGTATATGAACCATTTTACTTAGCCATCTATAATTGAATTCACGACTTTTTACGATACGAGATCATCTCATTTTACAATAAAATGGTTAGCAGTTTTCAGCGGCTGCAAAGCCGAGTTCAAACGCTTTTATATTGGAATCGACAAACGCTTCTTTAGTCTTGGTTCGGATGGCTTCCAAGACTTTGTCGGCCGGGACAGGAACGGTTTTGGATTGAATCAAGGCGCCCAGCAGAACCATATTGACGGCCAGCACATTCCCGGCTTCGCGGGCCAGGGAAACGGCATCAAAGGCGACCAGGCGGTCTGTTTTGGACCGGATTAGCCCCTGGGCCGATTCGATATCAGGATAAACTCCCTTTCCGATGGCAACCGTAAACGGCGGCAAGGGAGCCAGATTTGTAATAACGACCGTCTCGGGATTACACTTGTTGAGCGCCCTGAGGGTTTCGGACGGTTCAAAGCCCAGCAGGACGTCGGCTTCCCCATCCGAAATAATGGTGCTTTCGGCATCTCCAAACAAAATTGCGGATTCCACAACTCCACCCCTTTGGGCCATGCCGTGAATTTCACTCATATGCACGGGAATACCCGATAAGAGTGCCGCTTCGCCTAAGACATTGGAAGCCAGAAGGTTTCCCTGTCCGCCAACTGCTACAATGATAAGTCTGGTTATGTTCATTTCTTTATTCCTATCCCTAACCCGGGCAAGCCGGAAGTGGATTGATTATTGACGATTGATGATTGTCGATTGGTGGAAGTCGCTCCGCTCCATCAAATTATGGAAAATGATGGAATTCCTTAAATATTCAATCTTCAATATTCAATGATTTACGTTTCCAAAGGGTTCAATTTTTAACCGGCAGAATCGCATTTTCGGGGCAAATCTGAGCGCAAACCGCACACCCCACGCAAAGCACCGGGTCGATTTTGATGCGGTCCCCTTCAAGAAAGAAAGCCGGACACCCGAGCTGGTTAATGCAATCGCGATGGTTGCGGCACTTACTGCTGATATAGAAAGGCCTTCCCTTCTGCAGCTTAAGGGCCTTGGCATAAAGGGTGCATATTTCTTCAGATATGATCACCGAAACACCTTCAAAATTGATGGCTTGGCGCACGGCTTCGATACTCTTTTTAATTTTGAAGGGTTTGATGACGGTGACATTCTTGACTCCGACTCCGCGTACGACCGATTCTATGGAGACGCGATTGTAACCGTCGAGATTTAATCGCTGCATGTCGACACCCGGGTGCGGCTGATGTCCGGTCATGGCGGTGGTGCTGTTATCGAGGATAACCAGGGTAAAATTATGGTTATTGAATACGGCATTAATCAGGCCTGGGATGCCGGAATGAAAGAAGGTTGAGTCCCCGATAAAGGAGATCACCTTTTTGTCGGTCGCTTTGGAAAATCCGCAGCCGGTTCCGACCGATGATCCCATACAGATTAAGAAATCGGCCATGGAAAGGGGCGGCAAAAGCCCCAGGGTGTAGCATCCGATATCGGTTGGATAAATAGTGGCCAGCCCCTCGGTGGCTTGCTTGATGATGTAATAGGTGGCGCGGTGGGAACATCCCGCACAAAGATTTGGCGGTCGCTGCGGGATTTCGGGCACATCCGAAATATCGACTTGTTGAGCGGGTGTGTAATCGATGCTAAAGTAGGCAGCGATGCATTGCCTGACCTGGGCGGGGCTGAATTCATACAGCCTCGAAAAGAGATCTTCTCCTTTTCCCCGTATCTCCAGCGTGAGTTTTTCTTCCTGGGCAAAGGCTTTTACGGATTCTTCCATGACCGGTTCACCCTCTTCCACGATGAGGACTTTGGAGCAGGTTTTCAGAAACGCCTTGATCTGCACCTTGGGCATGGGATTGGAAAACCCGATCCGGAGCACCTTTAGCTTGTCCTCGATGTCAAGATCTTTGATCGCATCGGAGACGTAATTGTAACAGACACCATTGCAGATGATGCCCCAGTCCCCGCTTCCGGTGCTAAAATTGTATTCGGATTTTTCGGACAGTTTTTCAGCTTCTTCAATATGTTTAAGAAGTTTTACATGCAGCCGGCGCGAAACCGCGGGCACGGTTACGTAGTTGAAGGGGTCTTTGGAGAAATCGCCCTTGGTCACACGATTCTTGGCTGTTCCCATGGTTACGGTACCGGTTGAATGATTGATGCGGGTTGTTGTTCGAAAAATAACCGGTTCCTGGAGTGTTTCCGAAAGATCGAAGGCATAGGCCATCATCTCTTTTGCTTCTTCCACCGAAGAGGGCTCCAGTACCGGAAGACCGGAAAGTTTCCCATAATACCGGTTATCCTGTTCGTTCTGACTGGAGAACATAAAAGGATCGTCGGCGGATATGATTACAAGCCCTCCTTTGACACCCACATAGGCCAGGGTCATCAGTGCATCGGCGGCCACATTCACACCGACATGCTTCATAACGGCCATGCTGCGGAGGCCGGAATTTGCAGCCGCGGCGGCCACCTCAAGGGCCACTTTTTCATTGGTGCTGTATTCAAAATAGAGGTCGCTTTCCTGGGACATTTGAAATAGTGCCAGGGATATCTCAGAAGAGGGGGTTCCTGGATAAGTAGTCGCAAACGCCACCCCTGCTTCGATGGCTCCTCTGGCAATGGCTTCGTTGCCGAGCAGAAGAACCTGTTCACCTTTGTTTTCACGCAGTAGTTTGTGCATGGTTTTTTCCTTGAAATCGCGTTTATGGGTTAAAAACAGATTTAATACGAACTATTTTAGGGATCCAATACGAAAGCTACATTGCAGCTATGTTGAAATTAGTCAAGCACAAAACCGGGTGTCATTCTAAAATAAAATCTCACGCTTTTGAAACAGTAAACTTATCAAAATGAAGACTTGCCCTCACTGATAGTCAAGTTATATGATTGCTAAGGCCTCTCACAAGCAAGCGTCAACCAAAGCGAAGGAGACGAATGAATGGCAGAATATGATGTAATTGACGCCCATGTGCACACTTATAAAACACCGGACATTGGTCAGCAGGCCTTGAGCGGTTTTGATATCGCCGGATGCTGCGGCATACCCGAAGAGTTGATACCGATAATGGAAGAAGCGGGCATTCGTCTGGCGGTACAGTGTAACATGACACCGGCCCGCAGCATGTTTGAGGCCGCTGTTGCGACGATGCCGTCCGAACAGGCCGAGACCAATCGCCCCGGCCTGGTTGAAAAAATCAGTGATCGGATCAAACGCCGCAATGGATGGACTTGCCAGATGGCTCAAAAATACGAAAGACTGGTCCCGTTTTTGTCCGTGCACCCGATTATGGGACAGGATGCAATGCTGGAGGAAGTCCGGGACAAGATCGATCGGCAGGGTGCCCGCGGTGTAAAGATCCATCCCGGAGAGGGCCTATTTTTCCCGGACGACCCGTCGCTCAAGCCCGTTTATGCGGTCTTGGAAAAACGCGGGCTTCCGGTCATCAGCCACGGTGGCCTGGATGTCGCCAATCCGGACCCGAACTACACCCGCCCGAAGGCGTTTGCGGGAGTTTTAGAGGCGTATCCAAAACTGACTCTGGTGATCGCCCATTTGGGTAATGATTTCTTCGAAGAATCGGTTCAAATGGCCCGGAAGTACGCTAACGTATTTTTCGACACCTCAGCCGTTATCCCGGGAGACAAATCGGGCGAACCCCTTGGTGGACCCTCCTCTTTGTCCAATCGAGAGGCGTGTCAATTGATACGCAGGATCGGGGTTGATCGTGTCATGTTCGGTTCTGACTACCCCTGGTTTAATCCCCTTTGGAGTCTGAAACGTTTCCTTAAACTCGATTTTACAGATGAAGAAAAAAAGGTTTTGCTGGCAGGCAATGCCAAACGCATTCTTGGCCTTTGATCAGCGACAGATCCTTAGAGACGCGGATCTTTCCAGTTATTGAGCCAAATATCCCGTACGGGATGCTGGGAATCGATGAGTGAATTTTTAACCCGGTCAAGATCGACGGAAACCCGCCTTAAATCAACACTCAGCATGCCGTTTATCGAATTGAGGATGGCGTATTCGGCCCATGGGTGAAATTGTATCGGACCCCTGATCGGCGCCTGATTAAAGGGGATGCCCACACTCCCCGGATTGATAATCAGCATCCCGTTGTGCTGGCGTAACATCTGAGCGTGTGTATGGGCGCCCGCCATAACACGACAGGCATGACCGGCAAGCAATTTTTCCAACTCCTCAGGCGGGGTCATGGGATAGATACTGTCCATTTCCGAGTTGGGGGAGCCGTGGAAACCTAAAAGGCTAATTTCTTCATCAAGCTCTATTTTGATCGTGGGCGGAAAAGAACGGAAAAATTCGAAATCATCACCTGAAAGCTGAGCGGCACACCATCGAATTGAATTCACGAACCAATCCGGTGCCCCTTTCAGTTGGTCCAACAGATTCAGATCCAGCAGCCACGATTCGTGGTTTCCAATCGCACACAGGTAACCCAGATCTTTCATCCGCGCAATAACCGCATTCGGTTGGGGCCCAATGGTCGCCACGTCCCCCAGACATATGATCTGATCCACCTGCTCTTGTTCAATGTCCGCCAAAACCGCTTCAAAGGAAACCAGGTTACCATGGATATCGGCAATAATCGCAATGCGCATAGTTTGATCCTCAAATATAGAATAGTCCTGTATTATCGGTAAGGGGAAAAATCGGGTTTTCGTTTTTCATTGAAGGCCGCCACGCCTTCCTTGGCTTCGGGGGTATCGACAAAGAGATTGAGGCTGTCAAATGCAATGGCGCCGATTCCGGCGATGGCATCGCTATCGGCATTAAAAGAGTGTTTGAGC
>CAZNFS010000107.1:0-9679 GCA_964572695.1 uncultured Desulfobacteraceae bacterium
GCCGCTGGAGTTAGAGTGTTTGCTGCAAGCGCAGATTATTTTGGATGTTCTTTTTCAATGTTCGAATTATTTTGCGGTGAGGAAGTTCAACCGCGTCATACTGTTGCGAAATCCCTTTAATAATGACCTTTTCCGGGATATCGCCATCTGCCAAAGTCCCGGACGTCAGCCGTCTGTCTTTTAGCCATTTGGCGGCCAGCGACGCGGTTTCAGCTAAAGGTGTACCCTCCGGCAGCGGGGATGCATGGCAGCTGCGGCACGACGAGTTATCCTGTTTGTCGGAAGACACTCCGGAGGCATGACATCCGGCACAGCTTTTATCTTGCTGCTTGACTTGATGACACCCGATGCAACTCTGACTTGTACGTTCCTGATGCATGGCCTGCGCCAAATGAATTTGCTTGCCCTCATCGGATCCCGCCGGCGTATGGCATTTACTGCAGGAGCTTAGGCTGGCATGATGGCAGACGCGACAGGAGTCATTATAACCTTCGTGGCCTTTATGGTTAAATGGAACCGGGTTCATCCCCGGATCGATTTTGGGTTTTTTTACCAGTGGTGATTCCTGTCTGACAAAAACAATGTCCGGCTGTTTGCGCTCCATACGGGGCACATCTTTAGTTGTTTCGATCATCTTTTGTTCAAGCGGGTCATGGCATCCGCTGCATTTGACCGGCCCGGCATCCGCATCCTTGGCCATCTGTTTGCGGTGACAATCGATGCACGCCAGATGCGAAGCCGACTTCATGGAAATCCGGTTTTCCTGTGTTTCTTTCAAGTGACAATAGCGACAGGTGCCTTCCTTCTCCTTGGCATAAAAGAGCTTTTTGGTTTTGGAATCGTATTCATGATGGCACAGTTCACATTTTTTAGCATTCGACTGAACGTGTTTATTATGAAGCGATTTGTCCATCCCCAAGGGGAGACGCCCCGAGACAAATTGCGGCTGTTTGCGGTGGCACTCGCCGCACTCGACCGGACCGCGTTTTCCATCCGGACCGGTTTCATCCTGATGGCAGGCGATACACTGGGTGTGGTAGGTATCCATGACCATCTGCCGGTCCGTGTTTTTCAGACGTTTGAATTTGGGAGACAGCTGATCGTTTTCTTCCAGATGGCAGGTTTGACAATCTTTTTTCTTGTTGGCCACCACCTCGGTGTGTTTATCGTGCAAAAACAGGACCGCCGGCCTTTCTAAAGTTCCAAATTCCTTCATGGTATCAAGGATGACGATATCGGCCCGTGTTTTGGGTGGATTGCCGGATAATCGATCTAGACTTTGTGCTCCGGCGCCGATAACCAAGCTAATCGCAACCGCCGTGAAAATTACCATCGGCCGAATCATCGATCTTCCCCTATTCATCATTTTCCAAATCCTTTATTGCTCCGTTATGGTTTGCAACATTTGCCTCTCATTATCCAGGAGGTCCTGTATGGTGGTTTCGTCATAGATTTTAAAGACGGCGTCCTTAACGTCTGTCCACATGTATTTAAAGGCACATTTGTCTTGAAAAGGACAATCTGTCTTGGAAATGCAGGCCGTACATTGACTCTGGTCAGGTGTCCCCTGCACATAGCGGAACACATCGCCCACCGTGATTTCATCGGCCGGACGAAGCAGATGATACCCGCCATAAAAGCCGCGCTTTGAAGCAACCAGTCCGCTCCCTTTCAGGTTGTTCAGAATGACTTCCAGAAATCGAAGGGGGATAATCTGAGCCTTGGCGATTTCAGAAATTTTACGCGGTCCCGTGCCCCGGTGTTTGGCGAGCTCAAAAATGGCCCGCAGGGCATATTGGTCCTTTTTGTGGGTCCGATACATGGCAGATTTTTCAGTGTTCCCGGTCAAAAACTCTTTCCCGACTTTTTAGTCGGGAAATATCTTGACTTAATTAGTCAAGATTCTTTGAGCGTTTTTAATCAAGAAGGCAAAGGCCTGTCAACCTTTTTTTTCGAATTTGGCTAAAAAAATTATCCTTAATAAAATTATATTGTTATGGTAATTATTGAAAACTTTTAAAAATGATAAGCAAATAAAGGAAGGGGACAAAGTTAGGATCCGGTTATGAAGGCATGTGTGCACATCAGGGATTATTATCTTAAGATATTGAAGATTTCCGCAGCGAGAGTTGTCGGCGAACTCAAGTCGAGCTGCTACGGGGAAGTTTTGTCTGCCGGTAGTGCTTCGCAGTCCCCGTATGGTATGCTCTCTTATTGTTGATGCTCTCGCTATTGCAGTCCAAAATCGAGATCGACTCTGGAATCGTCATTGGGTGTGAATAAAAATCTTGTGTGTGAGCTGATTCCATGTTAACCGAACACCTCAATCCATCGCGGATGGGAAAAGATCATCCGATTCTGATTTTCGATCAAAACTGCGTTAAAGGAGACTTAAGTCATGGGAAATAACAAGTGGATGGTTGTTCTTTTGATCATCTTTTTGGGAGCCTTGTTGCAGGTCGCTTTTGTGGCCGCCGACGCAAGGCAAAACAAACCTTATGAGGTGGCAACAAATTTCGCCAAAGCCTATTTTAAGCTCGATCCATCCATGTCTCAGTATCTCTGCAACTTGCTGGCCGAAGACGAAGATACCGATGTGGTCGACGAGTACATCCACCTCAAGACCCGGGAGGCCCAAAAACGAGGCTTTCAAAAAAGCTTTATGAAGAACCGTCTCTATGCAATCCATACCAAAACCGAAATGGTCGGCGAGCATGAGGCCCAGGTACACATAGCCGCAAAAAGAAGAATTTCCATTTGCCCTTTTTTCGCCTGGGTTGCGCAGATTTTTTGGATCGGCGAAACGTATTCGGTCGATACGACCATCGATATGGTTAAAGAAGACGGTATCTGGAAGGTCTGCGGGGCGCCGATGGTCCTCGGACGGGTGTAGCCCGGCAACGGTTGCCTGATAATTCCGAATAGATGCTAACCCACCCCCAAGAACTGCGTATCCTCACAAAAAATGGAGCAACTTTACGCTCGCCTACGTGACAGGACTCATCAGATAGCCGCCCGCTGTCCTGTTCCTGATTTTTATCAAGATTATTCCCTTGAAAGTGGTTTTTCCAAACGTTTATTTGAAACCGATCCACTGATCACGGCGCTGAAACGATTTGTAGGCGACTATCTGGAAGATGATTTCGGCCACGGCATGGCACACTCGATGAAAGTTACCATTGATGCCGGAGCCTTGATGTTTATCGAGGGGAAACGGACGGGTTATACACGGCCCCAAACCGAAAGGCGCGTCATACTCGCGCATTGCGCCGGGCTTTTGCATGACATCAAGCGCAAGCATAAGGACCATGCAGCTCTGGGGGCCGGGTTTGCGAGGGAGGTTTTAGAAGATTTTGCGCTCCTGCCCGATGAAATTGACGATATCTGCAATGCCATAAGAAACCATGAAGCATTTAAAAAGACGGTACCGGCGGCAACGCCCGAAGGAAACCTCGTTTCGGACTGCCTCTACGATGCCGATAAGTTCCGCTGGGGACCGGATAATTTCAAGGATACCCTCTGGGATATGGTATCATTTTACAAACCGCCCCTGGCGGACTTCATCAAACGATATCCCCAAGGGATGGAGGGGATTGTAAAAATTAAAGACACGTTTCGGACCGTTACCGGCAAGAAGTATGGGCCGGGCTTCATCGATATCGGGCTATCCATCGGCGATGAATTGCTGAAGGTGATTATGACCGAATTTGCATCCGACATTTGAGTCAATCCAACTATGGAGGTGACATCATGGTGAAACCTGCCCAAGAGGGAACTGTTCTCTGGGAACCGCCGGAGGATTTTAAAGCCCAGACCAATATCGCGCGCTACATCAGCTGGCTCGAAAACAAGCGGGGATTAATCTTCAAGGATTATAGCTCCCTTTGGGAATGGTCGGTTACGGATTTGGAAGATTTCTGGGCATCCATATGGGAATTTTTTGACGTTAAGGCCTCTAATCCATATACGCGGGTATTGTCAGAAAGAAAGATGCCCGGCGGCCAATGGTTTTTAAACGCTGAGTTAAACTTTGCTGAGCACGTCTTTCGCCATATGCCCTCATCCCAACCGGCGATTATATTTAAAAATGAGCTGCAGGCCCCCCTGGAGATGTCGTGGGATGAGCTGTACCGGCGGGTGGCTTCGGTGGCTGCAAGGCTGCGCAAAATGGGTATAAAGAAGGGGGATCGCATTGTGGCGTTTATGCCCAATATTCCCGAGACCGCCATCGCTTTCCTTGCCAGCGCGAGTATCGGGGCGATTTGGTCAAGTTGTTCGCCCGATTTCGGAAGCCGCAGCGTGGTGGACCGTTTTAAGCAGATCGAACCCAAGGTGCTTTTTGCAACAGACGGTTATACCTATGGTGGCAAAGGCTTTGACCGCCTTGCAGTTGTCTCCGAACTTCAGAATTCGATGGATTCGCTCGAGAGTACAATCTTGATTCCTTACTGCGACCCTAATGTCACCGCTTCGGGATTGAAAAATGGGCTCATGTGGGCCGATATCATCAAAGAAGATGGCGGAGACCTGGTCTTTGAGCAGGTTCCTTTCAGCCACCCGTTGTGGGTGGTCTATTCTTCCGGTACGACTGGTTTGCCAAAAGCGCTCGTTCAGAGCCAGGGCGGTGTCTTGATTGAGCAGTTAAAGTTTTTGGGGTTGCACGTCAATCTTAAACCGCAAGACCGATTTTTCTGGTTTTCCACAACCGGCTGGATCATGTGGAATATTCTGATGAGCGGTCTGCTTCACGGCGCAACCATCGTTATTTATGACGGCAACCCCGGCTATCCGAATATGGACATACTCTGGGAGCTGGCAGCGGAATCAGGCATGACCGTAATGGGCTTGGGAGCCCCCTTTTTAATTGAGAATATGAGGCTTGGTATGGAACCGGGCAAAACGCATGATCTGACGGCCTTGAAAAGCATCGGTTCCACCGGCGCGCCTTTGCCCCCCGAAGCCTATGGATGGGTCTATGAGAGCGTAAAAAAGGATTTATGGCTCGGTTCCACCAGCGGTGGCACGGATGTGGCGACAGGCTTTTTGGGGGCATGCCCTCTACTCCCGGTCAAAGCCGGGGAGCTCCAGTGCCGCTGCCTGGGTGTTAAGGCCGAAGCGTTTGATGAGAGGGGTAATCCGCTCATAGACCAGGTGGGTGAGTTGGTTATGACGGAGCCGATGCCATCAATGCCGCTCTTTTTATGGAATGACCCCGACGGCGAGCGTTACAGCGAAAGCTATTTTGACATATACCCTGGTGTTTGGCGGCATGGTGACTGGATCAAGATTACCCCGGAGGGGAGCGCCATCATTTACGGCCGTTCCGATTCCACCCTAAAACGCATGGGAGTGAGGATGGGGAGTAGTGAGATATACAGTGCGGTAGAGGATCTTGCCGAAATTCTGGACAGTTTGATTATCGGATATGAACCCCCGGGAGGAGGATACTACATGCCTCTATTTGTGGTTCCGGCCGAGGGGGTTTCGCTGGATGACGCGCTTAAGCAGAAAATCAATCAAAAAATCCGTTATTCGTTGTCGCCGCGGCATGTGCCCGATGATATCTTTTCGGTTCCAGAAATCCCCCGGACCCTGAACAACAAGAAACTTGAGGTACCCATAAAGAAGATTCTTATGGGAGTACCCCTGGAGAAGGCGGTAAATATCGATTCGATGAGCAATCCCCGGTCGTTTGATTATTTTTTAGAGCTCTCTAAGAAATTTGATTGATTTTTTACCAGAGGGTCATGGACGCTTTGGCAATCCGGGTCAATTCTTTTTCTCCGACTTTGCGCGGACAACCAACCAGTAGCCGTTGTTGTTTCAAGGTTCCTTCAACGATTTGGGGGATGTCTGCCTCGCTAAAACCGAGTGCGCTTAAACCTTTGGGGAACCCAATATCCTTCATCAACTGGATTATTTCATCTGCAAGTGCCATGGCCGCCTGCATGGCAGACATGTTCGGGGCGGCATTTGCCCCCATAAGTGCGGCGGCATGGGCGTGTTTTTCGGCCCATATCGGTGCCGTGAATCGAAACGCGGCCGGAGCCGTCACCGTCACCGCCTGGCCATGCGGTATCATTGCTTCCTCGGCCCTATATCCCGGAAGGTTATAGTCACGAACCATCCCGCCGATTGGATAGGCCATGGAGTGGGGAATATGCACCCCCGAGTTGCCGAAGCCGATCCCTGCCAAAGTTGAAGCGGCCATCATGTGCCACCTTGCTTCCAGATCACGCGGATTTGCCACAGCCCGGCGCAGATACTTACCCACAAGTGCAATCGCCTTAATACAAAAGATATCACTGATGATATTGGAGCCCATATAAGCTGCTCTCTGGCTGGGATGATCCGGCCTTTTGCGTTGATCATAGGGCATGCTGGTATACGATTCCAGGGCATGGGTCAAAACATCCATACCGGTCGAAGCCGTAACCTCAGGGGGCATGCTGACGGTCAAAAGCGGGTCGATCAAAGCCATGGTCGGTTTTAAATACGGATGAGAGATTCCGGATTTTACCTTCATTGCCAAGATGTCCAGCACCGCTGCCGGAGTAGTTTCACTCCCGGTTCCCGCGGTTGTCGGTAAAACCAGGGTTGGTTTGAGCGGACCGGGTACCGGTCTGGCTTGGCCAATTGGTTTATTAATATATTCCAGTACCGGAGCCGGATAGGTGATCAAAAGGTTGATGGCTTTGGTCGTGTCAATCGTGCTTCCCCCACCGACAGCCACATAAAGATCAAATTCATTCCCTCTTAAATCATTGGCCCCTTTATCAAATGATTTATCGGTGGGTTCGATATGAATTTCGTCATAGATTTCGACGCCGATGCCTTCTTTTTGAATGGTTTTTTGTATTCTGTCCGGATGACCTGCCGCTCGAATATTTTTATCGGTGCAAATGAGAGCCTTTTTGGCGCCCAGGCGTCTGGCCTCATATCCGACCTCATCGGCGGCGCCAAAGCCGAACTTGAGGGGAACCGTCGAGTAAGCAATAATCGTCTCCGTTGGATATTCTGACACCTGCATCGCGCATGCTCCTTTCTTGTAGCCGTTCAAGGGTTCAAGGTTGCATTCTTGTTTTTCTGTTTGTTATTTTGAATTTCGGTCATTGGGATTTGTTTGTTATTTGGAATTTGTGATTTGTGTGTTCCCCGACAAGTCGGGATTTCCGCTTTGCTACAACCGGTCGGTCGGGGTTGGGATATCCTCGGGAACCCTATCTGCCGTTTTCCCGAATAGCCAAATGCACGGTGGATAAGCGACGGATCCATGGTGAGGACTTTTGAACCTGGGGGGGCAATTCCTTTAGAGTGGTCGCAGCTTCCTCAATGTTCGGATAAACGCCATAAAGCAAAGGATACCAGTCGGCCTTTTGAAAGCGTGTTTTATAATAAGCGAACTGGCCCTCAAATTGGTAGTCCTCAGCAAATTTAATCAGCGCTTCCTCTGATCGGACGCCCAGGATTTGAATTGTAAAATGGGTTGAAGGCTGCAACAATAGCCACTCCTCCCCGTAGACAAGCGTCTCCCTTGGTTCCAAAGGCATCGGCGGCGATAGCCTGGTTTCGTCCATTTCTTTTGTCGACGGCAAGGGTTGTACTTCAACAGCCGAAATCCTGGGGGGCTCAGAAGGCTTTTGCGTTATACCTTGATCGGGCAGGGAAGTCGGCAATGGCCTGGCTTCGTTCAACTCTTTTAACGGCGGCACGAGCTTGGCTTCGTTTAACTCTTTTATCGGAGGCATGGGTTGTGGATCAACGATCGGGATCCTGAGGGGCTCAGAACGGTTTTGCGCAATGACTTGATCGGGCTGAAAAGTCGGTTTGGTTTGCGGGCTAAAAAATGAATGCAGGGGATTTATCCCGAATAGCATTAGACCTAACACGACAACCACGGTTATCCCCGAAAGCAAATACAGGGAAGGTTTTTTTAGACGTTTGGGTGACAGTATGACAGGCGCGAACCATTTTTTTTTGGAAAACCGATTCGAGAGCAGCTGGTGTGAAAGTTCATTTAATCTTCCAGGCACACCTTCGGACTCATTGTGCAGCGTTGTGATGTCGCGCTGGCTAAATGGTATTTTTCTTTTATACCCGGCATCCAGCAGCCGATGGTGAAGATATTCAGCTGTTTGTCCAATGGTCAAATTGGGTAAAAAAACCCTGTTGATGGAAATATGGGCTCCCGGTCCCTTGAGCTTCGCCAAAGACAAGTCAATTTGTGGCTCACAAAACAGCACCAGTCGCTTCCACTCATTCGTATTTCCGGGCTCCCGCGCATTTTGTACCAAACGATGTAACTCGGCAGGTTTCAGCCAGTGGGCATCGTCCAGCACAAGCACCGGCGGTTCAACATGTTGAAGAACAAAGGCCCTGTGTTTCATAAAATTTTGGGATAACGGCTCTCCGCTCTGCTTTGCCATAGAAGAAATTAAGATGTCGCATGGAGACCATTCAACTTCAAAGCTGTCTAAAAAAACTTTCAGAAAGGTCGTTTTGCCGAGACCGCGTTCACCGATCACCAAGATGAGTTCATCGTTTCCCAAAACAAGTTGTTTTAACAACTTCAAACGTTGTGTGAATGATGAGAAAGGATAATAGGTCGATGAATCCGGGCCGGAGATGCGAAAAGAAGCATCGCGCTCGGCCCCGTTCTCAAAAGACCCGGTGAAAGTCGGGACGGGTGCCAGTCCATTGGGCTCGCGGTGAAAATAATTGGGTTCGGGAATCATTTGAGAAGCGCCGTTAAGGGCTTATGTATTATTTGAACCATCGGTGATGATCGGCCGGTTTGGCCATTCCGTCAGGCGACCTTATCATCGTCGAAATAGAAAGGTCCAGCTCAAATTTTCATTTTTTGGGCGTGAAATCGAAATCGTTATTTATTACCGATCATTTATATTAAAGCCTTCAACAACCCCGTATACAAATGTAAAATAATAGGCTGATATGGTTTTTTATTCTGAATTATTTAGGCCAAAAAATTAATCTTTTAAGAGCTGAACTCGATTAAAAAGACTCATCCGGCGACGCTTAGGGGTCAATAAGTTCGGTATGCGAAAAAATGGCAGGGGCAAACTGCGCTTTTTCAGCATTTCTGATTGCCCCCCACGGTCTCGTTGCAGTCTATCTAATCCATATGTTGTGCGCATCCAGGGGAGATCTTAAAAGACGAATTGAAGGAAATCGATTTTTCAGCCAATGCTTTTGCCAAGGCCTTGGGTGTTCCCACCAACAAGGTCACATGACAACGGTGTCCAATATTTGGGTTCATCATCAATCATAAAGATTAAAATCGGGATAATGTTTTTTTGCACATTCAGGACAAATACTGTGGCTAAATTCGGTGCCGGCGTGTTTATGAATATAGGTTTCGACCTTATTCCAATACCCCTTATCGTCTCTAATCTGTTTGCAGTGGGAGCAGATTGGGATAATGCCTCGCAACATTTCTATCTTTTTCTGGTAAGTTTTTACTGAAAAATTTATAAGAATCAAAACGACAATCGTTATAGTAACACAAAGACTCAGATTAATTACAAGGGTTGTGAAAATATGCTTTATAGTTTTCTGCTCCGGTTGTTCAACGATTAGGTACCATCCAAATTCATCAATGTAACGAATTGATGACTATCAGAATAAGTGAACCCGAATATCCCGCAGTAGTTTAACCCGC
>CAZNFS010000108.1:0-9654 GCA_964572695.1 uncultured Desulfobacteraceae bacterium
TGAACATCCGCACGGTTTTCTGCAAATCGATGATATAAATCCCGTTGCGTGCCCCAAAGATAAACGGTTTCATCTTCGGATTCCAGCGCTTTGTTTGATGACCAAAATGAACTCCCGCCTCCAGGAGTTCTTTCATTGTTACATATGCCATGCTCTTCTCCCTTTCTGTTTGGTTTTTCCGCCGTCCATGTCATTCCCGCGGCCTAACTTTCGTATCCTGTGAAGCCCGACGCGGTTTGCGTCGGGTTCCTTTGGCGAAAGCACCCAGGTGCGGGTCCAAAGACGTGAGTTGTTATAAACGGGGAATTGTTAACAAATTAATTCCGGGTGTGCAAGGTTTTTTATTATGCTTCTTTAATTTTTTAATAATAGATTTTGTGTTTTTTATGGCAAAAAAATGACTAATATTTCGGCATTAACTAGAAATTGATGGAGCGCAGCGATTTCCAACAATCGACAATCACCAATCATCAATCCATATCCGGCTTGTCCGGGTTAGGATGTTACCTTTTCCTGATTATGGCCACGCGGTATTGGCCCTGGTAGTCTTTTTTAAAATCAACCCGGCCATAGGTTCCGCACTTATCTGTTATTTCCTGAACGCAATCCTTTTGATCATAGCCGATTTCCAACAAGACCGTGCCCTCTTTTTTTAAAAAAGAGTCCGCAGCGCTCAGTATCTGTCTCAGACAATCCAGGCCATCTTCACCGCCATCCAATGCATGTACCGGTTCATATTGATGAATTTCCGGCTGCAACTGTCCGATTTCTCCGGTTTTGATATAGGGAGGATTCGAAATGATCAGATCGAATTTATGACTATTTGGATCCAACGCATCAAACCAATTCCCAACCCAGTAATTGATCTGTCGATCGAGTCCCTGGCGCCGGCTGTTATCACGTGCCAATTGAACCGAACGCCTGGAAATGTCCGATGCGAAAAAAACATTGCCCGGCCTTTCAACAGCCAAAGCCATCATAATCGCACCGGAGCCGGTCCCCAGCTCCAACACCCGTTGTGATTCGGAAACAGGGCTGTCGGGGGCGGTTTTTTTCAGATAACAAAGCACGCTTTCCACCAGGCATTCGGTCTCGGGCCTGGGGACCAGAACATCCCTGTTAACGATAAGATCGAGTGACCAAAATTCTTTGTGTTCGACGATATAGGCCACCGGCTCACGTCTGGCCCTGCGTCTGATATAGGCCTTGAACCGATCGAGCTCTTCTTTGGACAGCGGTTGATCATGGTTCACGTACAGGTCGATTCGGTTTACATCCAACGTGTGGGCCAACAATAATTCCGCAGCTGCCCTCGGATTTTCAATCTTAAGGGATTTAAAATAGGAAGTGGTCCAAGTGAGGAGCTTAAGGATGTTCCATTGAGACGTTTTGTGATCTGACGGGTTCTCCATCCTTGATTGCCTGAGCGTGAAAATGGGTTGTCAATTCGTCTATGAATTTATCGATGTCCCCTTGTAAGATACTTTCCAGCTTGTACAGCGTTAGCCCGACACGATGATCGGTCACTCGCCCCTGAGAGAAATTATAGGTCCTTATGCGTTCACTCCGTTCGCCGCTGCCGATCTGGCTTTTCCGTTCTTCGGACCTTTTCGCGTTTTGCTCCTGCGCCATTTTATCCAGCAGGCGCGCCCGCAAAACTTTCAACGCTCTGGCTTTGTTTTTGTGCTGCGATTTTTCATCCTGGCAGGTAACCACCAGGCCGGTCGGCAAATGCGTGACGCGTACCGCGGAATCGGTGGTGTTAACCGATTGCCCTCCCGGTCCGGTGGAGCGGTATACATCAACCTTAACTTCCGACGGATCGATATCAACCTCCACTTCTTCGGCTTCCGGTAAAACTGCCACCGTCACAGCCGACGTGTGTACCCGCCCTTGGGTCTCCGTGGCCGGCACTCGTTGCACCCGATGGGTTCCGCTCTCAAATTTCAAACGGCTATAGGCACCCTTGCCATGTATCATGGCCATAACTTCCTTTAAACCGCCGACACCGGTCGGATGATGATTCAGGACTTCAACTTTCCAGCCTTTGTTTTCGGCATAGCGGCTATACATTCGGAACAGATCTCCCGCAAAAAGGCCTGCCTCTTCACCCCCGATCCCAGCCCGGATTTCGACGATCACATTCTTTTCAGCATTGGGATCTTTCGGGATGAGGAGTTGTTTGAGTTCATTATCAAGCCTGTCTTTTTCAGCACTGAGCTGGTCGATTTCGGTTTTGGCCAGCGTTTTTATTTCCGGGTCGCCGTCTTTTAAAAGGTCCAGAGCGCCATCCAGTTCGGCGTTGATTAGCTTATAGGCCCGGAATACACTTACCATCTTACTGAGATCCGCATGTTCACGGCTCAGAAGCTCATACGCCTCCCGATTCTGAACGATTTCAGGATCACTTAAACGCTTTTCTACTTCGACAAAGCGTTCTTCGACATCTATGAATTTATCATACATGCGCTTTACCTGTGACAGTAATTTCTGAGGGAAACCCTTGGCTGACTTATGGCAGGAAGGAGATTTACAGCCTACTCTTTGTTATATTTGGCATATTTGCGGCGGAAGCGTTCAATACGTCCTGCCGAATCGATGAGTTTCTGTTTACCCGTGAAGAAAGGGTGGCATTTAGAGCAAATTTCCACACGAATATTCTCTTTTGTCGAACCGACTTCAACTGTATTCCCGCATGCGCACTTAATCGTCGTCTCGAAATAATCGGGATGAATGCCTTCTTTCATGATTTTTATATTTTCCTTTCTCTCATTTATGAATTCATCGATTCTAAAAACGTTTTATTATCTTTGGTTTTGCTCATTTTTTCAAGAATAAATTCAAGGCTGTCAGCCGGATTTAAGGTTGAAAGGAGCTTTCTCAAAATCCAAACGCGGTTCAACACCTCCTTCACCAAAAGGAGTTCTTCTTTACGCGTGCCGGATTTGTTGAGGTCAATCGCCGGAAATATGCGTCGATCAGATAGTCTGCGATCTAAATTTATCTCCATATTTCCGGTACCCTTGAATTCCTCAAAAATGACCTCGTCCATACGACTCCCCGTATCGATAAGGGCCGTGGCAATAATCGTGAGGCTGCCGCCCTCTTCTATATTCCGGGCTGCCCCAAAAAACCGTTTGGGTCGCTGCAGTGCGTTTGAATCAACGCCGCCTGAAAGGATCTTACCGCTGGGAGGCATAACGGAATTATAAGCTCGCGCCAGACGGGTAATACTGTCTAACAGAATGACCACATCCTTTTTGTGCTCTACCAGTCTTTTGGCTTTTTCGATTACCATCTCGGCAACCTGAATGTGCCTCTCAGACGGTTCATCAAATGTGGAGCTGATGACTTCCGCTTTGACCGAGCGCTCCATGTCAGTTACTTCCTCGGGCCGCTCGTCGATTAGGAGGACGAACGGTACGACCTCTTTATGGCTGGCAATGATACTGTTGGCAATATTTTGCAGGAGCATCGTTTTGCCGGATCGGGGGGGCGAAACGATCAGACCCCGCTGGCCGAATCCGATCGGAATCATTAGATCCATGATGCGGGTGGAATAGTTGTCGGAGGCCGTCTCGAGATTCACTTTGCTATCCGGATAAAGCGGCGTAAGGTTGTCAAACAGGATTTTATCCCGGGCGACTTCAGGATCTTCGTAGTTAACCGCCTCGACTTTGAGAAGGGCAAAATAGCGCTCCGAATCTTTCGGTTTGCGGATCTGTCCTGAAACAGTGTCTCCGGTTCGCAGATTAAAGCGTCGAATTTGAGAGGGGGATACATAAATATCATCCGGGCCCGGCAAATAGTTGTAATTGGGCGCTCTTAAGAAACCAAAACCGTCCGGCAGGATCTCAAGTGTCCCTTCTCCAAATATAAGCCCGTCTTTCTCTATCTGACCCTGCAGCAGGGCGAAGATGAGTTCCTGCTTGCGCATGCCGGCCGCTCCCTCGATGAGCAATTTTTTAGCCATCTGCGTCAACTTGTTGATTTTCATTCCTTTCAGTTCGGCAATGTCCATGAAATATTTTCTCCAATTTTTTTTGTTAGCACCATATTATCAGGTCCTTACTAACTTACAGTATTATTTAACTTTTAATCGATTTATGAAAAAGCAAGCGGACAAACAGCAGTCATTCGCCTCAAACACAACCCGCAAAAAACATTCTTTTGTCCGCAGAGATACCTCAAAGGTGGCTACTGGACCAGATCCGCCATGATCCGTTTGGAAGAGTGTGCGTGTTTTTTTGGTCTATTTAGAAAAATCTAATAGGTTCTCTTGGATATCTGTATTGGCGGGTTAGCTGCCTGAATAGACAAATAAATATATCCTGTTTTGAGTAATGTCAAGCGTTTTCGGCCATTTTTTTTGTTTTTGCGCCAACCGGGTTGCAATTTCCAGATAAATATAGATATCGTGCTTAAAGTGATCGGTTCAGGGTTCTGAGTTCAAGGTTCAAAGGTTGTAATCTGCACCAACCATAGAAAATGAGGCATACCGCCTTATGGTTCAACTCAATTTTGAAATGATTCCTTCCCGCAAAGGGGTGTACATGGTTGGCGGATCTGTTCGTGATCTCCTGCGAGGAGAATCGCCGCTTGATATCGACATCGTGGTTTCGGAAAATCCGGAACGCTTTGCGATCGAAATCGCCACGCGTACATCGGGTCATTTTGTAAAACTAGGCAAATCAAACCAGACCATCTACCGGGTCGTTACCCGGGCAGTTTCTTATGATGTTTCAGCCCTGCATGGTGCAACAATTGAAAATGATTTAAAAAACCGTGACTTTACGATCAACGCCATGGCCCTTGAATTGTCTTCGCATCAAATCATCGATCCATGCTATGGCCAGAAAGATCTCGCCCAAAAGACGATCCGTATGATCGACGAAACGAGTTTTACAAAAGATCCCATCCGGCTCCTAAGGGCCTTCCGGCTTGGAGCCCGCTTAAATTATCACATTGATCCCGTTACGCTATCAACCATAAAAAAACATTCAGCCCTGATACGGTGTTCCGCGGCCGAGCGGATTTACGCCGAATTCATTAAAATACTAGGCGCTTTCGAATCGTATGCGCACATACGGCTGTTGGCCCAAAGCGGTGTCCTATTTGAAATCCTCCCTGAGCTTCTAAGGCTCAAAGGATGTCGTCAAAATCGATATCATTCTTTTGACATCTGGCAACATACATTGCGCACTTATTCTTATCTGGAAAAGAATCTAATTGATTTAGAGAGGCTTTTCCCGCGCACTTTTGAACAAATCCGGGTCGATTGGGACGATCAAAAAAAATGGCTCTTAAAATGTGCGATCCTTTTGCACGACATCGGCAAACCGCATGTAAAAACCATCGATGCCGGGGGCGGCATCCACTTTTACCGACACGCCGCTCAAAGCGCCGCAATGGCGAATCACATCGCCGATCGGCTGAAATTTGCGGCCCGTGAAAAAAAACGGCTCCATTTAATGGTCAAAAATCACATGCGGCCGCTATATTTAATGATCGCTTATGCCAAAGGGCAATTAACGGATCGTGCCGTCACACGCTTTTTCATTAGCTGTGAAGATACCGTGCCCTTGATACTCCTCCACGCATTGGCCGACCACCAGGGCAAAGTGAAAGGCCCCATTGAGCCGAACGATTCATATCTTCCTTTTTTTCGTGACATCATGCATGCGTTTTTTAACCGTTTTAAGCCGCTAAAATCTGTCCCGCCGCTGATAACGGGGAAAGATTTGATTCAGGAGTTTGCGCTGACGCCTTCACCCGTGTTCAAGAAAATCCTCGCGCAGGTGGAACACGCCCGGCTGTCTCGCACCGTCGGCACACGATCCGAAGCGCTGCAGCTGGTCAACAAACTGCTTCAAAAATTGGATCATATTTAAGCCCTTACTTTTTACTATTATCTTGTTTGTTTCTTGACATATAATAGTTCACCGCAGAGTCGCTGAGTACGCTGAGAATTTTCTTTTTTCGAATCGGGAGATACCGATTCGTAAAAACGACTCGTGAAATACTTTCTTTCATTTTCCTGCCTTTTAATTACTGTTATTACCCCGGCAATTAAACACGCAAATTATCCTATCAGAGCTTGTCATTCCCGCGAAAGCGGGAATCCAATCATAACAATGGGTTATGGATTCCGGCTCTCCGCTATGCTACGGCCGGAATGACAATTATTTAATTACTGTTATCATACTTGATGAAACCGTAAAAAGTCGCCAATGCTGTCATTGCGAGCACAGCGAAGCAATCTCGTAGTTTGTAAGTGTCTGAAATCATGAGATTGCCGCGTCGCTTCGCTCCTCGCAATGACCGGTGAACAGGCTTTTTACGAAATCATCATACTTAATATACCTGCAAACGATTAAACCAATTACTTTGCCGAAGGCCGGGGTTTTTACCTGGCTGTCATCTCCCAACCAGGTAAAAGAACACATTCCCTCTGCGTCGGCGGTGAACTAATACCTTGACATTGGATTTCCCTTTTATTAGGTAGTGCCCGGCTTATCTAAACAGAAAGGAGAATGATATGAATATCTTGTTTTTTGGACCGAACGGAAGCGGCAAAGGAACCCAGGGATCGATCTTAAAAGACCGATACAACACCCCCCATATCGAATCGGGAGCGATTTTTCGTGACAATATATCCCAGGGAACCGAATTGGGTTCTAAAGCCAAGTCCTTTATCGATCAGGGTGAACTGGTTCCCGATGAAATTACAATCCCGATGATTCTCGATCGCCTGCAGCAGGACGATTGCAAAAGTGGGTGGCTGCTGGATGGATTTCCACGCAATAAAAATCAGGCCATAAAGCTAGACCAGTCACTTCGGTCGGTCGGCCTGGCTCTTGATGTTGTTGTGGAAATTATTTTAGATCGCGAAATTGCCAAAAACAGGATCATGGGACGCCGGCTCTGCGTTAAAGACAACAATCACCCCAACAATATCTTTATCGAAGTCATCAAGCCGGATGGAGACAAATGCCGCGTCTGCGGCGGTGAATTAAAAACCAGGGCGGATGATCAGGATGCGGATGCCATTAACAAACGCCACAACATTTATTATGACACAGATAGCGGAACATTGGCATCGGCCTACTATTTTAGAGATATTTCCCAAAAAGAGGGTAAGATCAAATATATCACTCTCGATGGCGAACCCGGCGTCAAAGAAGTCACGGCGGAATTGATTTCCAAGCTTTGATGGCGTCGTAAAAAGTCCCATCTATAGTTGAATTAGCGACTTTTTACGAAACCATCAAGAAACGACAGGATATCGTTTTTTTACTGTAGAAAACTATCTGTGACGGTTGCCGTTTTTTTTATTGCCAATATAGTTTTTTTCGGCTATGAAGTTTTGTTCTGTCACATTTAGAATAATAAACAAGTAACCATCCGGCTTGATATACAAACGGAAGGGAAAAAGGGGGGCGAGTAAGTTTGAAAGCAATTCAAGTTAAAGTGTTTGACAATGACCTTGAAAAGGCCATGCGCATTTTGAAAAAGAAGATTCAAAACGACGGGCTCTTTAAACGGCTGAAATTGAAAAAGAGCTATGAAAAGCCAAGCGAATACCGACGTCGAAAACAGCGCGAAGCTTTAAGGCGGCAGCGGATTGCCGCCGCTAAACAACGGAGATACCGATAACGACCTTTCGTGTCCGATTATTAAACCCGGCAGCAACGTCAGTTCTGCCGGGTTTTTTATGTGACTTAAGACCATGACTGCCCCAAATTCTTACGCTGACTGCCTGGAGGCCATGTATGGGCTCAGGCGGTTTGGCATCAAACTCGGACTCGAAACGATTCAAAGGATTCTGGAGGGACTCGGAAATCCACAGGAACGATTTGCCTGTATCCACATCGCCGGAACCAATGGGAAAGGATCGATTGCATCCTCTCTCGCCTCGATTCTTCAGGCCTGCGGATATAAGACCGGACTGTACACTTCGCCCCATCTGATAAAATTCAATGAACGCATCTGCATTGACAACCGTCCCATATCGGACAGGCGCGTGGTCCAAGCGTATGAAGCCGTAAGGAATGTGTCTCCCGGTGATCGCGAACCGACATTTTTCGAATATTCTACCGCCATGGCCCTGTATGCATTCAGCCGGCAGGATGTTGAGTGGGCGGTGATAGAAACCGGAATGGGAGGAAGACTCGACGCCACCAATATTATCCGGCCCAGACTTTCAATCATATCGAACATCTCACTCGAACATCAAATGTATCTTGGAAATACCATCGCCCAAATTGCCTTTGAAAAAGGCGGCATTATCAAGGCGCAGACTCCGGTCATTACCGGCGCCGAGCAAACAAACGCCATTGCGGTACTAAGCGGAATCGCCCAAAAAAAATCGGCCCCCCTTTACCGGTTCAAAGAAGCGTTCAGGGTCAGACGAAACCGAAAGAATACCTTCACTTATTTCGGGATCGATCACAGATGGCCCCACATGCAAACACCTCTGCGCGGCAGACATCAGGTCGATAACCTGGCCATGGTTCTGGCTGCCTGCGAAATATTGATGCGCAACAAGGTTGAGCTTCCTATCAAGCGCATCCAATCCGGCATCGCTCAAAATCGTTGGCCCGGAAGGCTCGATATTGTCTCTGTTTCACCCTTACTGATTCTGGATGGTGCCCACAACCTGACCGCTGCCAAAAATCTGAGCCGTTTTCTGTCCAGCGACATAAAGGACCGCCATCTGACCCTAATAGTCGGTATTCTGGATGATAAACCGTATGCGGCCATGCTGAAGTATCTTCTCCCATTCTGCAATCGGGTTATCTTTACCCGTGCCAAAATTGATCGGGCCCTGGATCCCCGCATCCTTTCTGAAATAGCACAGGAGATGGTAACCGATGTTCGCAATATTCCCGATGTGGCGGATGCGGTGAAATGGGCCCTCAAATCGGCTTCGCCCCGTGATGCCATCTGTGTGGCCGGTTCTCTGTATGTCGTGGGTGAGGCCAAGGAAGCACTGGAAACTAAGAATTTCTAGAAGACATAATCGAGCGCCCACTGATGGTTCTTGATTCGCACGTTGTTAGAAGCCGACATTCCACGAAAAGTCCGCACTTGACTTATCAGTGCCGATTTTCTATCGTTTTCCAAACTGTGCGCCCGTAGCTCAGTGGATAGAGCGTCAGCCTCCGGAGCTGAAAGCCGCTGGTTCGAACCCAGCCGGGCGTACCAATGATTTCAAGGACTTAGGCAACACGCTTAAGTCCTTTTTTGGTTTCTGAGGTCGCAGGGTGCGTATAGGGTGCAGATGGGTGAGTGGGTTTTTCGTCTCCAAGATTATCCAATTCATCAACCTCGGATTTCTTCGCTCCTGGTATCCAGTGATAATAAACATCCATCGTAAATTTAACGGAGTGGTGTCCCAATTGTTTTGAAACGTCGGCGATGTTGTGCCCTGCCTGTATCCTCAACGTTGCATAGGTATGCCGTAAATCGTGAATCCTGATCTCACGAAGTTCAGCCTTCCCCAATGCCTTGTTAAAAACCCTTGTCCTTAATTTTGCAGCGTCAATCAGATTGCCTATTTCATTTAAAAATACAAATTCGGGCAAATCACCTAATCCTTGATGCATATTCCGCGCGATTCCGGCCGCCGATTCCGGGCGAAGCCGGCCACCC
>CAZNFS010000109.1:0-9496 GCA_964572695.1 uncultured Desulfobacteraceae bacterium
TCAATCTTCATCGCCCGGTCGAGTTGCAGTCGCGCCACCAGATCTCCGGCAGCCCGAATTCCACCCATCCCCGAAACGAGCGCATGTGCCGCATGCATCCCATAGGGATCACCGACCCCCACCTACAATCCGTCTAAGCGGCAAATCTCCACATGTGCCTTTGAAGCCCTTGACAAGGCATCCACCGGAGGCGAAATCGTTAATGGTACACCTCCCACCCCCATGCCCATGTTGGCATGAATCGGTATTTCGGAGACCTCCGTACAGGCCTTGGTATACGTCACTGATCGTGCCAGGCTAAAAGGGAGTGATTTGTTCGTGGCGACATTTACGGTCGGTCCGAAGATGGTGACACCCGCTTTTTGAGCCAATTTCACCTGACCCTGTGGATACAGACCGGCCAGGCGGACGCCGTCGTATGTTAATTCCCCGTGTAATCCCAAAATAAATTCCGAGGCCATCCCCATTTCAATGCCCATTTTCGGATATTTCTTTTTCAGGATCTCAGCCGCCCGTAGTGCCGCCAGGAACTCGGCATCTCCGGCCGCCCCCGTGGTATCAAAATTAATACCATCGGCGCCGGTGGCATACATTTCACTGCCCACGTAAACCATGTCCTTGACGGCATGCTCCACGGCTTCTTCATAGGAGGCCTGGGCTTCGGCTATTTTCCCTCGCGGGAGCAAATCCATTGGATTCGGGCAGGGTCCGTCCGGCTGGCTGTATAATCCTAAATTGGGCATGGCCCCATAGAAAAGGGGCGGAATGGTTATCAAAAGAGCCTGTTCCAAGATCGGCTTCTCGAAGGCAACGATGGGCTTTACCGGTTTGAAGCTATAGTCAATATGTCCCATTTCGAGGGTGTCGGCACCCAGGGCCCTCTCAAAAGCTTGCAGTGATTGAATTTTACTTATTGACACACCCGCACGCTTAATCTTGGTCGTTTGGCTATCGTATGTGAGGACCACTTCTTTTCCATTTTCAACACCCACGATTCTGTCCGGGCGGGCATGGATTTCAAACAAATAATTGAGTTCGTCCTCAGTAAGTGGCGCGATCTTGGCTCTTTCGGCTGCATCGCGGGTTCCATTTTCCAGGTCTTTTCGTACTTCTGCCGCACTCAGATCGATGCGGTGTCCGTCACCCATTCGGGTTTGAATTTTACCCATCGCCTTCCTCCTTTTCAAAATTGGATCTTATCCAAACTAACAAGATTTCTTTGCTCCTTATACCCTCTTTAATGGAAAAACAATATTATTTGGATCCGCCTTCTACGGTAACGTCAAAGTCAACTCTAGTTGATTGAGATAGCTGCCACCCCTCTTGACACAATCACCGATATGATGTCTACATTATTAAAAACAATGGTACGCATAGGAGGATATAAATGCCCAAAATCAGTCAAGATCGATTGGAGCACTATCGTCGCTTAGCCGACAAGGAATTATTTGACAGCCGCAATGAACATGTAGACGCCTTTTATAAACGCGCGCTGGGAGAAGGCTTAAAGATCATCAACAGCAGCACCAGCGACAACGGTATGTTTTTAGCACCCTACGGCAAGGATCTAACCGCCGTCGATATTGCCCTAATCGGTGTACCCATGGATATCGGCGTCCCCAATCCCCGGCCGGGAACCCGTCTCGGCCCGCAGGCATTAAGAGAATGGTCTTTGCAAAAGGATCCGTTTCATTTAGCGACCGAAATTCTCCCCTTTGAAATGTGCAGTATCATCGACTGGGGCAACGTGGAGTTTACGAAGGATATCTACAATCTCAATGCCAATGTCGCTGAGTTATTTGAAATCTATGCATCTTTCCAGGAAGCAAATGTCGTGACATTTACGGTGGGTGGCGAACACACCATTACGTATCCGATCCTCAAGGCGCTCGGGCGTGATGAACCGCTGGGGCTGATTCATTTGGACGCCCATGGTGACACCGCTGTCAATTTCGGCGGGACCCGGGTGAGCGACGCTTCGTTGGTTCAATTGGCGGCCACAGAAGGTGTCATCGACCCGCAACGGACTATCCAAATCGGCCTGCGCGGCCGCGGGCTGACCCGCTGTGATTTTTCGTATGAAAGCGGTATGCGGGTGGTTTTAGCTGAAGAATTCCAGGAAAAAGGACCCCAGACCATTGCCGAAGAAGCCCTTGCGGTGGTCGGCCGGGGGCCCTGTTATCTGACGATTGACACCGATGTGTTTGATTGTTCCCTAATGCCCGGCACCACCCTCCCGGAGCCTTTTGGATTAACCGGCCGTGAAGTCCGTGATTTTCTGCGCTGCCTGCGTGGTGTGAATCTCATTGGCGCCGACCTTGTTGAGCTTTGCCCGCCCTTTGATCCGACGCTGCAGTCGGTTATTCTGGCGACCGGAATCGCGTTTGAGGAGCTTTGCCTTTTGGTGGAGTCGCGCGTTGCGCGTACGGGCAACACGCGTAAAACCCACTGGAATAGATAGTTATCGCAATTACGAAAAGTATCAAATTTAGCGCCTTGTCATTAGTGGGGTTCGGTCGCTAACACAAAAAGGGTGAAAAGATGTGCCGCTTACTCGGTATTTATGGTCAGGTCGACTTCTTTAAAGAATTGGTATTTGAGTTCCAAAGCCTTTCCCAATACGGCAAAATCCCACCCACTCCGGATACCCCGGCCGGTCACCATGACGGGTGGGGAATGGCCCGGTCCAACCCGGAAACAGCGGGCATGATTCCGGTTGACCGTCAACTCGGATCGGCTTTTCAATCTCAAGGATTTAAAGCTGCACTTAACTCAATCGCCGATCCACCGCACGTCTTTCTGTGTCACCTCAGAAAGGCCAGCTCCGAAGTTGCCGTTACCTTGGCCAACACCCATCCCTTCTTTGCACGGGGATGGGCCCTCATCCACAATGGTACCGTATTTGATGCTGAACGCCTTCCCCGCGATCGATCGCTGAAACCGTCTTCCGATAATTCCGACACGGAATATCTTTTGCATTATTTTTTGACGCATCTTTTTAACAAACCTGATTCAAGCCGGGATCATGAAATACTGCGAGATGCCACCGCCGCCATTACTTTGGACTACACCGCCGTGAATGTACTACTGAGCAACGGCCGTGATTTATTTGTCATCCGCAATCATACCCGGCATGAGGACTATTATACGCTATACTACTACCGCCTGCCGGGAGGCGTTATCGTATGTTCCCAGCGGCTCCGTTCCGGCACCCTGAGCGTTGAAAAGTGGCATAGCCTGCCCAACCATTCGATCCTGCAAATTCAGGGCAACCAGCCCAAAATTGAAATTCTGTCCTTTTGATTATGGAACGGGCCGTCACGGATACCGGCCGATCAGCGTGACTCAAAGGGGAATAAATATGGTTTAATCGTTTACCGAAAGTCCCCGATCAAATAAAATGCACCCCAGTAATAAGGATTCTTGTTGCGTGAGGTTTGCAACAGCTTTAGTTGTGCTCTCCTCAGTGCTTCGGCCTTGTCAGAAACTTTCAGGTTTCGGTAAAAATCATCCATCAAAATCGCGGTCGCGTCATCACTCACGTTCCACAGTGTCGCTACAACCGACGGCACGCCGGCATAATTAAATGCCCTTGGAAGCCCCATAAGTTCATCGCCTGCTTTTATGCGACTCATTCCGCTCTGGCAGGCGCTCAGCGTAACCAGGCTTGCATCCAGCTCAAGGTCGAAGATTTCATTTACTGTGAGTCGGCCGTCTTCACTGGCTGTAGGCGTTAAAAGGAGGGCCGAGTTGAGGGGGTTTCCAGCATCGAATATGCCATGTGACGCCAGATGGAGGACATTAAAAGATCCGCAATGCGACTTAAATGCCTCTTCACTGGCGGCAGCTCTTACAAGAACACGCGACCCGGGGTAAAGATTGCCGATAGAATCAACTTCCTTAAGAGCAAAAGGGATATCCAGGCGCGACTGACCCAGGTCAGGATTGCCCAGCGCAAGTATGTTACCCCCAAAATCCTTCCTCTTATTTCTACAGAATTTGTATACGGTTGCCGAAGTGAAATATACGAGCGAATAATCCTCTATCAGGTATCGGTTGGCATTTTCAAGTGCGGCAAAGGGGAGATAATGAAGTATCCGGTGAGGGATGATACAAAGCCTTTTCTTCGTAAGATGGTGTTTTACAGGCTTTATGAGTATGTCATAAAGGGACATCTCTTCATATTTTTTCATATCCGACCGAACACTTTTTTGCTTTCCGCCGGCCCCCAGTTCTTTTATGGTGGCGATATTATTTTCATCAACCTTAACTTCTATGGCATTACTGGCAAGCTCTCCCTGGTCTGTGTGTAATACGATCTGGTGCACACCGGGCGTAATGTTGATTGTATAGTATTCGGTCGTCGCATATTTTGCTTCATAGATTAGTCTCTCTTCTCCGCCCGGGATTTCTTTTTCAAGTATTTCCTGGCTGGTGTTGACATACTCACCTATCCTGGTATCCATCTTGTCAATCGAAAGGAACAGGGGCATATTGTTTTTTGCAAACACGCGAATTGTATATTCTTGATCCTTCCTGAATCGGGCCGGTGTAATTTGAAGCCGTACCCTGGACCGTTCTTTGTTAAATTCTTTTTTTTCGGGCTGACTCCCCCCCGGGTTTATCACGCTTTCCCTGAAATCGACCACTTTTTGAGCCAGTATCCATTCGGGAATGGCGATTCTCCTGGCCTGGATGGAATCCCGCGTAACAACCCATATTATGACGCCCTCACTGGTAATATAATATTCGGCGATGGCGGTATCACTGTCTAACATTTCCATGATTTCACTTGACTTCAGTGTCCCGGCCGTCGTCATTGACAAAAGTTCGGCATCCTCAATTCCGATCTCATTCAACACCCCGTCCATTTCCTTTTGAACAATTTGGATGCTGCGTTCACGCGCGGCAGGGTCTCCGGAGCGATCCTTTATAAGGGCCGCGTATCGATTTTGCGCTTTTTTCTTTTTTACGATCAGGCGTTGCACCTTTTCGCTTTTAGGCCTTAACTCCTTGTTCCCAAGAAGATCGACAAACGCCCGGGCCCGGGCCCTTTCGGCAAAATCAAGCGCTTCCCCGGCCTGCCCCTGGCTCAACAGAAGTTCAATGATTCGGTCGTATATTTCCAGCTGTGTGCCCATATAGCTGATCTTTTGCGATTCTTTGGTGAGCCGGGCTCGAATGGTTTCGAAAGAATTTACCATTTCGCCCAGCGCGTCCGCAGCCTCGTTTTTCCTCCCGGATTTCTCATAGGCATTAGCCAGTTCAAAAAGGATTTCCATTTTGCGTGGCATTCGGACGGTGATCACCCCCAGAGCAGCGTCGGCCTGGCTACGGAGTCCTCGGCCGGTTTCTTTTTCGATTGGATTTGATTTTTTCAGATACGCTACGGCTTCATTGTATCGGCCAAGGCGGTTGAGTGCTTTTCCGGTAAAAAGCCATATGGCATCATTCTGGTTAAACATTTGTTCTTTGACTCCCTTAACATATTCATCATGCTGGTATTGGGGGACATTTTTTAACGCCAACCTGAGATATTCCTCCTGGAATTCGATCGCTTTCTTGCTGTAGTCACAGGCTTCCTGATAAAGTCCGAATTCGTAGGCGACAACTGCCGTACGCGGATACGTTGTGGCCTTGATATAGGCCGGTCCGAATTCATAACGCCTCATTTCATTGTATGCGCTGGACCCGGACAAGGCTGCCAGATACGCTTTCAGTGATACCCTGAGGCCATCCATATCGCCCCTGACAGCCTGTTTTTTCATATTGGAAACAACATCCTTCTGCTGTTTGGGTTCTTGCTTGAGCATCTTCTCATGCTGACTGCCATAGCCTTCATATTTTTTAATCATTTCGCCGTAGATTTTTTCTGCTTTTTCTTCACCATATTTCTTGGCGAATTTGGTTTTAGCAGCTCTCATTTCTGCGGCCTGCTTGGCATATGTCTTTTTTATCTGTTCCGTCGTTTCCTCCGCGGAGTGCGTATAGCCGGTCATTTCTGCGACCTGCTTGGCATAATATGCGGCCGATTTGCTGTCACCCAATTCACTATAAGCCGAGCGAAGAATGTCTAAAGCCCTATATTTTGCCATTTTATACGACCGTACTTTTTCTGCCTTAACCCTGTCCTTGCCATACATATTTATAGCATATCCAAAATTTTCATCAGGCTCATTTTGCGGACCTGACCTTAACCCTTCTTCGGTCAGCTGAAGCGCCAATTGCGCGTATTCTATCGCTTTTGAATAGTCTTTTAGATTTTGCAGATAGGTTTCGCTGAGAATCATCACGCTCTGCACCTGCAGCGCCCGTTTGCCTGTCTGTTTGGCCTCTTTTAAATGCGTTTGACAGTCTTTGATGATCTGTTCATATTTACGTTGGGTTTTTAATTGGTAGATCTGCTGGTTCATACTATCAGCGGGCGATAAGGACGGTTGGGAGGAAACACAGCCGGAAATCAAAAATAAAAAGACCCATCCGGGAATCCAGAAAACAGCCTTAAGGAAAATCTGGTTTGTTTTCATTATTCTACCCCCTTTTTGCAGACGGTATTAATCTCTTTGTTAAACGCATATGTGAATCTACATCTCAGATTACCATCGATGAAAAAGATACCGTTACGGCAGACATTATGGTTATGCTTTAGGAGAGTGAATTTGAAGGGTTTCTCCATTGGATCTTTACCTGATTTGGAGTTAAAGTTTGAGAGAAACCGGTATCGTTTTCAGAAAAAAAAAATTAGATCAGGTGGTTAGGAGACTTCAGGTTTTGATCCATTTAAACACACGTGACGCAAAATGTCAATTGAAATCAATTTGCGTGACTCTCATTTGAGATGAAAGAACCGGCTGCCCGGCGGCGGCGCTTCCTTGGGGCAGGCGGTCAAGACGCAAATCCGCCATGACGATGGTGCCTTTAGGAAAATACCTTAGCAATAGCAGTACAAATTGAAGGCAGAGATTTCACGCCCTTTGGCGGTAATATGTCTCACCATCAATAGGGCCAAATAAAGACTGGAGCCGTTTTGGCAATTACACCAAACCCTGATCCAGCATGGCGTTGACGACTCTCACAAATCCGGTGATGTTGGCCCCAGCCAGATAATTGCCGGGCGCGCCATAATTGGCGGCTTCATCCAAACAGATTTGATGGATATTTTTCATTATCATTTTTAGCCGGCTGTCGACTTCATCCGCGGACCAGTTCATCAGCATTCGGTTCTGGGCCATCTCTAAACCCGATACCGCCACCCCTCCGGCATTGGCAGCCTTACACGGGGCAAAGAGAATATTCTGGTCCAGAAATAATTTAATGGCTTCCGGCGATGAAGGCATGTCGGCCCCTTCACAAACCAGCTTTATCCCATTTTCGATCAGATAAGAAGCGTCTTTTTCTCCGACTTCATTCTCCATAGCACAGGGGAAAGCGCAATCCGCTCTATGATTCCACAATGGATTGTATTCTAAAGACGTATCGGCTTCGGTATAGGTCGCCTGAGAATATTTATCGACATACTCCTGTATTCTTCCCCGCTTAAAATTCTTCAGCCGTTTCACAAAGGCCAGCTTGTCTTTGTCAATCCCTTCAGGATCGTAAATATAACCCGAAGAATCAGAGAGGGTTATAACCTTGCCGCCCAGCTCAATAAGCTTTTCAACCGTATGTTGGGCGACATTTCCGGCTCCTGACACAAGGCAGGTTTTACCCTCCAGGGTTTCATTATTGGCGGCCAACATTTCCGCCGCAAAATAGACAATTCCGTAACCGGCGGCCTCCATGCGAATATAGCTTCCCCCCCAGTCCAGACCTTTGCCGGTCATGACGCCGGTGAATTCGTTACGCTGCTTTTTATACATGCCGAAAAGGTAGCCGATCTCCCTTGATCCGACACCGAGACCGCCATCGGGAATGTCCTTGTCCTGGCCGATGTGGTGCGAAAGTTCAGCCATAAAGCTCTGGCAAAACCGCATGACCTCATCATCAGATTTCCCTCTGGGTTCAAAATCTGATCCGCCTTGAGCGCCACCCATGGGCAGGGTGGTCAATGCGTTTTTAAAAACCTGTTCAAAAGCCAGGAATTTAAGGATGCTGAGATTTACCGAAGGGTGGAACCGTAATCCGCCCTTGAAAGGTCCGATGGCACTGTTCATTTCGATCCTGTATCCGCGGTTTACACGCACACGCCTTTCGTCGTCCATCCAGGGAACTCGAAACATGATTACCCTTTCCGGTTCCGCGATCCTTTCCAATACAGCCAACTGGCGGTATTCGGGGTGCCGATCCAAAACCGGCTTTACCGTTTCGAACACCTCCTGTACGGCCTGTTGAAATTCTTTTTCCCCCGGATTCCTCATAAAAACCTGTTTTAAAATATCCTCTGACATCTTCAACCTCCTTCAATTGAATCTTAGGCATCTATGATCTTGAGCGCCTCTTCCCGATAAGCATCCATAACGTACTTGATGCCTGTAATTTTGGCACAATCTTCAGTCAGCGAAAAAATATCGTCCCGGCTGATGTATTCTGTCTTCCAGTTACGTGACCCGGCCATTATCTGCTGGAGTCCCACTTTGATCTTATCGGCCACATTATAGATTCCGATGGCTCCCAACGGCAAATCGTTTATTTCGGATCCGTATTTCTCTTTCAGGACTTCGTAGTTCATAAAAATTTCCTCTTTGCTGAATCCGAATTTGGACACACTGGGTGGAAGCCCGCCATCTTCACCCTTGAGCCACTTTTCGGCGTTCTTGCCGACCATCCCCGGTATCATCAGCCCTCGCCCCATACACACCGCTTTGCAATACGGTGCCCCCAGGGCAATCGCTTTGAAGATGTGGTCCTCGGAAGAAAATCCGCCCGCAAATGCAAGATCCGGTACCCTTTTGCCGTTTTGAGCCAGACGTTCGCTCAGCTCGTAGGCCATCGCATGGAGGTAAATGGAGGGGATGCCCCACTCGACCATCATCCGCCAGGGACTCATTCCGGTTCCGCCCGGCGCACCATCGATTGTCAGCAGATCGATACCGGCATCACCTGACCATCGTATCGCCATTGCCAGTTCTCGCATCGGATAGGCCCCGGTCTTCAGGGTGATGCGTTTGGCTCCCAGGCTGCGTACCCGCTCCACCTCTTTCATAAAACCTTCCTGATCGACAAATCCTAAGCGCGAGTGTCTTTCGAATTGCTTCAACGGACCGGCTTTAAATGCCGCTTGAAAGGCCGGAATTTCAGGATCGGGGGTGACAATGTAGCCCCGCTTTTTGAGTTCAATGGCCCGCTCTAAAGAATTTACCTTAATCTCGCCTCCGATACACTTGGCCCCCTGGCCCCATTTTAATTCGATGGTTTCAACGCCCAGTTTTTCTATGACATATTCGGCTACACCGTTGCGCGTGTCCTCCACATTCATTTGGACCAGGATATCACCGTAACCTTCGTGGTAGCGGCGATACTCTTTCACCCGTCGATCCATCTCCGGAGATTTTTTAAT
>CAZNFS010000110.1:0-9464 GCA_964572695.1 uncultured Desulfobacteraceae bacterium
TGGGAGATTCGCCGAAAATTTGTCAAAAAGCTATTAGGAGAAGTACGTCCTAAAAAAAGGAAGCCTTCTATCTATCTGATTTTATAACTTTATTGAAAATTAGCAATTATTGCTTGACAGGGGGAATATAGGATGTCCCCACAACCACGGAACACCTTTTCAGAGAGCTGTTGAGGAAAAACTTCTCGATACGGAACATTCTATCCAGGTCGGAATGCGCGGTTCGGTATACTCAAGGGAAGATTATGATCACTCCAAATCTCTGGGATTCGACCTCGTTACCATGGAGGAGGCCCGCGATCTCGGAATTCCCAAAATCATTGACCGCATTCATTCACGTGTCGGCACTGCAAAGGCTTTTGTGACTTTTGATATTGATGTGGTGGACCCGGCTTTTGCGCCCGGCACGGGCACCCCTGAAGTAGGCGGATTTACCAGCGCCGAAGCCATGGATCTTGTTCGAGGGCTTAAGGGATTAAAAATGATCGGAGCCGATGTGGTCGAAGTTTTACCGGAATACGATAACAACGACATCACCGCCCTTCTGGCTTCAAATATCGTATATGAGCTGATTTCCTTAATCGCGTTATCAAAAAAACGGGGATGACTCCTACGCCGCTGAACCCGAAAAAGCCTCATTTTGTGTGGTGAATCGGTTCAGGTTTCTTCCTTTTTTATCATTTGCCACAATTCATTTATTTCAGGATGTGAAACCGAGGCAAGCTCCCGGCCGCTGCCCGAAATAATCTCCTCCATTTTCCGGAAGCGCCGGTCAAATTTTTGGATCGAATCAACAAGCGCCGTCTCCGGATGGATGCGCGCAAAACGGGCTACATTTACGAGTGTAAATAGAATATCACCGAACTCCATGGAGACGTGCCGGGTATCTTCTCCTTTTTGATCCTGGATGTCTACTTCCGTTCTAAATTCCAGCCATTCTTCTTCCGCCTTTTGGATCACGCCCGTTATATCAGCCCAGTCAAATCCGGCCCGCGCCGCCCGTTCGGATACGCGATAAGCCCGCATCAGGGCCGGCATCGCTGCGGGAACCGAATCCAAAATCGATTCCTGGGGACGGTGCTTGGCCTCTTTTGCCTTTATGGCATGCCATTTCTGCGGGACTTCTTCAGCCCTGTCGATCTGCTCATCCCCAAACACATGCGGATGCCGGCGTATCATTTTTTCGGTAACGGCTGCGGCGATATCTTCAAAATCAAAATGACCCTGTTCCCGATACTGGCTTGCTAAAAAAACGATATGAAACAGAACATCCCCAAGTTCTTCACGGATCTCTTCGGTGTGCCCCCCGACGATGGCCTCAATCAGTTCGTAAGTTTCCTCGATCAGATAGACGGCAATGGTTTGTGGGGTCTGTTTTCTGTCCCAGGGACAGCCCTTTTTACCCCGGAGGGTTTCTACAAGTTGGATTAAAGCTTCTAGACGTGATGTTTTCAGGGTTAGCCGGGAATCTGCCACGCTTTTTTTAGCTCCCCTATTTTGTCATTAAATTGACGCTTCATATCGCTGGAGACAACTTTGGACATTTTTTCCGAAATTTTTATCACATAGGGGGAAAGGAGAGATTTTTTAAGGATCGGCGACCCTTTGGACAGAAAAGTGGTCAGGGCTACCAGGATCACCGATACAATCAAAATTCCTTTGACCAATCCAAATCCGGCACCGCAAATTCGATCCACCCAGCCCAAAAATGCAATATTTAGCAAATACTTGATTACGACACCCAATATGCTGATAATAATGAAAATTACAATAAAAACGATCATAAAGCTTATAATATTGAGATAGGTGGCATCGGCGATCCACCTTGATAAAATTTTCGCAATCGCTCCATAATAAGTATATGCCGCATAGTAGGCGCCTAGCACGCCGATAATCGACGACACTTCTTTGATCAGCCCTCGGAAAAGACCCCGGATAAGGCAGAAACACAGTATAACAATCGCCAGCATATCAAATGGATTCACGACACTCCCGGTTTGGCTATTTTTATATGATTTTTTTCTGTCGCAACAGATGCGTTGTATAAAAATTTTAAAACGTATCAGGTACTTGACCTAACAAACCCCATATTTTCAGTCAAGCATTTTTCTTTTTAACCCATTTGTGCTAAAAATGACGTTTGCAATTGATCTTGGGGTTATGATATGCGGGGCTGTTGAATTCGCAACCTTTTGCGAGATCATCGTAATTGACTGGTTAGGGTTCATCCAGAGATAGCAGATTTTGGTTCAGGATGAGGCCGCAGCATTTTTGCAGCCGCAGGCGTAGCGCGTCTACGCTGAGGATTGCAAAAAGGCGAGAACGCTGTCATGGGACAAAAGATGCTATTTATGGATGGACGCTGATTTGGAAACGCCATTATCAGTAGGATATGGATGATATCTCACATAATAAAACAGCCCAGTTAAGCTTTGCGGACATCAAGCTGGCCCAACAGCTTTTCGGGGAGCAAAATGCCCATCTTCAGCTGATTGGAGATGCGGCCGCTGTGCAAATCCATTCCCGCGGCAGCACCGCCTACATCCAGGGGGATGCCATTTCAACCAATCTGGCCCGCAATGCCCTGGAACAGCTCTATGACATTTTGAAGGATGGTTACCCGATTTACCCCAATGATGTCGATTATGCCATCAGAGCCCTCAGCGAAGATGATCGCACCAATCTGAAAGCGCTCTTTCTGGACACCGTTTATATCACTTCCAAGAAACGTGCCATTACGCCGAAAAGCCGCACCCAAAAAGAATATATCGACGCCATCCGGAATCACGATATTGTTTTCGGTATCGGACCCGCCGGAACCGGCAAAACGTATTTGGCAATGGCCATGGCGGTCTCAGCACTTTCAAAAGGGAAAGTGAGTCGAATCATCCTGACACGCCCGGCGGTGGAAGCAGGCGAAGCACTCGGATTTTTGCCCGGTGATCTTTCCGAAAAAGTGGATCCCTATTTGAGGCCACTATATGACGCCCTGCACGATATGATGCGTTTTGAAAAAGTTTCCAATTTGCTCCATCAGGGTATTATTGAAGTGGCCCCTATTGCCTTTATGCGGGGCCGGACTTTAAACGATTCTTTTGTGATTTTGGATGAAGCCCAAAATACCACTTCCGAACAGATGAAGATGTTTTTAACGCGGATCGGATTTAGTTCCAAAGCCGTGATCACAGGCGATATTACTCAAATCGACCTGCCGACCGAAAAACCCTCTGGACTCATTGAAGCCAAAAATATTTTGCTGGGCATCAAAGGCATAGAGTTTGTCTTTTTTTCAAAGGCCGATATCGTGCGACACAAGCTCGTCCGGGATATCATCAAAGCCTATGAGGATCTGGAAATTCAAAAACAAAAAGTGAATTCATAAAGTTGACTGTCTCCCAAATGCCGATCTCCAAAAAAAAAGAATCGATTATAGCCCGCTTCGGGGCAAGTGATAATGTCAAATGGGTTATTCTCGGTGGCATTACCCTTCTTTTTACGGTCATTTTATACCCTAACCTCATTGATACGCACTATGCCTATCAACCTGGAGATGTTGCCGAGAGGGACATCAAGGCTCTCAAGGATTTTCTGATTGAGGATAAGGAAGCCACCCAGATCAATCGTCAACAGGCAATCGAAAAAACCCTGACGGTTTATGATCATGATGAAACCCTGACATCCAAAATCACGCAGCGCGTCGACAACACCTTTGCAGAGGTTCGCAAGATCTATCAGGAAGCAGCCCAACCGGAGAAAAAGACCACCGAGGAAACCAAAGCAGAAGCAGCCACCGATACGGGTGAAAAAAAACGATCCACCCATGATAAAATCTGGGAAATGAAAGAAGGCTTTGAAAAAACACTCGGTATCCCAGTCAGTTCAGGGGGCTACACAATTCTTGAGAAAGAAGCCTTTTCCATTAAAATTTCCGATCCGATCGTTAGAATTTTGGGAGAAATATTAAAAAACGGGGTGGTGTCCAACAAAGAAATTCTTCTTAAAGAATCGGATAAGGGCATCTTATTGCGCGACTTAGGGTCGAAAACGGAGCGCGCCGTTAATAAACTTCGCAAATTCTATGGCCTTGATCAATCAAAAATTATGGTCAGAGTCATCGGACAGCCTTATCTGAAAGAATACAACTTTGTCTTACGCCACCTTATTGCGGATTTTACCCAAAGATTGATTCTTCCCAATATCACCTTAAACCGGAGCGAGACCGAAGAACGCAAAAAAAAGGCCGCTTTGGAAATCAAGCCGAGCTTCTATAAAATTAAAGCCGGCGAAATGCTTTTACGGGAAGGGGAAATCGTTACTGAAGTTCAATCATTAAAACTAAAAGCCCTGCAACGCCAGATTAAGAGCGAGCAGGTTTTCGCCAGTGGAATTGGTTCGGCGATTATCATTGTGTGTCTTTTAATGATTTCCTATATCTTACATTTAAAATACCAACCTAAAAATATAAGCGATCATAATAAAAATCTCTTGTTTACCGCTCTTGTGCTGATCGTTTTTCTTTTTATCGCCAAGATTGCGTCTGCCCTGCCGGGATCATTGACCCAGAATTCACCCTTTGCGGTCTCTTTTTCATCTATCTATTACGGCGTACCGATTGCCGCCGGGGCGATGATCATTTGTATTTTCGCCGGCATTGACCTCGCTTTTCCGTTTGCTGTGGCACTGGCCGTTTGTACGTCGATTCTTTTTCAAAAACGAATGGAATTTTTTCTTTATTTTCTGCTAAACGGGGCAATGGCCGCCTATTGGATACAGGATTGCCGCGAACGTAAAGTGTTTATCAAAGCAGGACTTAAACTCGGGTGTCTCAATATTATTTTGGCTACAGCCATTGGTATTTATATTGAAGATTTTGCCGGCGCTAAGCTTTTGTGGGATTGCGCATTTGCTTTCATGGGCGGGATGTTCGCCGGCATTGTTACCGCAGGTATCGTCCCGCTGGTTGAGGTTGCTTTTAATTACACGACGGACATCAAACTGCTTGAGCTGGCAAACCTTGAGCGGCCGATTCTGCGTCAGCTGATGATCGAAGCCCCCGGCACCTATCATCATTCGGTCATTGTTGGATCCATGGTCGAGGCGGCGGCGCAGGAAATTGGTGCCAATCCCATTCTCTCCAAGGTGTGCGGATATTACCACGATATCGGCAAAATTAAAAAACCCCTCTATTTTATTGAAAATCAAACCGACAGGCACAACCGACACGACAATCTTGCGCCGTCGATGTCGAAGCGGATACTGATCGCACATGTCAAGGAAGGCGTTGAAATTGCCAGGCAAAACAAGCTCGGCGCCGCTATTATTGATACCATCTGCCAGTCACACGGAACCAGTATTATTACTTATTTTTTTGAAAAGGCCAAACAGATCAGCGGCGAAAATACGGTAAATGACGATGACTTCCGTTACCCCGGCCCCAAACCTCAAACCAAAGAAGCCGGACTCGTCATGCTGGCCGATGTCACCGAAGCCGCATCCCGAACGCTCACCAATCCAATACCATCCAGGATTCAAGGGATGGTTCAAAAGCTGATAAACAACGTCTTTTCCGATGGGCAGCTTGACAGCTGCGAACTCACCTTAAAGGACCTGCGCAAGATCGGCGACAGCTTCAACAAGATTTTAAACGCCATCCATCATCATCGCATTGAATATGCTGAAAGTCCGGCCGCACAAAATGGGATTGATAAAAATGGGAGTCCTTATCGACAACCGGCAGCAGAGACTAAAAATAGATCTCGACCGATTACAAAAAACGGCACAGGCAATCTTAAACGTCTTAAACTGTCCTGAGGGGGAACTTTCCATCCTCATCGTTGACGATGTCCGCATAGAGACACTTAACAAGAATTATTTGCATCGTGGCGGCCCTACCAACGTCATCGCTTTTCCCATGCAGGAAGGTGATTTCTCCAATATTACACCCCAGCTTCTTGGCGATGTGGTTATTTCCGTTGAAACCGCTCAAAAAGAAGCTCGCTTGGGTGGGATCACAATGGAAGAACGCTTATACCAGCTACTGATTCACGGGATTTTACATCTGTTTGGATATGACCATGAAAAAACGGATACCGAGGCACATGCAATGGAAATCAAAACCGAGGAGCTACTCGATTTGATTACCATCTGATGGGAGTACGAAATGGACCTTGCCACCGCAGCTGAAATGCAAAAAATGGACCATGAAACCATTGAATTGTTTGGTATCCCGGGTATCGTTCTAATGGAAAACGCCGGCCGCGGAGCGACCCGTTTTTTTATGGAATCTTTTAAAGGCGCCTGCGATCAAAAAGTGGCCGTCATAGCGGGTAAAGGCAACAATGGGGGTGACGGCTTTGTCATGGCCCGTTATTTATCTCAGAAGGGGATCCGGGTGTCGGTCTATTTGCTGTCTCAATGTGCTGCGATTGACGGAGATGCGGCAGCCAATCTTAGGCTTTTGGAACCCCTTGGGGTTCCGGTCATCGAAATCCCGGATCAAAACGCCTTCAAGGCCCATGCCACCTCGCTGCGCCACCAGGACATATGGATCGATGCGATCCTTGGGACCGGATTGAAATCGAAGGTCATAGGCTATTTTAAAGAAGTTATCGACTTTATGAATCGTCTCAACAAACCGATTTTTGCAGTTGATATTCCATCGGGGCTTAATTCCGATACGGGCCAACCCTGGGGGGTTTGCATAAAAGCCCAGGCGACGGCAACTTTCGCCTTCGCCAAAATCGGTCATGTGGTTTTGCCCGGCGTCGTCTATACCGGCCAATTAAAAATCGTGAATATCGGCATTCCCCAACATATCGCCAAGCAAACCGCAATGCAGCATGTCCTCATCACCCAAAACACGGTGGCGGAACTGATTCAGCCCCGTTCACAGGATGCGCATAAGGGTGATACGGGACATGTTCTAATCATCGCCGGTTCACCTGGAAAAACCGGCGCGGCTGCGATGTCTGCAACATCGGCTATGCGAAGCGGCGCCGGACTCGTAACGCTTGCCACACCAAAGAGTTTAAATCCTTTTTTGGAAACCCGGATCCTGGAAGCAATGACCCACCCTTTAGCAGAAACCAAGGCTGGGATTCTGGATGAGACGGCATTGGAAACGATTATGGGTTTGATGGCCGAAAAGAATTGCCTTGCCATAGGTCCCGGAATCGGAACGGCACCCGAGACCAAACGTTTGATCCAAAAGATTCTATTGGCCAGTCAGATCGCTATCGTTATTGATGCCGATGGACTGAACTGTATAGCCGATAATCCGCAGATCTTAAGGAAGCTTGAGATTCCGGTTGTCCTGACACCCCATCCGGGCGAAATGGCCCGGCTGATCAATTCGACGACTCAAACGGTTCAACAGGATCGTATCGGCTGCGCACGAACATTCGCCCGGCAATTCGGGGTGCATTTGGTACTGAAAGGCGCCCGAACCGTTATCGCTGAGCCGGACGGCAAAATCTTTATTAATCCCACCGGGAATCCCGGCATGGCCTCCGGCGGTATGGGCGACGTATTGACCGGCATCATTGCCGGCTTCATCGCACAGGGCTATGCGCCTGGAGATGCGGCCCGGGCCGGTGTTTATTTGCATGGTTCAGCCGGCGATACCCTGGCAGACGAGTACGGCCCCTACGGTTTTCTGGCTGGCGATGTGATGAATCAAATACCCCGACAAATCAAGAAGCTTACCGCCACGATCTGATATTGGAAACAGAAGAAGTCCAAAATGCCCTCCGCATTCCAAGTCTCAAATAATAAATTGCATATCATCGCTCACTCGCCCCAGGAAACGAACACCCTGGGGGTGCGCATCGGACGGATTGCTGCCCCCGGAACGATAATTGCCCTAACCGGCGATTTGGGCAGCGGTAAGACGGCTTTTGCAAAAGGCTTGGCCCAAGGCCTTGACGTACCTGTTCATTATTATATAACAAGCCCTTCATACACGTTAATACATGAGTATCCCGGAAGGCATCTTTTTTTTCATATTGATCTTTATCGTATCGATAATATATCCGATCTTGAAGAAATCGGGCTTTATGAAATAATTGATGGCAAGGGCGTGGTTGCCATTGAATGGGCCGACAAACTGGGTAATGAAATGCCGTTGAATCATCTCGCAATCTATTTTGAGATTATCGATCAAGGTTCAAGGCGTATTCAAATGACGGCCCGCGGAGCACAAGAAATCAATTTGGTCACCCAATTAAAGCAAATATACGAGGAAAACCGATGGCCTTGATTGTTCAAAAATACGGCGGCACCTCCGTTGCAGATACGGAGCGTATCAAAAACGTCGCCAAAAGAGTCGCCAAAGCCTATGATGAGGGGAATGATTTGGTTGTCATTCTCTCGGCCATGGCAGGGGTGACCGATGACCTCACCGAATTGGCAAGCAATATTACCAAATCGCCCAGCAAAAGGGAACTGGATGTCTTGTTGGCCACCGGCGAACAAACAACCTCAGCCCTGTTGGCCATGACGTTGCAGGCGATGAATTATCCGGCTCAATCGCTGCTTGGACACCAGGCTCAAGTCGTGACCGACTGCACGTACGGAGACGCTCGGATCGTCGACATCGGAACCAAACGCATATTAGATCTTGTCAAGGAACGTAAGATCGTTGTCGTTGCCGGGTTTCAGGGCTCCGACCCGCAAGGTAATATTACCACACTGGGCCGGGGCGGTTCGGACACATCGGCTGTGGCAATTGCGGCCGTCATTAAAGCTGACCTTTGCGAAATATATACCGACGTGGACGGAATTTACACGGCCGATCCCAATGTTTGCAAAAGGGCGCGCAAGCTATCTGCCATTTCTTATGACGAAATGCTCAATATGGCCAGCCTCGGTGCCAAAGTTTTGCAAATCCGATCGGTTGGATTCGCTAAAAAATATAATGTCGCGATTCATGTCCGTTCATCTTTTAATGAAGAGGAGGGCACCATGGTGGTCAATGAAAATCTGGGGATGGAACAGCTTGTTGTCAGCGCTGTGACACACGATAAAGACCAAGCCCGTATCACGCTCAAAAAGGTTCCGGACCAGCCCGGAATCGCGGCCAAAATTTTCACACCCATCGCAGAGTCCGGGATCGTGTTAGACATGATCATTCAGAATACGCGGGCGGGCGGGAAAACCGATCTGACTTTTACGGTTCCCAAAACCGATTTTGAAACGGCGCTGCAGATAGAACGCAAGGTCGCTCAGGAAATAAAAGCCGAAGAAGTACTGGGTGATGAAAATATCGCCAAAGTCTCCGTCATCGGAGTGGGTATGAAAAACCACTCCGGTGTGGCTTCGACCATGTTTAATGCATTAGCCCGGGAAAACATCAATATCATTCTGATCAGCACTTCTGAAATTAGAATTTCCTGTGTGATTGAAGAAAAATATGCCGAGTTGGCGGTGCGGGTCCTGCATACGGCATTTGGTCTGGATCAGGAAGC
>CAZNFS010000111.1:0-8975 GCA_964572695.1 uncultured Desulfobacteraceae bacterium
TACGACGCAGCATCAGGTTGCGCGACATACCGGCGGCTTTGGCGGCTTCGATTTCACCATGGGGCGTACCTTCGATGGCGCCGCGGATGATCTCCGTGGTATAGGCGCCTGTATTCAGCGTAAAGGCTAACAGCGCGCACAAATACGCCTCTTTGAAAAAGGGCCACACAAAACTGGCCTTGATGGCTTCAAACTGCCCGAAACCGTAATAAATGATAAACATCTGCACCAGCAAGGGGGAACCGCGGAAAAAATAGACATAGGCCCGGATGGGGGCCTGAACGATATAATTCTTGGAAGTCCTGAGAACGGCCAGCGGGATCGCCATCAACAATCCGATAAATAAAGAGATAGACACCAGGATAAGGGTATTTTTCAACCCCTCGAGATAAAAACCGATGTTGCCTGTTATAATCGAAAAGTCCATCCCTTAGGCCTTTATAACCCCCATGCTGTAACGATTTTCAAGCCATCTCAAAATATTTACGGATATGCTGGTAATGATCAGGTAGTTGATGGCGACCACGACATAGAAGGTAAAGGGCATGCGCGTGGCACCGGCCGCCAGAGCCGCCTGGCGGACCATATCCTCCAACCCGATAACGGACACCAGGGCGGTGGCCTTCACCAAAACGAGCCAATTGTTGCCGAAGCCCGGGATGGCATGCCGGATCATCTGCGGCAGGAGGATGCGCACAAACACCTTCAGAGAGGACATGCCGTACGCGTGACCGGCCTCGATCTGTCCCTTGGGAACCGCCAGAATGGCGCCGCGAAACGTTTCCGTCATATAGGCACCGTAAATGAACCCAAGGGTGGAAACCCCGGCGATATACGGATTGATGTCGATGTACTCTTCGTAGCCCACCATCAGGGCCAACTGGTTGACGAATACTTGCCCGCCAAAAAATATGAGCAGCATCAGAACCAGCTCCGGCATACCCCGGATAAGGGTCGTATAGGACTGGGCGACGACCTGCAACGGCTTGGAGTTTGAAAGCTTGAACAGGGCGCCGATTATGCCCAGCAACATCGCAATGGCCAGTGAAAAAATCGACAGCTCAAGGGTCACAACGGTCCCCTTCATGATGTTCGGTCCGTAGCCGTGTAAGCTAAACATAGTTAGTATGAATTGGACCCTTTTGCGTGCCGTTAATTATTCGTGGAGGGGCACTATATAGTGAGTTTTCCCCTCTGGGGCTTAAAAGACTCCGGTCTCAAAAAGGAGGCCGGAGTCTTTTGTGGGATTTTATGTTGATTATGATTTAAGGATAATTATCATTTTCTATAAATTGATGGAGCAGAGCGACTGCCACCAATCGACAATCGTAAATCAACAATCAAAAATCGGTCCTAATCACCATAGACGTTGAAGTCGAAGTACTTGTCTTGAATTTTTTTGTATGTGCCGTCGGCGCGGATCTGATTGATGGCCTTGTTAAGCAATTCCACCAGATCCTTATCTTGCTTGCGGCAGGCGATGCCGGCCCCTTCGCCGAAATATTTACGTTCCGACAGGTCCGGACCGATAAACTGAAAGGGTTGGCCCTCCGGTTTTTTAAGAAAACCTTCGGCTACGGCAACGCTGTCGGCCAGCAACATATCGATCCGTCCGGACACGAGATCCAGATAGACTTCGTCCTGGGTTCCGTAGCGAACGACGGTGACATCCTTGCCGCCCACCTCGGAAACAAAACGGTCGTGGATTGTGGCCCGCTGGACACCGACCTTTTTGCCTTTCAAAGCTGCTTTTGCTTCTGCACGAGTGAACTCGGGCATGGCGCCTTTTTTACAAGCGAATTTCCCCGGGGTATTATAGTACTTGTTTGTAAAGGCGACTTTTTTCTTTCTCTCTTCCGTAATCGACATGGAGGCAATGATGGCGTCGTACTTGCGGGCCAGCAACGCCGGGATAATGCCGTCCCAGTCCTGGGCCACCAATTTGGCTTCCGCACCTGCGGCTTTGACCAGCGCACGCGCGATATCGATATCGAATCCAGCCAACGTGCCATCCGGTTTCGTCCAGCTGAATGGCGGGTAAGCCCCTTCAACACCAATGCGGATCTTTTTCCATTCCTTGGCCTGGACCGTGCCAAAGGCAGCCAGGATCGCGATAATCGTTACCAGAACTAATAGTTTCTTCATCAATTTTCCTCCTTTTTCTTTTGTTAATGGTCAATTTTGAAAATCACTAAACCATCGCCATGCTAAACTGGCGAAACCGCTCAGACTTCGGGGATTCGAAAACCGTTTTAGGCGGACCGTCTTCATCGATGATTCCTTCATCCAGAAAAATAACACGTGAAGAGACCTCGCGCGCAAATCCCATCTCGTGCGTCACAACGATCATCGTCCGGCCTTCCTCGGCCAGTTTCTGAATCACCTGCAACACCTCGCCCACCAATTCCGGATCAAGGGCGGAGGTCGGTTCGTCGAAAAGCATCACCTCGGGTTCCATGGCCAGCGCCCGGGCGATGGCCGCCCGCTGCTGCTGTCCGCCGGAGAGATGTGCCGGATAAGCGTTCAGTTTGTCGATAATACCTACTTTTTCCAGGTATTTATGGCCCCTTTCGGTGGCCTCCGGACGCGGAACTTTGAGTACACTCAGCGGGGCTTCGATGACATTTTCCAGGATAGTCATGTGCGACCACAAGTTGAACTGCTGAAAGACCATAGCCAGTTTGGTGCGAACACCTTCGACCTGTTTTTGATCCCGGGGCACATTTTGCCCGCGACGATTCTTTTTCATCAAGACTTCTTCGCCGCACACCGTAATGGTTCCACTGCTGGGGATATCCAGGAAATTAATGCATCGCAGAAAGGTGCTTTTCCCGGAGCCGCTTGACCCAAGGATGGAAATCACATCCCCCTTGTAAGCGGACATCGAAAGACCTTTGAGCACCTCAAGATCACCAAAGCTTTTATAAAGATTTTCGACCGTGATGGCGGTGTTCATCGGCAAACCTTACGTGGTTACGTTAAAAGGGGGGATTGATTTGATTCACGATCTGAAGAACCTAAAGAAAATGAGCACGCGTGTCAAATAAAAACGCATTTTAACTGTTTAAAAGAGAAATGGTAATCGTGCACCCGGGGCCGGCATTATTGGCGGCGACGACCCTGCCGCCCATCAGCGTAATCAGTTTTTTTACCAGCGCCAACCCGATCCCCGTACCCCGTGTGGTGCGGGTCAACTCGTTGTCCACCCGGTAAAAATCGTCGAAAATTTTCTTCAAGGCATGGTGTGGAATCCCGGGACCGGTGTCGGAAACCATCACCTTTATCCAACCGTCTGTTTGCTGTGTTCGAATGGTGATACTGCGCTCGGGCAATCCCCTGCCGAACTTAAGACTGTTTTCCATCAGATTGATTAATACCTGGACCATTGCCTCCCGGTCATATTTAAAAGGCTGAAGCTGGCCGTGCATCACATTCAAGGTAAAGCCTTCCTGTTTGAGTTTTTGCTGCATTACGGTGCCAACTTCATCGATCACCTCATCAAAAGTACCGGTTTGCAGGTCAATCCGGCGTTGCCTTTTTTCCAGCTTGGACATTTCCAACACATTATTGATCAGACGCGAAAGCCGGCCCCCTTCCGAATCGAGTATCCTGAAATACTCCTGCTCCCGCTCCGGATCGCGGGCGACACCCTGCTCAAGCATTTCGACATACATCCGGATATTGGTCAAAGGCGTCTTCAACTCGTGCGTTACCGAAGAGACAAATTGACTGCGTCGTTCGGAAAGATCCACCACCGCCCGCACACTCTGATAAATGGCCAAAAGCCCGATCAAAACAATGGCGGTCAAAACAACCAGCATAAGCGTCAGGGTTTTGCGGCCGGCCGAACGCGGTATCTGATCGCAGGTCAGAGTCGCCTTTAAGAACCCAAAAGGGGAAGGAAACATGCGGTCGAGCCGGAATCGGGGGGTTTTTGTCACGGCACCGGTTTGCAGGGTTTCGGCTTGGCGCCCTTGATCGATTACGGCCAGGCGCAGTTGAGTAAAGCCGGCCATGGGCTGGGAAAGAAAGTAGGTTTGCGCCAGGTGATCTAAAAATGCTTTGATTTTCAAGATAAAGCCCTGACGGTAAATCTGATTGTTGACCATTATGCGGCGAAAGATGAATATTTGATCATCGGAAACAAATAGCGCCTGCAGGGGGGCAACCTCAACTTGATAATTTTCCGTGTCAGACCGCTCCGAGATTTCGGTCTCTTGCTCAGAATCCTCGGATTCGGCCACGACGGATGGCGCAGCCGAACGACTTTTCTTTAGCGCCGGTTGCTCGGATTTCTGATCCTTTGACGCGTATCGTTTCTTTTTTAGTCCCCAGCCGGATTTTTTCGGTTCCGGTTTGGCGACACCCATGGCCTGGCTGGCGGAAACCCGCTCCAGACGCTTGGTTTTTTGGCCCAGATACGCCTTTTGTGCCTGACTGCGGTCCAAGTCGAGATATTTATCGGCAAACCCCTTGGCCTGCACTTGTTTGGCTGCGACGGCAACGCGCACCGGCTTGATTTCCAGCCGGTCAGTCCCTGTTACGCGCTTACGATTAAAGATGCTGTTGATGTCTTTGAGCTGTTCCACCAAATGGAGACGATCAGCTGGAATTTTTTTCGCGTTTTTCACCAATGGCGTTTGAAATGTTCCGTTGGGATTGTTTTGGAAGTAACCCAGTACAAAATCTTCCTCGGGTGGCTTGGATAAAGGGGATAGGTCTCCCGGGCCGGTTTCCCGGGTTTGACCGGGTGGAAAAATACGATAGTTGTATTCATCGATTCCGCGTGCTTCTTCTCTTTGGACAATCACCGCCAGGGCGCGTTCAATTTCATCATAGATCGTGTCACCAAAGTAACGCAGAGTGGCCATCTCTTCCTGTTCCAATCCGCGGTAGGTGTGCAGCACAAAATAGGCCAGCGGGATGGAAAGGGCCACGCAGAAGAAAAGGATTAGCGCTTTTATCCGTTTCATTTCTCAGGCTCCAATCGATACCCCTCCCCCCGGACGGTTGATATAACGGGCCTGTCACCGACCAACGCGGCAATTTTTTTGCGCAGCTTGAGCATATGAATATCGACGGTCCGGGTTTCGATGCCGCTATCGGCATAGTGCCATATCTCGGTGAGAAGTTCTTTTTTGGAGATGATTCGATCGCGATGGCGGTGCAAATAGATGATGATATCCATTTCTCGGCGGGTAAGATCGACGGTGCGGCCCGCATGTTCAGCCCTTAGATTTTTACCGTCAAAAAAAATGTTCCCATATTCGACTTCCTCACCCCCTGTATGTTTGCCGCTGCGCCGCAAAACCGCCTCGACCCTGACCATCACCTCCCGCAACGAAAAAGGCTTGGTGATATAATCATCGGCACCGGCCTTAAACCCGCTGACTATGTCTTCTTCAGACCCTTTGGCAGTCAGCATGATAATCCCTTGACCCGGTTTTTTCTTCCGGATCGCTTTGCAGATCGAAAATCCATCCATGCTCGGCAGCATCACGTCTAATAGAATCAGATCAAACCGTCCCTCAAGGGAGGTATCCAAACCCCGGCCGCCGTCTTCTACCCCTTCGACATCATAGCCGTTGAATACCAACACATCCAGAAGTCCTTGCAGCAAGGCGGCGTCATCTTCCACAACGAGTATTCGTGCTTTAAGTTGTTTCATGGGCCGGCATTCCTTCTTTTGCTAAAAAACGCCCGAAGGGCCTGTTGTTTTTCCTGATCGGTCACCCCGATCAGAAAAAGGTATCAGCATAAACTCTGCGACCTCGGCGGCTCTGCGGTGAACTAATTCAGTTACAGAATATAACAGTTCGTCCAAATTTCAAAGCAAAAGTTATGTAAAAACTTTCACCGTTCTTTTTACACTTCTTTGAATTGCATCTTTGCGGACTTGGTTTAGAATAAAGCCAAATCGCAAAAGTGACCTCACATAACCCGAACAAAGAAAGGAGAGACATCATGGAAACCAAACGCCTGCGATCATTTCTTTTAATTATCGGGCTCATTGCCGTAAGCGGTGCGGCCATGGCTTATACATCCGGAAAGGGCAAAGCACTGGTATCCACTTTTTTTTCTAATCCTACTTCTCATTTTACAAACGGTCAAATTGTAAACGTCACCGGCCATTTGGTTCAAAAGAAGGTCCTGCAGGACTCTGCGGGAACCATTGGGCTCTCGCTTACCTTACAGACGGATGAAATCGAAAAACTCGATCGCGAGGGAGTTCGTCACGTTGACATGGTTATCGTGCTTGACCGCAGTGGTTCGATGAAAGGGCGTAAGATTGAAGATGCACGCCAGGCCGTTTTGACACTGATTCAAAATCTGTCTCCCCAGGATCGTTTTGCGCTGATCACCTACTCAGACAGGGTCCGCAAACACACCGGCTTGCTGAATGTCACACAAACAAACCGGCATCGGCTGATTTCCGCCATCGAGGGTGTCCGGGCCGGTGGGAGTACCAATCTCGGAGCCGGTCTGCAGGCCGGGATTAATCTTTTACTCAGCACCGAACCCACCGGTAATGCAAAAAGGGTTATCCTCATATCAGATGGACTGGCCAATAAAGGGATCACCGATCCGCGTGCTTTGGGAAATATTGCCTCGCTTGCCGTGGAAAAGGAATTTGTTGTCAGCACGGCCGGCGTAGGATTCGATTTTAACGAACACCTGATGACTTCCATTGCCGATAAAGGAACCGGGAACTATTATTATCTCGAAAATCCTCAAGCATTTGCCGAAGTATTCCAAAAAGAACTCTATCTCTCGAGTACGGCGGTTGCCACCTCTTTGTCGGTTCATGTCCCGGTACAAAACGGCGTGATGCTTATCGATGCGTCCGGATATCCGGTTGAACTTCAAAACGGCCATGCGGTTTTTTACCCGGGAGATATGCGTTCCGGCCAAAACCGCCATCTTTTCCTGAGATTGAAAGTCCCCACTCGCAAAAAGGCGCAATTTGAAATCGGGCAAATAAAAGTCCGCTACCAGTACAACGAGCATCAATTCGAAACCGAAACGGACAAATCTTTTCAAATTGCCTGTGTCAAAAGCAAGCAGGCCGTCTTTTCATCCATCAGCAAAACAAAATGGGAAGACAAGGTCTTAAAGGAAGATTACAATCGTCTCAAACAAGAAGTCTCAGCGGATGTCAAGGCCGGTAGAAAAAAACGGGCCTTAAAGCGTATCCAGAAATACTATGAAGAACAGGAATCTGTAAATGCGGTCGTTGGATCGGGAAAAGTGGCTCAAAATCTGGATAAGGATCTCAACCGATTGCGTTCGGTGGTAAAAGATACGTTCAAGGGTGCTCCCGCAGCCGTTTACCAGAAGCAAAAAGCAAATGCCAAGTCTTTGCAGTACGAAGGGTATAAGGGAAGGCGCCAAAAGTAGATCGCATCAATCCGAAAAAACATATGCCCCAAAAGAGGTAAATATGGGAATCATGACCAGAATGGTAAATATTTTCAAAGCCGATATCCACAGTGTAATGGATCAACTTGAGAATCGCGAGTTCATGCTCAAGCAGCACCTGAGAGACATGCAGGAAATCCTGGCGCACAGGGAGGCGCGCTTAAAAAGGATGCTGGTTTCTAAACACCGCATACAGCACCAGCAGGAAAAATATAGACAGCAATGCCAAAAATTGGAACAGGATCTGAGCGTGGCGATTGAGAAGGGTAAAGATCAGATTGCGCGTTTTCTGATCAGAAAAATGAAGCCGCTGAAACTGATGCTGAACGAGCTCGACCACACCATTCAATCTCTGAGTGCGGAAATCGTCCCGCTCCAGGAAGGCCTTGAACAACAGCGTGCGCAATATGAACGGCTCAGATCCCGGTCAATGGCCTGTTTCCGCAAAACTGATCTACCGCCCTGGGAAAATGCATTGCCCCCTGTAGCCGCAAATGAGGCCGTCGCGGAGATGACAAATAAAGAAGTCGAAATGGAACTGCTCAACCGCAGGGAAGCTCTGAATGCAAGCAGTTGATGAAAAAGGGAGGTTCTCCATGAAAATCCGGCAGCGCCCTGTCCCAACGACCCTGTTTTTCGGTCTCATTTGCGGGGTGTCTACCATCCCGCTTGTCCTTACCTTCAATTTATTAACAGATGGGCCGCAGGCATTTTATCTGACGCACTGGTTGCAGACGGCTATTTACGGGGTTCTGCTCATCCGATGGTGCCATAAATCCGCCCTGTTGGCGGTGTTTCCGCTAATGATTCTGTTTTGGACCGCATTCTGGATCGACTCCATCTGGGGTTATTTTCTTTTGGCCTCTGCGATACTAGGCTGGATTCGAAGCAGTATCTTCTTTGCGGAATATTCGCTCGGCAGGTTTGGGATTGAATCCGCAATCTGTTTGGGAACAAGCATTTCCGTGGTTTGGTTCCCACCCCATTCAGCCGTAAGCTGGGCCGCGGCAACCTGGATGTTTTTCCTGATTCAAGCGCTCTTTTTTGTATTTTTTGACACGCTCGAACACAATCGACAAGAAAAAATTGGAATCGATCCTTTTGAGCAGGCCCGTATAAAAGCTGAAGAAATCATAACAGGGTAAAGCCGATAACTCTTTAATATCATGAAAATTTCAGTAAATAAAGAACTGTTATCCATGAATCAATCTCAAAGCCTATCCAATTCGACTTATGCTATCTGTATTATCTTATATTTATATTGAGAAAACTTATTTTATAAGCTAAGTGAAAAGATGATATGAATAGGATCAGGTGGAAGACAAAAGCACTGCGACAATTGCGAAAGATCCGTGACAGCAGAATCCGAGAAAGAATTTACGATCATGTTGAAGACCTGAAATCATTTCCCGAGTGCCAGAATGTAAAAAAACTTAAAGACAGAAATGAATATCGTCTCAGGGTCGGTAGTTGGCGCATCATTTTCACTGCGTCGCTTGAAATCATAGAAATTCAGGAGGTAAAAATAAGAGATGGGCACACTTACTGATGTTCAA
>CAZNFS010000112.1:0-8952 GCA_964572695.1 uncultured Desulfobacteraceae bacterium
GAAAATCTGGGACTGAGCTACTGGGCCAAGGATTGGATGCACATGAATAAGAATCTGTTTTCGGCCCTGAAGCTTGAAAAAACCGTCATGTTCATCATTCTTGTACTCATCATTCTCGTGGCAGCCTTCAACATCGCCAGCTCACTTATCATGATGGTAATGGAGAAGACACGCGATATCGCTATCTTAAAGGCCATGGGGGCGACCCGTAAAAGTATTCGAAAAATTTTTGTCTTTAAAGGTTTGATCATCGGATTTGTGGGCACGGTTTTGGGGGTTGGTCTGGGATTTATTTTGTGTATGTTGCTGGCGAAATACAAATTTATCGAACTTCCCGGAGATGTCTACTACATCACGACGCTCCCGGTGCGGCTGGAGGCGTTGGATGTATTATTGATTGCATCGGCGTCCATGGTGATTTCATATCTATCCACCCTGTATCCCGCCCGTCAGGCCTCCAAACTGAACCCGGTTGAGGCAATCCGTTATGGATAGCCAAAATCCAACCGTCGAGCATCTCATCAGTGCCCGCAATATTGCCAAGCGCTTTGACGGCAGTGGGGGACAAATTGAGGTGTTGAAGGAAATCAATCTTGATTTGAAGGCCGGAGAGACCGTCGCCATCGTGGGGGCTTCAGGAATCGGCAAATCGACTCTGTTGCACATTCTGGGCACTCTCGACCGCCCTGATAGCGGAACCCTCTGGTTTAAAGGCGAGGATCTTTTCCGGTTTGATGATGTGGCCCTGGCGCGATTCCGCAACCGATCGGTTGGATTCGTTTTTCAGTTTCATCATCTGCTGCCCGAGTTTTCGGCCATAGAGAATGCCATGATGCCGATCCTCATCGGCGGCCGGAGCAGACAAACGGCACTTGAGGCGGCCGAAGGGATACTGGTACGAGTGGGCCTAAAGGATCGCCTCCATAATCGCGTGGGGACACTTTCGGGAGGAGAACATCAACGGGTTGCGCTGGCCCGGGCGCTGGTGCTCAAACCCGATGTGCTCCTGGCTGATGAACCCACCGGCAATCTGGACAAAAGAACCAGCGCACAAGCGCATGAACTTCTTTTAGAGTTGAACCGGGAGATGGGTATGACACTGGTTGTGGTCACCCACAATATGGAGCTGGCTTCATTTATGTCACGTCGTATGACGATCATCGAGGGACGATTGGGGGAAGGGGGTTAGGGAACTATAATGGTGAAGTACGCACGAATTCTCGGATTGATTTTGCTATCGCTTTTACTCTTCAATCCCCACGCCGTGGCAGCAGTTAAAGTTTTAGTGCTGCCCTTTGATATTCATGCCCAAGAGGATCTGGCCTATCTACAGACTGAAATTCCCCGCACCATAAAGAATGATTTAAAACAAGAGGATATCGACATCATCGAGATCGAGGCGTTGGGAGGGCTTTCTGATAAAATCAGCGCCGAAAGAGGCAAGGGTGTCGACGGCATCCGCAACATCGGGATGTTCAGCGGCGCGGATTACATTGTTTGGGGAAGCCTAACGCGAATCGGACAAAAGTTCAGCGTGGATGCCAAGCTGCTTGAAGTGGTCGGATCCGAACCGCCGGATACTTATTTTGTTGAAGGGACCGGGATCGAAAACCTGCTTTTGAAGGTAAAACAACTGGCGAACCGGCTCACGCTGAAATTCTTTAAACGCGAAATCATCGCCGATGTTCGGATTAAAGGGCAAATCCGGATTGAAGCAGATGCCATCAAAAGAAAAATCAAAACCGAGGCGGGCGATGTCTATCTTTTAAAACGGCTCACCGAAGACCTTAAGGCCGTCTATTCCATGGGTTATTTTGATGATATCCGGATTGAAACTGAAAAAGGACCCAAGGGGAAAATCATCATCTTTAAAGTCAAAGAAAAGCCGACGATTCGGGCGATTCGGATCAAAGGCAATAGAATATTTGATGATAAAAAAATATTGGAAAACCTGACCCTTAAAACGGGTTCAATCCTAAACATCTATAAAATTCAAAAAAATATCGAACGCATCGAGGCGCTTTATAGGGAAAAACATTACCATAATGTTGGAGTTGAACACAAAACCAAACCACGCCCCAAAAACCAGGCCGATCTCGAATTCATCCTAACAGAGGGGAAAAAGACGCGCATAAAAAAGATTCAATTTGTCGGTAACCGCGCCGTTAAAAGCCGAAAACTGAAAAAATTGATGACCACATCGGAAAAAGGACTATTTTCATTTATCACTTCGTCGGGGGAACTGAACAAAGAAAACCTGAGCAAGGACACGGATAAGATCACCGCCTATTATAATAACAATGGATATATCCAGGCCAAGGTCGGCGAACCCCAAGTCGAATTTAAGGACCATTGGATTGACATCACGATTAAGATTGAAGAGGGAAAACGATTTAAAGTCGGGACCGTTGCCCTTGAGGGAGACCTGATCCAGACTGCGGAAGAATTAAAACGACGGCTGAAGATTACGCCAGAGACATTTTATAACCGCGAAATGGTTCGTAAAGACCTGCTGATGCTTACCGATTTGTACGCCGATGAGGGGTATGCCCGGGTGGACATATCGCCTAAGATTGACCAAGACACTGAGGCACAACGGGTCAATATCATTTTTATGATTGAAAAAGGCCCGGAGGTCTATTTTGAAAAAATACTCATCAGCGGCAATACCTCGACGCGTGACAGGGTGATTCGACGCGAACTCAAAATATACGAACAGGAACTGTTCAGCGGCAGCCGCTTGAAACGGGGGGTTCGTAATTTGTACCGGCTCGACTATTTTCAGGATATCAAAGTCGATACGCGCAAGGGGAGTGCGGATGACAAAATGATATTGAAACTTGATGTTCAAGAAAAGCCGACCGGTTCCTTTAGCTTTGGCGGCGGCTACAGCACGGTCGACGATTTTTTCCTGACGGCTGCGCTTGAAAAACGAAATTTCTTAGGGCGCGGTCAGACAGTGACCGTGAGAGGTAAGGCGGGGGGACGATCAAGCCAGTATACACTCAGCTTTACGGAACCGTGGCTGTTTGATATCCCGCTGTCGGCCGGCGGCGATTTGTACAACCAGACATATGATTATGATTCTTATGACAAGGACAGTATCGGCGGCAAAATCAGATTCGGTTACCCGCTGCATGATTTTGTGCGTGTATATCTGTCTTACGGTTATGACATCAGCGATGTCCACGATATCGAATCCTGGGCGTCCAGCCAAATAAAGAACATCGAAGGTGAAAACTCTACCAGCAAGGTATCCACGACGTTACGGTATGATTCCAGAGACCGGATTTTCAATGCGACCGAAGGTTCGGACCATAGAGTAACAGCTCAATACGCCGGGCTGGGGGGTGATTTTGCGTATACCAAGGTGGAGGCGGATACGGGCTGGTATTTTCCGCTTTGGGGTGATACGATCGGGTTTGTACATGGCAAAACCGGATACGTGAAAGAGAATTCCGGCGGCAGGCTTCCCGATTTTGAACGGTTCTATCTGGGAGGGATGAACTCGGTACGGGGCTACGGCTGGCATGACATCAGTGCCAAAGATGCTGATGGCGCCGATATCGGTGGCGAAAAGATGGTCCAGTTTAACATCGAGTGCCTAATTCCTCTGTTTAAAGAAGCGGGAATTGTGGGTGTCATCTTCTTCGATACCGGTGATGTTTACGGGGTCGAAGAGGATATCGATTTGAGTCAAATGCATGAGGGCATCGGGGCCGGCTTCCGGTGGTATTCACCGGTCGGGCCGATCCGGCTTGAGTATGGCTACCGGCTTAACGAAACAACCGAAGAAAGTCGAGGAGGCCGGTGGGAATTCTCGATGGGGATGTCATTTTTTTAAAGTCAAATGACTTCCAACGACGATCTTGTGAAGACCAGAGGGAGGACAAAATGCGATTTTCAATAATGCCATGGGCGATAATATGCTGTTTGGTTTTTTCCCCGATATCGGCCCTGGGTGCGGATGTGGCCAAAATCGGTGTGGTCGATTTCCAGCGTGTGTTGATGACTTCAAGTGAAGGTAAAAAGGCACAGGGCGAAATCAACCGCAAGGGCAAAAAGATGGAGACGGAACTCAAACAAAAGGGTGATGCGATTGAAAAGATTAAAAAGCAGCTGGAGCGCGAGGCGCTGGTTATCAGCAAGGCCAAACGTGAAGAAAGGGAACGTGAAATAAGAATTAAGATAAATGATTTAAAGTCATTGCAGCAACGGTATATGCAGGACTTCAAGATCCATGAACAACGACTGGTGCAGCGGATTCAAAAAAGTATGAAAAAGATTATCGATGACCTGGGCAAGAAGGAAGGTTATCTCCTGATCATTGAGAGACGACAGGGCGGCGTGTTGTATTTCCGCCAGAGCATTGACCTGACCGACCGTTTAATTATGGAATATAACGCCCAATCGGCGCAAAAGAGCACCAAAAGCCAATGAGACATGAGAAAGAAACCAAAGGGATATCGCTGGATTCGATCACCAAAGCGGTTGACGGCAAGATGCGGGGGGACGTACACAAGATTATCCGCGGGGCCGCCCCCTTTGAGGCGGCAACTCCGGATGATATAACGTTTGTTGAACATAAGCGCCTATTAAAGCGAATCAATGATACGCAGGCCGGAGCCGTGATCGTGCCCGCGGGTTTTGAGGCATCCGACCAAAATATTATCCAGGTCGACCACCCCAAACTGGCCTTTGCCAAAGTGATGAAATTGCTGGCTCCGGCATCCGAGCCGCATTGGGGTATCTGCGCCAATACCGATATCGGACGTGATTTCGTCCATGGTCAAAGTGTGGCAATCGGGCCGTTTGTTGTGATCGGGAACAACGTGCGGGTGGGCAACAGGGTCATACTGCATGGCGGAGTGGTCATCGGCGACGATGTTGAAATCGGCAATGAGGTGGAAATATTTCCGAATGTGACCATTTTAGACGACTGCCGGATCGGACATCGGGTAACGATCCATGCCGGCACCGTCATCGGAAGCGACGGATATGGATTTGTACCCGAGGGAGATAAATATTATAAGATGCCTCAGTGGGGAACGGTCCAAATCGATGACGAAGTGGAAATCGGCGCCGCCAATACGATTGATCGGGCCACATTTGGTAAGACCTGGATCCAAAAGGGTGTCAAGACAGACAATCTGGTCCATATCGGTCATAATGTGACCGTGGGGGAAGATACCATCCTTATCGCCCAGGTGGGTATCTCGGGGAGTGTCACGATCGGGAAACATGCCATTTTGGCGGGACAGGTCGGCGTATCCCAGCATTTAGAAATTGGAGATAACGTCATCATCGGACCCCAGGCCGGCATTGCCAAATCGATACCGGCCGGGGAAACCGTCTCCGGATCCCCCGGGATTCCCCACCGGTTGAACGCCAAGGTTGTGAGAACGATGCCAAAGCTGCCTGAGATGAAAAAGAAGATTGACGCTCTGGAAAAGAAAATAGAGCAGCTCGGAAGAGACGGATCGAAAAATGAAAAAACCTTATGATATTCAAAAAATAATGCAATATTTGCCGCATCGGTACCCATTTCTGCTGGTTGACCGGATCATTGAACTCATTCCGGGCGAGAGGGTGACGGCCATAAAAAATGTAACCATCAATGAACATTTTTTCCAGGGGCATTTCCCTTCAGCTCCCATTATGCCGGGAGTGCTGATTGTTGAAGCCATGGGTCAGGCCGGGGGGATTCTGGCCTATGAATCCATAACAGACCCGGAAGGCGGCCGTATCCCCTATTTTATGGGAATGGATAAAGTCCGTTTTCGAAAACCGGTGATACCGGGTGATCAATTGGTGCTTGAAGTGAAGATCATCAGACTTCGAACAAAGGTAATCAAAATGGCCGGAATTGCACGGGTCGATCAAAAAGTGGCAGCCGAAGCGGAGTTAATGGCCTCGATGGGAGCCAAAGCATGATACATCCCACGGCAATCATCGATCCCAAGGCAGAGATCGACAGTAATGCGGAAATCGGGCCCTATGTCATTATCAGAGGAAACGTTTTTATAGGTTCCGGCACTTCAATCGGACCGCATGCGGTCATTGAACCGTATGTCACGATCGAACCGGAATGTGAAATATTTCAATTTGCGGCCATCGGGGCCGTTCCCCAGTCAACCAAATTCAACGGGGAAGAAACGTATATAAAAATCGGACGGCGGACCATTATAAGGGAGTTTGCAACGATCCATCGCGGGACCGCTTTTGGCGGCGGAGTAACCGAAATCGGTGAGGAATGCTTTTTAATGGCCTATGCACATGTTGCGCATGACTGCCGGATCGGACGGCGGGTCATGATGGCCAATAACGCCACGCTGGGGGGGCACATTGTCATCGGCGATTACGCCTCCATCGGCGGTTTGACCGCCGTTCATCAGTTTGTCAGAATCGGGGCGCATTCCTTTATCGGGGGCTGTGCGGCCGTGGTCAAGGATATCCCGCCTTATGTGATCGCATCAGGGAACCGAGCCAAGCTGCATGGTTTAAATGCGGTGGGTCTTAAAAGGTTCGGCTTCTCAACCCAGACGATTTCAGCATTAAAGAAAGCCTACCGAATCGTCTTCCGGATCGGGCTGACATTAAATGAAGCCATCGAGAGGCTAACCGCCGAAGTGGACCAGATCCCCGAGGTTATTGATTTCGTCAGTTTTATCAAATCCTCGCAACGCGGGATTACGCGCTAACCTTTGGAAGACGCAGACAAAATGACAAATTTGAGAATTGGGTTAATTGCGGGGAGCGGTCAGTTCCCCATTATTTTCTCAAAAGAGGCCAAATCCAATGGTTTGGCAGTTTTCGCCATTGCTTATATCAATGAAGCCGACGAGCGACTGGCAGACTACGTTGAGGCGATTGACTGGCTTTATATCGGCCAGGTCGAGCGCTTGATTCAGTTTTTTAAGAAGAATCGAATCACGCAAGCGGTCATGATGGGAGGCATCCGAAAAGCTGAGGCCTATACCGAGCTCCATCTCGATGCAAAGGGCCTGGAGCTGTTGGCCCGGGTCCCCAACACGCAAGACGACGGCATCTTAAGAGCCTTTGCCGGAGCCCTGGAAGATGAAGGCATCCGCATCCAGGAGGCAACCGCTCTTTTACCCCATCTCCTGGCTTCGGAGGGGTGCTGGACCCAACGAAGAGCGACTCAAACGGAATTAAAGGATATTGATTTCGGCTGGCAGATCGCCAAAGACATCGGACGGCTTGATATCGGGCAGTGTGTCGTGGTTTTCGCCGGATCTGTCCTGGCCGTGGAGGCGATCGACGGAACCGATGCAACCATCCGACGGGGCGGGAAACTTGGAGATGGAAAGGCTGTGGTCGTTAAAGTTTGCAAACCCAATCAGGATACACGCTTTGATATCCCCGCGGTCGGGATTGGGACAATAAATGCGATGCAGGCCGTCGGTGCCAAGGTCCTCGCGATTGAAGCCGGCAAAACCGTGGTGTTAGACCGACAAGCGATGATCAATCTGGCCGATCAATTCGATATGACCGTTATTGCATTAACATAGGCGGCAGGAATAAAAGTGAACAAACTACGTGTCGGAGTCATCGGTGTGGGGTATCTGGGGAAATTCCATGCCGAAAAATATGCATACATGGATAGCGTGGAGCTTGTAGGTGTGGTCGATATCGATCCGGAGCGGGCCGATAAAATCGCGCAACGATTTGACACGCGTGCTTTTACAACCCATGAAGCGCTGTTTGGAAAGGTCGACGCCGTCAGCGTGGCTGTGCCCACGCCGATTCATTTTGCGGTCAGCAAGTCTTGCCTTGAAAATAATATCGATGTGTTGATTGAAAAACCGATTGCGACGACATTAAAAGATGCCGAATCCTTGTTAAGAATCGCAAAAAACAAGGATCGTATCATCCAGGTCGGCCATCTGGAGCGGTTTAATTCAGCTGTGGTGGCTCTCAAAGAGCTCATCAAGGGTCCGGTTTTCATCGAATCGCATCGTCTAAGCATATACCAAGATCGCTGTGTCGATGTGTCCGTGGTTCATGATTTAATGATTCATGATATTGATATTATTGTTAATTTTGTAAAATCGCCAATTGAACGAATTCACGCCGTAGGCGCTCCGGTGATAACCGAACATGTTGATATCGCCAATGCACGGATTGAATTTGCAAATGGATGCGTAGCCAATTTAACGGCCAGCCGGATTTCAACGCGAAATGCCCGCAAAATCAGGTTTTATCAAAAAGATGCCTACATTGCGGTCGATTTCGCCAATCACACCCTAACCACCATCCGCCAAAACGCGAACAGCCCTAACGGCCTGATACCGGGAATGGAGATAAAAAAGCTCGATTTAGACAAGGGAGATGCCCTCCAAGAAGAGTTGGCCTCTTTTACAGCGGCGGTATTCGAACGCAGAATGCCTGAGGTGACGGGTCAGATGGGACGGGATGCCTTGGAAATCGCACTGAATATTATCGGACAGATAGAGAACGGCAACAGCGAATTTGGCGATTAGAATCAAAAGATCGAGCCATGGGCCCCAAAAGTGTCATGATAATCGCGGGCGAAGCGTCCGGTGACCATCACGGTGCAAAGCTTGTCAAGGCGATTCAGAAGAAAGAAAAAGAACTCTTTTTTTGCGGAATCGGCGATCAGGCGCTTGAAAGAGCCGGTGTCAAGATTCTGATGAGAGCATCAGAGCTTGCAGTGGTGGGAGTAACCGAGATTATTGCCAAACTTCCCAGGCTTGTAGCAGGATTGGGAATCGCCAAAAAACTTCTCAAAGCACTGCGACCGGACCTGCTGATTCTGATTGATTTCCCCGATTTTAATCTCCGGATTGCCAAAAGGGCCAAAAAAATCGGGATCCCCGTTTTATACTATATCAGCCCTCAAATATGGGCCTGGCGCAAAGGACGCGTGAATCAGATCCGCCGGCGGGTGGATCACATGGCCGTTATCCT
>CAZNFS010000113.1:0-8635 GCA_964572695.1 uncultured Desulfobacteraceae bacterium
TCGATTCCGATGAGAATCGTTCCCAATCCCTTTTCGTTGATTCCATTGAAATATTGTTTTTTTAAAAAAGAATCGCCAAGCGTACTCGGGTTTGCATAAATAATGGAATTGTATTCAAAATCCTCATCTTCTACCTGGCACCAATCCGCCGAAAGACCCGGAATTTCAAAATGACAGATTTTTTGCATTAAATCTTGGGGAAAAGAGATTTTATTTTTATAAATAACAAAATTGGGATGCATAAACCAGATATCTTTCCGACTGGACAATTCATTAAGGCGTTCTTTGTCGCGAACCTCCTCACCCACCAGCTCGGGTCCTTTTTTTAAAACCAAGCTGGGTTGGCAGCCCCAATCAAAATCCATATTGGTCAGGGCGACATAAATCAACTTGCAGGTCAAAACTTCCCGTACACCAGCGTTGAGGACATTACCGAACCCCATAAACGCATTCTTTTCCGCTTCCTGTTCAACGTCCAATATCTTTTGGTGGTCATTTTTTGGAAGAAGGCTTGCTTTTACAAGCCCCGCTACCTTGCTAAAGGCTTTGGCCATCCCATCATTTATGGTTTGTCGATTCACCAATTTTTTACCTCTGTTGGGTAACCGTTCACAGGCTTACCCGCCTTTAGCGGCGCCGTAGGCGACCAGGGTTCAGGGTCCAATGTTCATACTACGCGTAAATCAAGGCTTAAGTTTAATCAATCGAATGGAGAATTGCAAGTGGTATTTCAAGGGTAAGGCCCTGTCTTTTTAAGCGATTTTTGTTTCTCGGCATCAAAAGATGGACCTTTTTCTTTGACACACTCCATACGGTTCTCTATAATCTCGCCCGATAATTGAGAACCTATGCGTTTGCAGCCTCACACATATGAGGCTTTTGTGCGATTTTATCACCAAATAGCGATCGGGCTCGGAGATCGGGGAGGTTAGATGAAAATTATTGTAGTAGGAACCGGATATGTCGGACTCGTGCATGCCGCCGTATGTTCCGAGTACGGGCATGAGGTGTATGCCTATGATAATGATACGAATAAGATTGAGGAATTTTCAAGCGGTCAATCGGAAAAAATTGAAAAGTATGTCAATGAACCGGGCCTGGTAAACATTATCCGCGAAACCATCGATAGCCATCTCTATTTTACGGCCGACCTTGAGCCGATATTTGAGGGCACGGATGCGATCTTTATGTGTTTGCCGACGCCATCCAACTTGGATGGATCCACAAACCTGACATACTTTGATGCAGCCGCGGAGGAACTTGCCCAGATTGCCATCCAACGTAAAGATCTGCGCCGGATCGTGTTTGTGAATAAAAGTACCGTGCCGATCGGAACGGCACGGCACATGGCCCAAATCATGCAGCGTCACGGCGTAAACAATTTTGGCGTTGCTTCGAATCCGGAGTTCTTAGCAGAGGGTTCGGCTGTTTCACAGGCAAGGCGGCCGGATCGCGTGGTCGTCGGGTGCGACCATGAAGAGGATTTTAAAATTCTGCAAAGAGTCTATTCACAATTCGTCCATCATGTGCGTATTAAATATATCGAAACCACTCCTGAAACGGCGGAGGCCATTAAATATGTGGCCAATACGATGCTTTTGACATACATATCCTTTTGGAACGGAGTCGGCGCCAAAATCGGTGAAAAATTTCCGAACATCAAAATTGATGATCTGCGACTGGGTGTCACCGCCGACGATCGAATCAGTACCTGGGGGTCTTTTGTCAGCAACGGCGCGGGGGGGAGCTGTTTTGGAAAAGATATCGCATCCCTTATCAATCAGCTTCGGGGCGTGAATGTGAGCACCAAGATGCTGGAAGCGTCTTATGAAGTGAACGAATATCAAAAAGTATATCTTATCGAACGCGCCATCACAGAAGCGAATTTTGAGTTCAACAACAAGACCGTGGCGGTTTTGGGGCTGGCGTTTAAAAAACACACTAATGATATGCGCGATGCTTCTTCGATCAAAGTAGTGGAGTCGCTGCTGGGAAAGGGCGTAGCGCAAATAAAGGCCTACGATCCCCTGGCCAACGAAACGGCAAAGGCCGTATTTGATCCATCTAAGAATATTCTTTTTAAGAAGATTGAATACATGCCTACCGCCAGGGAGGCCCTCAAGAACACTGACGCCCTTTTTATTTCTTCGGATTGTGAAGAATTCAGGGGTCTGTCCCGGACTATTGAAGAGGCCACTGCGCCGCCATTTTTAGTAATGGACGGACGGCGTATGATACCGGACTACGAAGATCTGGTGGATAAGAAATACAGCTATCTGTCGGTTGGTTCAATGGCCCTATGACCCCCAAAAAGGAACAAAACATATGAAGGGAATTATTCTCGCCGGCGGACAGGGAACACGGCTTTACCCCATTACGAGGGTTGTCAGTAAACAACTTCTGCCTGTCTATGACAAACCCATGATCTATTATCCTTTGTCGGTCCTCATGCTGGCCGGGATTCGCGAGATCCTGATTATCTCTACTCCGCAAGATTTGCCCCAATTCGAATCGCTGCTGGGTGACGGCTCGCGCCTGGGGCTCTCCTTTACCTATGTGGTACAACCGCGCCCCGAAGGGCTGGCGCAAGCGTTCATTCTCGGGAAATCGTTTATCGCCGATGACCGGGTGTGCCTGATTCTGGGCGACAATATTTTTTACGGACACCAGCTGACCGATACCCTGAAGCGGGCGGCGGCACTCACACAAGGCGGAATGATTTTTGGTTATCTGGTGCGGGACCCGCAGCGCTACGGCGTGGTCGAATTTGATTCGGAAGGTCGGGTCATCGGAATTGAGGAAAAACCAAAGCAGCCTAAATCGAATTACGCCGTGCCGGGGCTTTATGTTTATGACAACGGCGTCATCGAGGTTGCCGAAAATCTCAAACCTTCGGCGAGGGGGGAATTGGAAATTACCGACTTGAATCTGATCTATTTAAAGCGCCGTCAACTGAGAGTGGAGCTTTTGGGGCGGGGATTTGCCTGGCTTGACACCGGAACCCATGAAGCTCTGGCGCAGGCTTCCAGTTTCGTTCAGGCCATCCAGGAGCGACAGGGCCTGAGGATCGCTTGTGTAGAGGAGATTGCCTATCGCTCGGGCTACATCGGACGTGAAGAATTGCAGGCGCAGGCATCGGATATGCAGAGCAATGATTACGGCCACTACTTGACTGAAATTTCAAAAGAGGAAGACACGGGCGCAATTTAAACCCTATAGCCAGATGAAAACCTGCCAAAGGGGTGTTCAAAGCAACATTTACGGCGATAGGGTAAAGTTGTTTTTTTCAGGCTTGACAGACTCCCCAATTAAGCATAGTTTTCCCTGTTTAAAATGTGATCTCGGAGGATTCGAATGAATTATAAAAAAACGCTAAATCTCCCCTCGACGACCTTCCCCATGAAAGCGAACCTGGCACAGCGGGAACCGGAGCGTCTGCAAGCATGGGAAGATATGTCTTTATATGAAAATATTCGGTTGGCATCAAAAGGGCTTAAGCGATTTATTCTGCATGACGGCCCCCCCTATGCCAACGGAAATATTCATATCGGTACCGCTTTCAATAAAGTCTTGAAAGATTTCATCGTTCGTTCAAGACAAATGGCGGGATTTGATTCCATATACGTTCCGGGCTGGGACTGTCACGGTCTGCCCATCGAACACAACGTGGATAAGGAGCTCGGATCAAAGAAGCAACATCTTTCTCAGGCGCAGGTCCGACGCCTGTGTCGCCAATATGCCGAAAAATATATCGATATTCAACGCAATGAGTTTAAACGGTTGGGCGTTGGGGGTGAGTGGGACAACCCCTATCTGACCATGAATTACAAATACGAAGCGATTATCGCCCGGGAATGCTGGAAATTCGCGCAGGACGGCAGCCTGTACCGGAGCCAAAAGCCGATCTACTGGTGTTCCAAATGCCGAACAGCGCTGGCCGAGGCGGAAATTGAATATCACGATGAATCGACAGCTTCGATATCGGTCAAGTTTTTACTAAAAGACGATTTGGGCGGCCTGATTCCGGACCTGGGTCAAAAAAAGGTCTATGTGGTCATTTGGACGACCACGCCCTGGACCATTCCGGCCAACCTGGCAATTGCCCTTCATCCTGATTTTGTCTATGCCGCCGTCGATGTGGGGGGTGAAGAAGTGTTCATTCTGGCCCGGGATTTGGTTCAGAAGGCGATGCGGTCATTTGGGGTTTCCGATTATGCGATCCTGGCCGAAATCAGGGCCAAGGATCTGGAGCACAAGCGCTGCCTGCATCCGCTTTATGACCGGGATTCTTTAATTGTCCTTGGAGATCACGTGACCCTCGAGGCAGGAACCGGATGTGTGCACACGGCTCCCGGACACGGGCGCGAGGATTATGAGGTGGGACTCGCCTATGGCATCGATGTCTATTCACCGGTCGATGATGACGGGTGTTTCACCGATGATGTCGACCTTTTCGGGGGCCAATTCGTGTTTGATGCCAACCCCGGAATCACCGCCAAACTGAAGGAAACGGGGGCTCTTGTAGAAGAGACGGTTTTCGAGCACTCTTACCCTCACTGCTGGCGTTGTCGGAAACCGGTTATCTTTCGGGCCACACCGCAGTGGTTTATATCCATGGACAAGACGCAATTAAGAAAAAAATCACTGACCGCAATCGATCAAGTCCAATGGATTCCTCACTGGGGTCGGGAGCGCATTTACGGAATGATCGAAAGCCGGCCGGACTGGTGCGTTTCGCGGCAGCGGGCCTGGGGTGTTCCCATCGCGGTGTTCTACTGCCAGAAGTGTGAGACCATTCTGATGGATCGGGAATTAAATGACCGTATTTTTGCACTTTTTGAAAGCCATGGTGCAGATGCGTGGTTTGAAGATGAGATTCAAAACCTTCTTGCGCCAGATGCGACCTGCTCGCAGTGCGGACATACCACCTTCATCAAAGAGGATGACATCCTCGACGTTTGGTTCGATTCGGGTGTGAGCCATGCAGCCGTGCTGGAAGAACGCGACTACCTCAGATGGCCGGCCGATTTGTATTTAGAAGGCAGTGACCAGCATCGGGGATGGTTTCACAGCGCTCTCCTGACGGCCGTGGGAACACGGGATAAAGCACCCTACCGGGCAGTGCTGACCCACGGATTCACGGTGGATGAAGCGGGTAAGAAAATGTCCAAATCGGTGGGCAATATCGTGGCCCCGGGTGAAGTGGTTGATCGCTATGGGGCCGAGATCTTGAGACTGTGGGTATCGGCCAGCGACTATCGCGACGACGTGCGCATTTCTGAAAACATCTTGAAGCAATTGAGCGACGCCTACCGGAGGATTCGGAATACCTGCCGGTTTATGCTTGGGAACTTAAATGATTTTGATCCGCAAAAAGATGCCCTGGCCTATGAGGCGATGCTTGAAATCGATCGGTACGCCCTGCATCGATTCCAGGAATTGGGCGCCCGCATTATTGAGGCCTATGATAACTATGAGTATCATGTCGTCTATCACTCCCTGTATAATTATTGCACCCTCGACCTTTCGGCATTTTACCTGGATGTTTTAAAAGATCGGCTTTACACATCTCCGGCGCCCTCACAGCCCAGGCGGAGTGCTCAAACGGTCCTCTACCACCTGCTCGACGGCATGACCCGGCTCATGGCTCCGATCCTGATGTTCACGGCCGATGAAATCTGGCAGCACATACCGGCCGGAAACCATAAAGAGATGAGTGTCCATCTGGCTTTGTTTCCGGACGCGAATGAAAAGTGGCACGATCAGAACCTGGGAAAGCGATGGGATTTCCTTTTAGCGGTACGCAGCGAAGTGACCAAAGCGCTTGAAATCGCAAGAGGCCAAAAACTGATCGGCCATCCCTTGGATGCGGCCGTCATCATTTCTGCTTCAGAATCAATATATGATCAAATTCAGCCGTATGCAGAGAGCCTGAGCACCCTTTTCATCGTTTCGGAAGCCAGCCTCAAAAAGGGAGAACTTCTGGAAGACGCCTATATCAGTGAAGAACTCAAGGGTCTTTCGATCAGGATTGAACCTGCCGGGGGCAAGAAATGTGAACGCTGCTGGAAACATGCATCGGATGTCGGGCAAAGCACAGCCTACGAGACCGTCTGCGGCCGCTGCCGCGACGCACTTGAAACCATGAAAATTGACGATTGATGGCGTCGTAAAAAGCCCCATCTACTGCATTGTAGTATTTTTTCAGACACTCGGCATACTACATGTATGGCCTCGTTCCTGAAAAAACACTACGCCTTGTATATGAACCTTTTTACTTAGCCATCTAAAGTGGAATTTGCGACTTTTTACGAGATCATCAGGGTTGCTGAAAAACAAATATATAAAGCTTGCCGTTATCGCCGGTCTGGTCGTTTTTTTCGATCAGATAACCAAAGCCGTCATTTTAGATCGACTTCCACTTTATCAATCGATTGCGGTCCTGCCGGGTATGTTTAACCTGACGCACATCCAGAACCCGGGCGGTGCGTTTGGGTTTTTGGCAAATTTCAGTCCTCTGTGGCGATATTCCATTTTTATCATTGCAGCATCTTTGGCAACCGGTTTGATACTCTACTTTTACCTCGATACCCCAAAGTCCAAGCCCTTGCTCGCGTTCGGGTTAGCCTTGATTTTCGGAGGTGCGATCGGCAACATGATCGACAGGGTCCGTTATGGAAAAGTGATCGATTTTCTTGATTTTTATATTAAGGATCTGCATTGGCCCGCCTTTAACATTGCCGACAGCGCGGTTTCTATCGGGGTCGTTATTTGTATCTATCATCTGATCTTAAAAAGAGAACGGATCTAGGCGCACCGATACCAAAGATGTCCAAAATTCACTACCGCGAACTTGAGCATTGCCTCAGCCAACCCGCTTCCGAATGGCGGGTTCCCGTATACCTGATTTACGGTGAAGAGATGCTCTGTAATACTGTCCGGGATCAACTCCTTGATGCCTTAATACCCGATGCGTTAAATCGAAACCTCCAATACGAGGTTGTGGAAGGGGGCGATGAGAATATTTATGCGGCCATCGAAAGGGTGAACACCTTTTCACTCTTGTCTCTTCCCAAAATCGTTGCCATTCAGGATGCACGGATTTTCTATTCCAGTCAGGATAAAGGAATTCTGCTGTCCAAATCGAAGGAAGCCCATGCAAATGATGATATGCACCGGGCTGCGCGGTATTTTCTGAGTTTTCTGGGTTTGGCGGGAATCGCGCTCGAGGAGTGCCTCGCAACCGATTGGAAAATGCTGCCTAAAGCAGAGGCGGATTTGCTGCAATCGGACGAATGGGTAAAAGAAGTGGTCGATTATTGCGTTGATAACGGCCAGACCGTGCCGGAAGGTGAAGGTCCTCTAAAAGCGCTCGAAAATGCAATCGCCAAAGGATTTCCAAAAGACAACGCCATCATTATTACCACCGAAAACGCTGATAAAAGGCGAAGTCTTTATAAAATTCTGGCCCAAAAAGGATTGGTCATTGACTGTGCCGTTCCCCAGGGGGGGCGCAAGGCGGAGCGTGCTGTCCAGGAAGAGGTCTTAAAGGATCAGGCGCGCCAAATTCTTTCCAAAACCGGCAAAACCATGGACAAAGCCACTTATCATGCCCTGGTTGAAAAAACCGGATTTGATCTGTTCACCTTTACGAACAATCTCGAGAAGCTGGTAAGTTATGTTGGTGATCGAAAGCAGGTAACAGTCGCGGATACCGAAGTGGTTTTGACACGCACCCGGTTGGATCCGATCTATGCCTTAACCAATGCCATTGCAGATCGAGATCTCGATAAAGCACTGTATTTATTAAAATCTCTTTTTGCCAGTGGCGTTCATCCCCTCCAAGCTCTCGCCGCCATAATGAATCAAACCCGAAAACTCCTTCGTATCAAAGGATTGACCGATCGTCTTGAAAAGCGTATCTGGCATGCGGGCACGACATTTAATCAATTTAAAACCAAGGTGATGCCTGTTATTCAAAAAGATGATATCGATTTGAAAAAGGTATATTCGGATTGGTACATATTAACGAATACCGTATCCAACGGCAGTGATGAAAAGAAATCCGGGCGAGGGAAGAAAAAGCCCGCCGCAAAGGACACTGATTTGCAGATACTCAAAAACCCGGGTAATCCTTACCCGGTATATCGCTCGTTTTTGCAATCTGAGAATTTTTCCAAAGAAGGTCTCATTCGCGGCCTGGAGCGGCTGGCCGAAGCCGATCTGCTGCTCAAATCCACTGGGCAAAATCCCAAGCTGATTCTGGAAAGGGTGGTATTCGAAATTTGTCAACCATAGGATTGAGAAAATCTAAATAGGAGGGATTATGATAAACGCGGGTGTGATCGGAGCAACAGGCTATGCGGGCGCTGAACTGGTTCGGATTCTGGCCGGGCATCCCGAGGTTGAATTGTCAATTCTGACGTCGCGTAATTATGCCGGAGAACATTTTGCGAGCGTTTATCCGGCGATGTCGGGAATCGTTGATCTTAAGTGCGAGGTATACGACGTGGAGCGCGTGTGTGAACGGGCGGATGTGATTTTCACGGCGCTGCCCCACAAACTTCCGATGTCACTGGTACCCGAGCTTTTGCAGCGCAATAAAAAGATCATTGATCTTTCAGCTGACTTTCGG
>CAZNFS010000114.1:0-8521 GCA_964572695.1 uncultured Desulfobacteraceae bacterium
AAACCGTATAAACCGAACCGGCGGGCGATTGCGTTGATCGGTTTTGTTTTGGGTCTGGGGGCCGGAATCGGGATGGCCGCCTTTAAAGAATATATAGACGACTCCATCCGTGATGCCGACACCCTCACCCAAACCACCACTTTACCGGTTCTGGCCGTTATCCCTGAAATTCTAACCCGAAAGGACATCACCCTCCGGAGGCTGAAGCGCGCCGCCTTTGTTATGGGGAGTTTTTTAATCGTCATTGTGGGTGTGTCTGTTTTCCATTTTATGGTCATGGACCTGAATGTGTTCTGGGCCAGGCTGATGCGTAAAGTGGCGGCCCTGTGAGATAAAGGTAACAAACATGAAGCTGCGCAAGGCACTCGAAAAAGCAAAAAAAGAACGGGGCAGAGAGACGCCCCTGGTTTCCATCAAACCGCACCGCAAAGAGGTCGATCAAGCCGAGCCGGAAGAAACACGTGTTTCTGCTCCGGTTAAACCAAAACCCAAACCGGATGTTCCGGTTGCGCAAGATGAAAGACCGAAGCCCAAACCGGATGTTCCTGTTGCGCAGGACGAAATGCCAAAGGGCCAGGCCGGGTGGAAACCTCCCGTATATTCGAAATCGAGGCGGTTTGAAATCGACCGTAAAAAAGCTACCAAAAACAGATGCGTCAGCTTATTCCCCGAATCAGACGAAATCGAATATTACAAAATTCTAAGAACGCAAATCCAGCAGCGAACCAAACAGCAGGGCTGGAATACGATCATGATAACCAGCACCCAGCCCGGGGAAGGCAAAACCATTACGAGCATCAACCTGGCGGTGACCATGGCAAAAGAATTCAACCAGACCGTTCTGCTGGTGGATTGTGACCTGCGGCGTCAAAAGATTCATGATTACCTCGGCCTCGAAAATAAGCGCGGCCTGGTCGATTACCTGATTGACGATAAACCTCTGAACGATTTAATTACCTGGCCCAATATTCCGCATATGACCCTGATATCGGGTGGCGGGATCATCCGGGAGAGCACGGAACTCCTCGGATCTCCCAAAATGAAAGCATTGGTTCGCGAAATGAAAGCACGTTATGATGACCGCTATGTTCTTTTCGATGTGCCGCCCATTTTGGCCGGTGCAGATGCGACCGCTTTTGCGCCGCTGATGGATGCGGTTGTGATGGTGGTAGAGGCCGCCCGTACGGCCAAAAAAGATATCAAAAAAGCACTCTCACTGATTCCACAGGAAAAACTGATAGGGGTTGTACTCAACAAATCTAAAGGGCCGGTCAAGGGATACTATAAATACTATTGAGGCAATTTCAAAACGCCCCATTTTGCCCAATCTCTGCGTCAGACTCAATTTTTTATCCTCAAAATACCTAATGTATTCCTGCGGTAAAAATTGTTCGCCTTCCTTGATCTTGGACAAACTATAACGTTTTTAAACCACCTCAATTGATGAACATTCTATTCTGATCGTTCATTAAAACTGGAAAAAAGGGCAGGGCCGCATGCGACCTTGCCCTTTTTTGTGGAAGGCGTTAACAGGCTTAGCTTTCGTTTAACCTCTGGTAATATGAACTCTGAACCTTTGAACCCGTGAACTGTTAATTATTATGGCGCAGGTGATGCTTAGGCCGGTATCAAAAACAGTAATAGCAGCGCCCTGGCAATAAATAACTTAGAAAGTAGAATTATGGTCGATATTATTTTCATTTCAGACCTCCTGCTTGGAGTTGATGCCTAGTTGACAGGAATTGTTGCCGATTGTTTACAGCAATATTATCCATTTTATATGGCGCTTACAATCGGGAAACAGTATGATTTTATTCGTATTTTGGGTTGGATTCGGGTAGGCAGAAAGTATGATGTGTATTCGGTTTTTCTAGTGCTAATCTGGTACTCAAGACGAAACATCGATTGGGTTTAACTGAAAAAACCATTGCTGGAGACGCTTATACGCTGCGGCGTCTTTTGACCCTGCTTCTTAATTTTCCATATTTCCGGTACCAGTAAACTGTTGTTGAAAGAAAAACCAGGATCAAAATTCCATCAACGACGAATACAATGTAAAATTTCTTCTTGAATGTTGATAATTCCTTTCGGAGATCCGGATTATTCGATGATGAATTTTTCAGAAGCTTTAAACTTAAAGTGCTATACTCTTTTTTTTTCATATTTATCAGGTTACTATTCAGCACATTTATTTCCGAGTTGATTCTTTCTAATTTCTTTTCAGTATCACTGATATCTATGATGACTTTGGCGTCATCTAATAAGGACATGTATTTGTTGCGGATCTGTTCTTTGATATTAATTCTCTTTTTTAAATCTTCCAATTCCTTTGCGATGTGAACCGTTTTAATTTCTTTTTTAGTAATGCCTTGGATATTCGTTAAAATTGTATTGACAACAGTATGAAACTGGTCGTTTTTGAAGTGAATGACCATATCCAAGCCTGAATTTGAATCCAATTCACCTTCTATTTCTTTTAGTATTCTGGCATCAAATTTGGCAAGGATCGCATCGATATTCTCTCTATCGGCAGCATAATTATCTGTTACAATTTGAATAAAAGCGACGTTGACAGTCGCATCAACACTGTCTGATGACCGGGCAGCAAGCGCACTACTGGATTCCCCTTTTAATCCTGAGAAAAACAAAACCATTGCGGCTAACGTAAATACCAAGGCTGTTTTTTTCATAAGATCAATTTTTTTTGTACCTAAAGTGTAAAATCCTTATCATCAGACGGAAATTCCAGATCGGTCGGCAGCAGAATCGACGGATCGATTTTGGTGGGTGTTTCATCCGGTCGTGTTGGCCGGATAGGGGGGATTCCGGGCCTGCCTTTATCGATTTCCGTAAAGGTCTTGTAAAGGGATATATATTTCTCTCTTATGCGTGAATATTTCGTTAAAAGAACAGCACTCCGTTTGCGCTCGCGAAAGAGCAACTTTTTGAGCTTTTCCACATGCTCATCTTTCTGTTTGCTTTTGTGTTGCTTTCGTTCTTTTAATTCCTTTTCTAAATATTTACCGAGTTTACGGACTTCGGATTCGAGCCTGTTGATTCGCTGATTGACTGTTTTGTCACTTTTTTCCTGTGGATGAGCAGCCGGCGCTTGATCCACTTTTTCTTCTTCTTTACCCTGGATACCGAATCCGCCTTTATCCTTGATAACTTGTTCAATGACCTGAACATCGATGGTCTCAAGCTCGTCGGCATACCCATAAGTCAGGGCAGCATCGCACAACAGGTTGATGGATCTTGGGATACCGCCGGAGGCCTGGTGAACTAACCCCACCGCATCGGCGGTGAAAATATCCGGTCGCCCGCCGGCCTTTTCAAGGCGATATGCAATGTAACGTCCGGTATCCTCATCAGGTAATGCGGTGAGATGGTAGTTGACAGCGATGCGCTGGGTGAACTGGGCCAGGGCCGGGTTTCTAAGTTTTTCTTTAAGTTCAGTCTGCCCGACCAACATGATTTGCAAAAGCATCTGTTCGTCGCTTTGGAGGTTGGACAGCATGCGGACTTCTTCCAGGGATTCATGCGAAAGATTCTGGGCCTCGTCAATGATGAGCAGCACCCGCTTTTCTTCGGCGTATTTTTCGATCAGAAACTGATAGAAAATGTCCAGTGTTTTGATCTTGTCATCCGCTTCGGGGGTGAGTTCGAATTCGCTCAAAATGAGGTTGAGAAGTTGATCAGAGGAGACATTGGTGTTAAAGATCACCGCAACTTCCATGTCGGACTCAATCTGATTGAGGAGGTAGCGGACCAGGGTGGTCTTGCCGGTGCCGATTTCCCCGGTAAGAAGAATAAACCCGACGCGTTCCATAAGGCCGTATTCCAAATGCGTCAGGGCATTCTGATGCTTGGGACTCAGATAAAGATAGTTGGGATTGGGTACAATATGAAACGGTTTCTCGTTTAAACCATAGAAGCTATCGTACATTTTATAATCCCGGGGAGGTTACGGGTTGCCAATTTAAAAATGAGACCTTTGCAAAACACCCCCTTTCGCCCAAATTGCGCTATAGCTTCACTCAAGTGCCTGCGTCAGGCTCAAATTTTAATCCTCGAAATACTCAATGTATTCCTGCGGTTAAAATTATCACCTTCCTTGAACTTGAACAAAATTGAGCATTTTTCAAAGGTCTCAAAGATTGAGTGTTTTCGGGCGAAATATAGGCTTATTTCGAGTGTAAGGCCTCGTTTCTTGATTTTGTTGACGTACGGTTGAGGTAATATAGATAAGAGATGATTAGGTGTCAAGAATAAAGGGCACCTCAGAACACACCCATAATCGGATTTAATTTTATTCGAAAAATTGATGCGGCCCAAAGGGAGACAGAGATGAAAATCACACAGATCTTTTGTAAATCGATACAGGTCAAATTGAATACCGGCCCCGACATCTGCGAAATCACACGTCCTTTAATCCGCTTAATACAGGAAACCGGCGTTCAAAACGGAAGCCTTTGGGCGACCATGATCGGTTCGACCGGATCGCTGACAACCATCGAGTTTGAACATGGGGTGGTTGCAGACCTGATAGAAGCGATTAACAGGCTAGCGCCGCCCGGTATCGAATACGCCCATGAGAAGGCCTGGCACGATGGAAATGGGCACAGCCATGTTCAGGCGGCGCTCATGGGGCCTTCGATTGCATTACCGGTACGAAACGGGGATTTGAAGCTTGGCACCTGGCAGCAGGTCGTGGCCATTAATCACGACAACCGGGCTCGTAGCAGGACCATAGAAGTGACGATAGCCGGTAGTGCCCAGCCATAAATCGCATCTTTTGGCCCAGGACAGCGTTCTCGCCTTTTTGCAATCCTCAACGTAGCGGAGCTACGCCTCCGGTTGTAAAAATGCTGCGGCCTTGTCCTGAACCAAAATCTACCATTTCTGGATAGGCACTTTTAAGGGCCTCTGTTTAGTCTGGATGGGCACTTGATAGAATGTAAAAAAAACCATTTAGGCCTTGAAGGCCTATTTTTTTTCGATGGTTTTTTTTAGTTTTTTTTCGAGTTCTGCAAAAAGATCTTTTTGTTTTTTGGCTTGCTTGGAATGAATGGTGGCAACTTTGTGATCGTGGTCGATCTTTGTATCCTGAAAACGCTTCAGCTCGTCTTCCAGCCGGCTTCCCCGAGCATCCTTTGGAATTTCTTCCAAGGTTAGATGATCTTTAATAAAGAGCCGTGTTCCAAAAGATCCCTCAACCACATCGATTATTTCTCGCCCTTGAAGTTCCCGCGCGATAAAACTCCCCTGCTCAAGTGAAAAAGATAAGGTTTCTGAAACCGCTTCGATTGAGGGTGGGGTATTCTTCCGGTGTTGAAGAACCCTAATAGCGGCTACGAATAAATGTGACGTGGAATAAAAATCTTTTATTTGCATTGAATCCCTGATTCCCCTCCTTGACATCAAACCATTGGAAGAGTAACATTTCCAATCGATTTGTCAAGTTGTTGACGAGATGCTTAAAATAATCGAAGTTTTCCGCAGGTCATAAGGGAAAGGAGCCACCGATGACACATATTGTCGATGTCAAGGCACGTGAAATTTTGGATTCAAGAGGCAATCCGACCGTGGAAGTGGATGTCATCGTCGCCTGTGGTGCCTTAGGACGCGCAGCGGTTCCTTCAGGCGCTTCCACCGGTAAGCGGGAAGCACTTGAGCTTCGCAATAAGCGGGCCAAGCGTTACGGGGGAAAAGGGGTCAAAACGGCCGTTCAAAACGTTACGGGGATAATTGCACCGGCCGTCAGCGGGATGGATGTCCTCAACCAGGTTGATCTTGACAACACCATGATCGAATTGGACGGAACCGCAAACAAATCGAAGCTGGGTGCAAATGCGATTTTAGGGGTATCCATGGCTGCCGCGCGCGCTGCCGCAGCGGCGTATGAGCAGCCGCTTTACCGATATCTGGGTGGCGTTTGTGCGCATTATCTTCCTGTTCCCATGATGAATATCGTCAACGGGGGCGCCCATGCAGCCAACAATCTTGATATTCAGGAATTTATGGTTATTCCATTTGGAGCGCGCAGTGTATCCCAGGCCATTCAGATGGGGGCGGAGACGTTTCAGGCCTTAAAGCGGCTATTGAAGAAAAAAGGCCTCAACACGGCCGTCGGTGACGAAGGGGGATTCGCGCCCGATCTCGATTCGAACGAGGCCGCATTGAAATTTATCATCGCTGCCATAAAAGCCGCCGGCTATGTGCCGGGCAAAGATATCGGACTGGGGATTGATGCAGCCGCCAGCGAATTTTACCAAAATAAAAAATATCTGTTAAAATCGGAAAACAAAAAACTGACCGCAGGGGAAATGATCGATTATTATGAAAATCTGGTCGATAAATATCCGATATTGTCTCTTGAAGACGGACTTGCGGAGCAAGACTGGGACGGCTGGGGGCGGCTCACAGACTGCCTGGGGGGATCGATCCAGATCGTCGGGGATGACATTTTTGTCACCAATCCAGGAATATTTGCCAAGGGTATTGAAGAGGGGGTTGCCAACTCGATTCTGATCAAACTGAATCAGATCGGGACTGTCAGCGAGACACTCGAAGCCATTGAAATGGCCCGGCAGGCAGGGTATACGACCGTGATATCCCATCGTTCCGGTGAAACCGAAGATACGTTTATTGCCGATTTTGTAGTGGGGGTCAACGGCGGTCAGATAAAAACCGGCTCCATGTCCCGCAGTGATCGGGTCGCAAAGTATAATCAGCTTCTCCGGATAGAAGAAGAACTCGGTGTCGCCGCCCGGTTTTCAGACCGGATATTTTGATACCGCCTTTAATTTAATATGACATATTCTGCTATTAAATCCGTCGCGTTGGCGGTGTGCCTTTTCATCTGGCCATCCATGGCAGCGGTGTCCCATGCCTATGTCCTCAAGGGCTCGCATCTGTTGCGGTTGATGACCCGGCAGTTGGGTCAGGAGCAGGGACTTCTCATAAATCAAAAACACGTCGTCTATAATGACCGCCTGCCACAAGGCAGTATAGAATTAAACGAAACTTTGCAGTATCTTTTTCCGGATAAGTTCCGGTCAGACCTGCGGTCTGAAAGCACGCACCGCATATATATCTTATCCAGGGGCACGGGGGTGACCGTCATCGACGGGAAAGTCGCCGCCGAAGCTGAAACCAAATATGATCGATACATAGACGTGCTCCTTCATCGCCAGGCCCAACTCCTCGAAAAAAGATTATCCCTTTTGGGTGTGGACGTAAAACACTCTAGTCTGGGGCGTTTTAACGGGCGCATCGGATTCGTGATAGGATCGGAATACCCGGATGAATCCACCCCCCAACTGTGGATTGATAAAGAGACGTTCAGACCCTTTCGGTGGATTGTTCTCGGTCGTAAATCCGTCGACAAGGGAATTGAGCTCGAAATCCGCTACCTCAACTGGCAAAAGATAGAAAATATCTGGTATCCCCTGGAAATTGCGTTTTTTGAAAATGACATCCTTATCAGAGAGTTGAAAGTCAAAACCATTAAGACAAGTTCAAACTTTGCAGACGGCGTTTTCAGTAAACAGCAGCTTCGATCCGGGTCTCAACCGGCATTTTCGGATGACGGCCAAGCGGACTTGCCGCAGGCCGAAGATGAAGTCAAAAAAACGATTGAGGACTTTAAGAAACTATACGATTCCGATTGAGTGAAAACAGTTCAACCGGGGTTGTTAACAGCCCAATAGGCCGTTTAACCGTGAACCGTGAACGGTGAACTGCTCAACCCAGAAGGAAGCAATTGACAAATCCGACGTTCAACCGGTTTGTCGTCTAAAAAGATGACGATTCGGTTGGAGTCGTTTGAAAGGCGATTCAAGGCGGGCGTCGTTATTTCAACTTTCAGGGCGCTTGCCGCCCAGGCGGCCAATCCTCTCAGCATCGGATCGCCGGATTCCAGAAAGGGAATCAAAAGGCGGGCCGAATCTTTTACAAGCTCGGGCCGGGCCCGCGCCAGCCTTCCGAATCCCCACAATACCCCTCGTTGCAGTGCTTCGTATTCGATAAAATTTCCGTCCGGATCGAGATATGAAATCAGAATAGCGGCGAATTCGTCTGCCAGGCGGGGGCTTTTCGCCATGACGTCTCCCATGGCTTCAGGGGATCCCCACCCGATTCCACCGGATTCATCATTTAGATTCCACATCAAGCGGCGCATCACCACGCGGGCCGATTCGATTTCGCGGGTGGCAAGCTGTGACACGACCGTGCCCGTCATCGATACGGCGCGCCATTTTATGAGATCCTGAGGGTGAAAAAAAAACGAAAACAGCGGGTTGATCACCTTCCGGGCCGGCAGGCGGCAGGCAGCTTCAAGGCTTTTTTTAAAGTCATCCGCTTGAAGCAGGTTTTGGATTTCTTTTTTTAAAGAGCGAATCCCCATCATGAAAAAGTCTCAGAATTTCGGAATTATATGCCAAAAGAAGGTAACCCGGGTATTAAGGCTCTTTTGCTCTCTTTTGGTTTGGAAATTTTAAGAATCGCTAAGCTCATTGCG
>CAZNFS010000115.1:0-8503 GCA_964572695.1 uncultured Desulfobacteraceae bacterium
TTCGGACCCCCTGTTTTACAAAAAGACAAAAGAGGAGATCCGGGAAGTCAAAACGTGTCTCCATCAAGTGGAACATGATCTGGAGGCGGCATACCGCCGCTGGGAAGCGCTTGAAAGCATCGCAAACATTGAAGATCAAGTGTAGGGTCAAAATCAGCCTCGGTTTTGTGTTTTTAAATTGAATACAATCAATTATTGTGATACTCAATTCCCTTTAATTTCACATCGATAATAAAGGAAATTTAAAAAGGACCGACGCGCGATATGACCCTCACCAAATCTCAAATCAACCGCACCATCCGGACCCAAACCCGTTTCACCGAAGAACAATCCTGTGAGATCACAGAAATCCTGATTGAGATCATCAAACGAACCCTCGAATCCGGCGAGCCTGTTTTGATCAGCGGGTTTGGCAAATTCTGTATTAGAGAAAAAAGAAAACGGCGGGGAAGAAACCCGGCCACCGGTGAACAAATGATGCTTCCATCAAAAAGGGGCATTATGTTCAGGTGGTCTAGGAAATTGCGGGAGAAGGTCAACTGAGTTCGTAATACCGGTCGGAAGATCAAAATCAAACCAAACAGGCTTCCATTTTTTATATGTGGATATGTGGAAGGGAATTGAAAAAGCGGGTGGATTATCAAACCGGAGATCAATGAAAGACAATGGCTCGTTTATCTGATACGATGTTCTGACAAATCTTTGTACTGTGGAATTACCAAGAATCTAAAAGGTCGGCTGGCAGCGCATAATCTGGGCAAAGGTGCCAAATATACAAGATCACGGAGGCCGGTTGAATTCGTCGATGCCAGTTTTAAAATGACAAAAAGCGATGCGCTTAAGCTGGAAGCCCGGATAAAAAAAATGCCCGCCGGTATGAAAATCTTTGAACTTGCAAAGCGGGATGATAAAACAGCAATGAACCTGAAAACGAATCTGCAAGCGGTAAACAGAGAAATCAAATCACTCAGAAACAAGGTTCAAAAGCTCATTATGGAAGTTGAACCGCAATAGCGCGCGCATCCTCCAACGCTCGCCGAAGCAGGGTGCAGATCCCTTCGTCAATAAATCCAATAAACCATCAGCGGCTGATACTATTTTTTATCCTTTCCCTGTGTCTGACCGTTCCTTAACCATTCCGCCATCAGCGGCGCCAGCCACCCGCTCTGGTTCACCCATCTAAAATGCCCCAGTTCCCGGCAGCCTATTTCGGACGGCGCCAGATGCCGGCGGGTAAGCTCGATTTGGGGCATTTTGGCACAAAGGCCATCCACAGCCCGTTTGGGGGCAAAAGCATCATCCGTAAAAGAGAGTGCCAAAACCGGTACACGCAACTCTTGCAGTAGGGCGACATAATCGTGGGAGCGGTGAATCATGTCGTAGCGCCCTTTGCGCACAATGCGAGACCAATCCCGTACAAGACCCCGTGCCTCGGTACCGCCGATGCCGATTTTGTGTCCCGGAAAATGGCCCATTACCAGCGCCAACAGGGCAAACATCTGGGTTGAAAAAAGAAGGGTTATGGATCGCGGGAAGGGCCAGTCGCGGTAATGCAAACCGGGTGCCGCCACCAGAATCAGGCGATCGATTGCGGCGGGGTTCTCACTCATGTACAGCGTACTGAGCTGACCGCCGAGGCTGTGACCGAGGATGAATTTCGGTGAGCAGGGGAACTGTCTTTTAACCTGTACCATGACACAGGGCCAGTCATATTTGACCATATCGCCGTATCCGAAGTCGGTTGCCCTTCCGGGGCGAACACCACTTTCGCCATGGCCGCGCAAATCGGCCGTTACGGCATGGAACCCTTCTTCTAGCAGCGCCAGCGCCAGCGGTTCGTAAAATCTTGCCTTTACGCCCATGGCCGGCATGATGATCACCACCGGAGCCGATGCTGATGCATGACGGAAAAGGGTGATACGGGAAGGGACACCGTCTGCACTGGTCAGCGCTATTTTTTCGTTGTCCGTCCCGCCCATCCGTCTTCTCTCTTCTCCTCGCAGCCGCCACATGAAGTCTTCTACAACGCTTTTCGTGGTGCACCTGCAACTTCAATCTATCTTTTACAGGGGTTCGCGCAATTTTTTTCTTTCTCTAAATTTAAGGACCCTATTAGAAAATAATATTAATGCCAAATTGCATAGAATGATGGATGTGAAAATCACAATTACAAGTATCCAAAACCAAAAGCAGATGATTAGGGAAGATTCATACCCCAACACCTGCCCAAAAAGGATCGCTATAAAAAATAAGAATATTCCGATCCAAAATATGACGAAAATAATTAATTTGAAATATTCCACCGTATAATTCGTCTGAGGGTATATAGAGGTGTTACAACGAGGACATGCTATGGCTTTCCTTGAGGCCAAAAAAAGCACCAATCTGGCACTATTAATCTTACCAATTTTTGAACTGCATGAAGGACAATTCATAAAATCTCTTCATATTTTTCCCGGTTACCGCGCCAGTTTGTAGCACAAACAGGGTACGAAGCCAAAGTTTTATTGAATTCCCAGGCACGCAACCGTTTCCGTCCTTATCGCCGAACCGGTCGTACGTCATTCCGATGTGTCCTGATCCGACAACCGACTTGATAATTGCCGCCTGATAGAATGCACAGAATTTTGTGCACGGTGCACAATTTTATGTGCATTTTTTGTCGGCTGTTTTATGATTCAAAATTGGAATTTATAGAGGCTATTGATAGATTAAAATTTAATATATGTATAATATTATATGGTTACGTGTACTATTGGTAAATCTGATTCTGATAAAATAAAAATAATTAAGCTTGGCACAATTATTGCGTTAAATTTGGGGTCTAAGCAAATGGCAGGTAAAAATTAAAGTAAAATTATCCATAGAAAGGAAATACTGAATGCCCGGATTTTACCAAATCGATGAAGATAGCAGCCTGGTCCAGATTATGGCAGAAGGGGAATTTACTGATGGTGAAATGTTGAATTTGTCGCGTCAATTGTTTTGCGACAAAAACTTCAACAGTGAGCTTAATCAACTGATTGATCTACGCAAAGTAACATCGTTTTCTGTTACGACAAACGGCATTGAACAATTGATCGCGCATGAACGACAATGTCCTGGAACCAAGCAGTGTGGGAAAAAGGCCATAGTTGCTCCATTGGATGTGTCTTTCGGGACAGCGCGGATGTACCAAAGCCTCTCTGCGGATGAAGCTTTTACGACTCAAGTGTTCCGCGATGTGGAGAAGGCAGATGCATGGTTGGGATTAACCTGCCGCAAAGATTTTGTTGAGCGAAGGAAACACAAGCGATTCAAGGTAAAAGAAGGCGCTTTTGTGGAATTTGACAAGCCTCGTTTTTTCAAATTGGACAACCCTGTTAATGTCAGACTTGCGCCACTCATTGATATAAGCAGAGGGGGGCTTGGATTTAAATATACTGATGGAGAGGAGTGGTCGCACGATTATGATGAATTAACTATCTCAAAATGCCATAATGAAACTAAAATCGACAAAGTGCCCTTCAAGGTTTGTTCAGATTCCATCATAGACCGAATTTCAGACTCTATGTCTATGAGAAGATGCGGCGTCAAATTTGGCGACCTGGAATCAAACCAAAGAACAAATTTATATTCTTTTATGGATGCCCATATCATAAATGAACATCGAGTGGATACCTGATCCCCTTGGTTTCACACAGCGGGTGCATCTTATTATTTAGTGCCCATCCCCGAATAGTTAATGGCACTCTATTTAGCTTCCGTGAGTTCCGGGTAGTACTCTGTGGCACACGCAGGACAGATTCCGTGGCTGAATTCGGTTTCCGTGTGGTCTGAGATATAGGTTTCTATCGGAATCCAGGCATCGTTTGCATCGCGAATTTTTTTGCAATGAGCACAAATCGGCAGAAATGATCCCAGTGTCTTGACCAGTGTTTTTTCAATCGCCCGGAGGCGACGGGTTAGCATTTGCAGCAGTTCTATCGCCAGCACCGGATTTCTTTCAATTTCCTCGCGAAGGTTCAAGTGGTCGATGTAAAGGACCTTGGTCTCGGTTTTGGCCAGCACGCTGGCTGTGCGGGTGAGATCGTCCAGCAGGGCCATTTCGCCAAAATAGGTTTGGGGTCCGAGGGTCGTTAGATGGGATTCATTTTTTTGGCCCATACTCTTAATGACCTCGACGGTGCCACTGATGACAATGAAGAGTCTTCCGCTCTGCTCGCCCTCCGTGATGACCATTTCCCCGCACTGAAAAGCTTCATATTGCGCCATTTTGGCAATTCGCTTCAAATCCCTCTTTTTGAGATGTGAAAAAATAGAAACTTTGGCTAAAAAATCTGCTGCATCCATTGATGTTATCCCTCCTAATTTATGGCATGGTTCAGGTTGAATGGAATCGGGCATCCCGTATCATTATTTAGGTCCCAAGTCGTGGGTACACGGTTGTGGTTGCGCCGCTCGAATCGGTAGTCGTTATACGGATATCGGGGAGAAGACGCGACCCTTGGGTTTGAGTTCAGGCCGGAAACCGATCAACGATAGACGAAACGAGCCGCGCTACCGAACAACGAAGACCGTTTCCCCCTTTTGATTTTAGCCTTATAAGACGATTATTATTTGCAATTCGTCGTAATATCAACCTAAATTGTTGCAGAATCTAATGTCGGAGGTATGTTGATGAAAGTTTCGGAATTGCTGGTACACACATTGAAATCCGCTGGGGTCAAAACGGTTTTCGGCATCCCGAGCGTTCACAATATCGGACTGTATGAAGCCTTGCGAAAGGAACCTGCCATCAGGCACGTTTTGTGCCGCCAGGAAGCAAGTGCGACTCACATGGCCGATGGGTATGCGCGCTCGACTCAAGGGCTGGGGGTGGTGATCGCTTCGACCGGTCCCGGGGTTGGTTATGTGGTGGCGCCTTTGATGGAAGCCTGGCACTCCAGCTCACCGGTTTTGATCATCACTTCCAATATTTCCAGTAACAAGATTGGCAAGGGCCAGGGGAAACTGCACGAATTGATGGATCAGGCCAGCCTGTTCAAAAACATTACCAAGGCTCAGGTGTGCCTACGGCCGGGAGACGATGCCGGGGTTGCCTTTAGCCGGGCGGTCGACACGGCTCTGTCCGAACGACCCGGTCCGGTCTATGTGGAAGTGCCGGTCAACATGTGGGATAAAGAGGCCGCGCTCAATTTGAACCGTTCCGAACATGATGGCGCCGTGGAAGAAGAAATTCCCAACCTTGAGAAAGCGGCCCTGGAACTGATCGGGATGCAGCGCCCGGTTATCGTGCTCGGGGTGGAGGCGATCATGGCCCGGGCCCAAAAGGAGATAACCGCGCTGGCCGAACTTCTCGGTGCCGCGGTGTTTACCGAAGTTCAGGCCAAAGGACTCATTTCCGAAAATCATCCGCTCGTTTTCGGTTCGGCCCAGGGCGGCGGCGCAGGCCGGGTGTTTGAAGCGTGCGATCAGGTATTGGCCGTGGGAACAAAACTGCGCGATGTCGATTTTAAACAGTATGGGGTAAAGCTTCGAGGCCTCATTCATATCGATTGCGATGATACCTGGATAAATAAAAATTATCCAGCCGATTTAAGCATTACCGGTGACATCAATCAAATCATTGCTGCTCTGAGAGTCCGGGTAGAAGCCGGGTTAAAGCCGGAAAGCCGCAAGGGCTGGGCGGGTGATCTTAAAAGAACGTGCGAGCGCGAGGCGGAAGAATTGCGCTCCGTCCATGAGGAAATGGCGTATTTGAATTCGATTCGACGCGTTTTGCCGCAGGACGGTACGCTGGTCATCGACAACACGATGCTCGGGTACTGGGCCGAGTATTTTTATCCCGCCTACGTGCCGGGGGGGCTGGTGGCGGCCAAAGGGTCGGCCATCATCGGTTTTGCATTTCCGGCAGCAGCCGGTATTAAAGTCGCTCATCCCCAACGGACGGTAGTGGCCTTAGCGGGTGACGGCGGATTTTTGTACGGCGCTCAGGAGCTGGCCACATGCAAACGGCACGGGATTAACTTCGTCGTGATCGTCGTAAACGACAATGCCTACGGGATCATTGATTATCTGCAGGGGATATTCTATCGGCAGGGTCATGAAACGGGTCTTGTCAATCCCGATTTTGTCGCCTACGCCGAGGCTTTTGGCATCTCGGCCGTGCGCGTGGACAGCCCCCGGCAGCTCGAAAATGCCCTGCAAAAAGCGCTTGAAGACGGAGAGATGTGCCTGATTGAGTTGGCGGCTTCCCCGAAAGCGCCCTTTGACCTGAGTTAGGGCTTAAGCCTACAGGGCCGGGTCGGGTCCGATTTTAACGATCATTTTGCCGAAGTTTTCGCCTTTAAAAAGCCCGATAAAGGCTTTGGGGGCGTTCTCGAGACCATCAATGATCGTTTCCTTGACCTTGATCTTGCCGGCTGCAATCCATTTGCCCATGTCCGCATGAAATTGCGCCAATTTATCCATGTGGTGCATGACGATAAAGCCCTGCAGCTTCAGTTGTTTGGAAATCGCATGGCCGAGATTGACGGGCCCGGGCTGCGGCCGCGTTGCATTATAGATTGAGATCATACCGCACAGTACGATGCGCCCGAAAGGGTTCATGCCCTCGAGGGCCGCTTCAAGATGTTTTCCGCCCACATTTTCAAAATAGACATCGATTCCCTTGGGGCAAGAATTTCCGACCTGAGCCACAAGATCAGCCGCATTTTTGTAGTTGAAGGCGTCATCGACCCCGGCTTCGTTTGTCAGCCAGGCGGCTTTTTCATCCGAGCCGGTGCTTCCGGCGACATAGCATCCTTTCAACTTCGCGATTTGGCATACAATAGAGCCGACGGCTCCGGAGGCGGCAGAGACAAAGACCGTGTCGCCTTCTTTGGGTTCACCGATATGAAGCAGGCCGGCATAAGCCGTAAGCCCCGTCATACCGAGGGCACCGAGATACATTTGAAGGGGTGCGATCTGCGGATCGATCTGGGTCAGACCGGAGCCATCGGAGACGAAATATTCGCGCCAACCCAGCATGCCGAGGACAAAATCTCCAACCGAAAATTGACCATTTTTTGATTCGACCACCTGCCCCACACAGCCGCCTTCCAGGGGGTTGTTGAGCTGAAAGGGGGGCACATAGCTTTGCCGGTCGTACATGCGGCCGCGCATGTAAGGATCCACCGACATATAGATATTACGTACGAGCATTTCTCCTTCGGCGATGGCGGGGATCGGGGTATCGACGAGTTCAAAATCGCTTTCACTCGGCAAACCTATGGGACGATTCATCAGATGGATTTCGCGATAAGTTGTAGACGGCATTTAGGCTCCTTTGTTTACTCCGATACGTAGGGCAGCGGCCAGATCTTGAAGTAATCTCTTATCTTAGTCCAGATTCCAACCAGCCCTTCGGGTTCCACGATAATAAAGAGAACGATTAATCCACCGAAGACAAACTCCTTCAAGGGACCCAGCAGGATGGTAAAATTGGGATCATAGACGTTGGCGATATAGCTGACAATCAGATCCAGCAATACGGGTACCAGCGTGATGAATATAACCCCGAAAACCGTCCCGACCAGTCTCCCAAGTCCCCCGACCAGCACCATGGCCAATAGGATAATGGAATTAAGAAAATGGTAATCTTCCGGAATGGCTGTTCTGAGCAGCCCGGCGTGAAGCGCTCCGGCGACACCGGCATAAAAGGCGCTGATGGAGAAGGCTAACAGTTTGTAAGGGAAAATCGGTATCCCGATTATTTCGGCCGAAACGTCGTTGTCACGAATAGCGATAAAAGCGCGGCCGATTTTGGAGCGGATAATATTTTTGGCACCCCACATCAAAAAAACCGCCAGGATAAAAAGTAATCCAAAATAGGCCTGGTTTTTTTGCAGGGAAATCCCAAAAACATGGGGGATGGGAAGCTCGATTCCCCGAATGCCTCGCGTAACACTGTCCCAATGGATAATGACGTATTCAATTACAAACTGAAAGGCCAGGGTGGCCACCATGAGATAGAAGCCCTTGATACGCAATGAAGGGATTCCAACGATAAGCCCAAAAAATGCCGCTACAAATCCAGCCAAAAAGATGGACAGAATAAAAGGGCATCCCCATGCCGTCACCAAAAGGGCCGAGGTATAGGCGCCCACTCCCATAAAGGCGGCGTGACCGAGCGAGAGGAGGCCCGTAAAACCGATCAGGATCTGGAGACCAATGGCGGCGACGAGGTTGATCAAGATTAAATTCAGGATGAAATAATGGTATTCATTGGCGCCGATACCGCCCAGTGATGCCAAAAAAAGAATCGCCACAAGGAAAATCAGGATCACAAACCAAACCCGTATAAATCGGGTGCGGAAGATGCGTTCATCTTCGCGATAACTGAAAACCGCAGTGGAAGAAAAATAGTCATTATATGTTTTGGACAATGACCTCACTAAGCTACCTCCTGTATGGCGACTTTTCCTCTAAAGGCCGAGATGCGGCCGTCTTCATAGCGTATCTCAACGTCCAGATCGTGTTC
>CAZNFS010000116.1:0-8484 GCA_964572695.1 uncultured Desulfobacteraceae bacterium
ATAACCGCTGAAAGCATCTAAGCGGGAAGCCAACCTCAAGATTAGATATCCCTCCCGATGGCAACATCGGGACTGAAGACCCCTTGAAGACTACAAGGTTGATAGGCCAGAGGTGTAAGTTCGGTAACGGATTTAGCTTACTGGTACTAATTGGTCGTGCGGCTTGGCTACAAATTTCCACACAATTATTTTGAGCGTTTTTAAATGCTTGTATCCAAATTGATTTGCATTTTGTTTTAGCCCAAAAGTACAAAATGCGTAGACACAATTTTTTTCGGTGGCTATAGCGAAGAGGTGACACCCGTTCCCATCCCGAACACGGAAGTTAAGCTCTTCAGCGCCGATGGTACTGCTCGGGAAGCTGGGTGGGAGAGTAGGACGCTGCCGAAAAATTTTTATAAACCCGGAATCAAATTATGGTTCCGGGTTTTTTGTTTCTGGACCCAAGCCTTCCTCAGAAATTTTCCGGCGGTCTTTAAAATTGACAGTATCGGCGAGGTCAATTATATTATAGGTGTTCACAGGTTCACAGTTCAGGGTTGGTCGCTTTGCATTTTTCCTAATCGCGCTCTATCCTTAAACCTTGAACTGACCTTTGAAACCGTGAACGGTGAACTATTGCCCATCCACGGATATTTTATGAAAGTCTTTAAACGGGTAACACACAGAAGGAGGCCCTATGAAATCGCTGCGATTCATCCTCATTCTTTTGCTGATATTTGGACTCGCTGGCTGCGGATCCGGACCCAGGGTGATCCGTAAGGATGTCGACACAACCATTGATTTAAGCGGACGTTGGAATGATGCCGATTCAAGGATGGTGTCCGAAGCCATGATTAAAGACTGCCTGGATCGCCCCTGGCTGGATAACTTTCGAACCGCCCAGGGAGGGAAAAAGCCGACCATTATTGTAGGGCAGGTGCGGAATCGAAGCCATGAACATATTAACGTGCAAACCTTTATCAAAGATCTGGAACGGGCCCTAATCAACTCGGGTAAAGTGCAATTCGTGGCTTCGGCGCTGGAGCGGGGTCAAATTCGCAAAGAGCGAAAAGATATGGCCAAATATGCGTCCGATGAAAGCATGAAAGGACCGGGACAGGAAATGGGCGCCGATTACATGCTGATTGGAACGATCAATACGATACGAGATGATATCGGCGTCAAGGCGGTCATGTACTATCAGACCAATCTCGAACTCATCGATATGACCCGCAATTTGAAAGTTTGGATCGGTGAAAAGAAAATTAAGAAACTGATTAAAAAGAAAAAACTTACATGGTAGACTGATCCGCCTTAGTATCCATGCTGTCCACGCAACGCATAAAATGCGCCTGCCTGATAAGTTGCTTATTTTTTATAGGCAGTTTATTTTCCTGCGCCCCCAAGGTGGGGCATTATGTCCAGATCAACCAGTATATCAGCGCTGATAATTATGATGCCGCCCTGCAGACAATCGCTGAGAAAAAGGGCGATTATGCATCGCGTGATGCGTCCCTGTTTAATTTGGAGGCCGGGATTCTGGCCCATTATGCCGAAAAATACCATCAAAGCAATCAATACCTTTCCAAAGCGGAAGAGATCATGGATGCACTTTATACCCGCTCGATTTCCAGGCAGGCGGCATCCTATTTGTTGAATGATCTAACGATTCCTTATCGTGGTGAAGACTTCGAAAATGTAATGCTAAACTTGTTTATGGCTCTGAATTATACCGGCCTGGGACTCAGGGAGGATGCCCTGGTGGAAGCGCGCAAGGTCGATAACAAGCTCAACATCATCAATCGCCGGCATAATGAAAAGCAACAAAATGTATACCGTGAGGATGCATTTGTACGTTTTTTAATGGGCGTTCTCTACGAGGCCGGCGGTGAAATCAATGATGCCTTTATATCCTATCGTAAGGCGGAAGAGATTTACCGCACGGATTACGAATCTGTTTACAGTGTGCCGGCTCCGATATTTCTGGTTGAAAATCTACTTTCTACGGCTTATGCGCTTGGTTTCTTTCAGGAAGCGGCCGAGATTCAAAAACGATACCCGCAGGCGGGCCACCAAAAATCTGAAAAAAAAGAAAGGCTGGCGGAAGTGTTTGCCATCCATTACAACGGCCTGGGACCCGAAAAAGTGGAACAGAACTGGTATATTCCAATGCTCGATGGTTACATCGTGAAAATCGCTTACCCGGTTTTCAATCCACAAGTCTATCAGATTTCACATGCGGATATATTTCTCACCCATCGCCAATCGGGAGAGACTTACCGCTTTGTGACCCAATTGATGGAGGATATCGGTGCGATTGCGAAAATGAATCTCGCTAATCGTATGCAGCGGATCAAGGGTAAGGCGATTGCAAGGGCCACTTCCAAATATTTAATGACAAAGGCATTGGCCCGGGCCGCTCGGAAAGAGAGTGGAGAGTTGGCAGCGGTGCTGGTGCAACTGGGCGGAAATCTGGCCAATATCGCAACCGAACAGGCGGATCTGCGACATGGCCGTCTTTTACCGGCTGAAATCCGGGTGGGGCGAAGCATGGTGACGCCGGGAGATTATGATGGCTGGATTGATTTTATCGATTATAGGGGAAGTGTCGTGTTCAAAAAACAGGTGGCCCCATTTCGTGTTCGGGACGGCGAGAAAAAGATACTAACATACCGGACGCTGAACTAGCTGATTGATCGAGGCCCCAAAGGAAAACCGGCGATGAATAAAAAATATCGATTATTACCAAGGGTTGTCGGACTGACAGGGATCATGATTTTGATCCTTACGGGGTGCGCCCAACGCAGATCGCATCCCCCAGCCAGGGACCCGGCGGCCAAAACGGAAGCGGTGATCATCCGCAAGGGTGAACGGCCAGCGTGGATTGACGGCACCGGCAGGCATTATCCAACCCAAAAATATTTACGGGGTGTCGGCTACGATGCCGACCGGCAAACGGCCGAGGACAAGGCGCGTTCCGAGCTTGCTAAAATTTTTTATAGCCAAATCGAATCCCGAAACCGTACTTATCAATCTTATCTTCAAACGGATACGGGCGGAAAGCTCAAAACCACACAGAAAATCGATATCCAGGATATTACCCGGGTTTCGACCCGCAAGGTTCTGTCAGGGGTGCGTATCGCCGAAATATACAAACAAACGCAACCCCAAGAGACTTTTTTTGTATTGGCTGTTCTTGATAGAATGCGATCCGGGCGGATTCTGCGAACAAAAATTCTCGAGTTGGATACAGCGATTCAGGCGCTCCTGGATGACGTCCAAAACCAAACAGACGCATTGAGGAGAATCAAGTCCCTCAGCATGGGGCTCGAAAAGCTGATACTGCGCGATACTTACAATACCGAACTAAGGATCGTGAATCTCGCCGGCCAGGGGATTGCGTCGGTTGTATCCATTACCGAAGTTCGGGGGGATTTGATCGACCTTCTATTGAATGAATTTCAAATTGGATTGACGATTAGAGGCGATCGAGTGCGTCAAATCCGGCAAATACTAGTCGAAGCACTGAATCGACAGGGTTTTTCTGTTACCGAGGATAAACAAAACGCCGGTGTGGTGATCCGTGGCCGGATGGAATTTAATCGGTTTGAACCCCAGGATTCGGGCTGGAAGTATGTGCGTTGGAAGGTCTTTTTCGATATGCTCGATAGACAGGACGGGGTGATTTTCGGCAGCGTGAGTAAAAACGGAAAAGACGGCCATTTAAGCTTCCCTCAGGCCGAAGAACGCGCGCTTGGAAAAATACGTCGGCTAATCGGTTCTGATATTGTCAGAGAGCTAAAAAGCTATATCTTAATACAAAAAGACTGAGCCAGTTTCAAAACGACAACCGATCCGTTGGGAAGGAGATTTTTGATAATGAAAGCAGGCACAGGGCGATATGGCGGTGTTGTTTTCATGATTGTGGGAAGCTTACTGATCGACTCGGGGGCCATGGCCTATACTCCCAAAGAGATTTATCAGCAGATAAGCCCGGGAGTTGTATTTATCCTGGCCAGCGATGGGTCTCAAAAAGCGAATATCGGCACCGGTTCGATCATTCGCAGGGATGGATTGATCATCACCAACACGCACGTGCTATTAGACAAAGACAAAACACACCTCAAACCGCAAATAGGGATTCACCTGAAACCGAGACGAATCAGCGGCAACCCGAGACACGACCTGCGGCATGCATATGCAGGGGAAGTGTTGGCCTATGATATCGCGTTGGATCTGGCGCTCATCAAAATAAAAAAGATCGATCGCCGGCTTCAAACGGTCAAATTCGCTGATTCGCAAAACGTAGACATCGGTGATCGCGTCTTCGCCATCGGCCATCCCGAGCAGGGTGGATTATGGAGCCTCACCACAGGCGTGGTAAGTGCCTTTTACCAGAATTACGGAGGGGTACGCGGAAAGAATCTTTTCCAAACCGATGCCAGCATTAACCGGGGGAATTCAGGCGGGCCGCTGCTGGATGAACAGGGCGCCATGATCGGTATCAACTCATTGATTGCACGCAAGGCGGCGGATGGGCTCATGATTACGGATGTAAATTTTTCGATTCGATCGAATGTGGTCCTCCAGTGGCTCAGACAGCAAGGGTATGTTTTTGCGCCGGCGGTTCCGAAAGCGGCTGCCGACCGCCGGGAAAAGGAACCAGCCCCTTTGGGAACGGGGCAAAAAACGGATAATCACAAACCGGAATCATCCCGGAAAATCGGTCTGTCCCAAAAGGGGGAGTCGCCCGGAAAGGCTAAACCGCCTGCATCCAAAGAAACGCCCCGGAAACCGCAGCAACCCAAAATTCTGACCCCCCCAAAACCTTATCGCCAGGATACGCTTCTGCGTGATATGCAGGAAATGGAAGACATGATGGACGAAATGCGTGAAATGATAAGAGGAGTAAAAAAGAAATAACCGTAAGGAGGCTATTATGAAGGCAAGATATTTGCAGGTATCAGTGGTTATGATGATGTTGAGTCTGTTGCTGGTTGCGGGTTGTCAGAAAAAGCCGCGGCCGAGTGCCGATACGGCCATCAAGGGGCCCGCCTGGGCGGTGAAAGGGAGCGGGGCTTTTGAAGATCAGGGAAGCAAAGTCTTTTATGGAGTGGGTCTGGCTTCCGGCATTCAAAATAAAGCCTTGTTGCGGCAGACAGCCGACAATCGTGCCCGCGCCGAGATTGCCAAAATTATGGAAACTTATGTCGCCGCCTTGGGCAAAGACTACATGGCGTCGACCATGTCCAGCGACATGAAAAAAGCATCCGAAGAGCAGCATGTCGAGGTTGCGCTCAAAACTTTTACTAAAACGACCGTTCGCGGCGCGCAAATTATTGATCGGTGGGTGGATCCGGCCGACAAGGCCATGTACTCTTTGTGCAAGCTTGATCTGTCGGCATTCAAAAAGGCGCTTGAAGACGAGCAGGATATGGATTCAAAAGTGCGGGATTTTGTCAGGCAAAATGCGGAAAAGCTCCACTCAGAGATGCAAAAAATGGAAAAGCAATAGTAAAAAGGGCATCGCCCTAAATGAGCGCAGGCAAAATGAAGGCGAAGTTGGAAAACATCAAAGCATTGCTCAAATGTCTCTACGGCGTATGCGCGGAGAAGGCTTTGGGGAGAATTTTGCCTTTAATTGAAGGCGCCGAGCTAAAATTCCGGCCAAGAGAAGATTATTTCTCCCAGGAAGATGTCGTCCTGATCACCTATGGGGACACATTACAGCAAAGAGATGAGTTTGCGTTAATGACTTTTGGACGTTTCGCAGGCCACTATTTTCAAGACGTTTTTTCACACATCCATTTCCTCCCGTTTTTTCCCTATTCCTCCGACGATGGATTTTCGGTTAAAGATTTTTATGCGGTAAATCCGGAGCTTGGCAACTGGGACATGATCCGTGAAATCGGCCATGATTTTAAGCTGATGTTTGATATGGTTCTGAATCACATATCCGCCCAAAGTGGTTGGTTTAAAGCCTATCTGGACGGGCAGGAGGGATTTGCGGACCTGGCGATCGAAGTCGATCCCAAGACCGATTTATCGAAGGTCACCCGGCCGCGGTCTCTGCCCTTGCTGACCGCGTTTAAGAAAGCGTCCGGGAAAACGGCGCATGTCTGGACCACATTTAGCGCCGATCAAATTGATCTGAATTTTAAAAGCCTGGATGTGCTCGAAAAAATGGTCGAAGTTCTCATACTATACATTAATCAAGGCGCGACGATCTTGCGCCTGGATGCCATCGCTTATCTCTGGAAGGAGGTGGGCACCAGCTGTATCCATCTGAAGGAAACTCACGCGATGGTAAAGCTGTTTCGGGCCCTGCTGGATGTGATCGCTCCGCATGTGATTCTTTTGACCGAGACCAATGTCCCGCATGATGAAAATACGGCCTATTTTGGGAACGGCCGGGATGAGGCCCAGATGATCTATAACTTCACCCTGCCGCCGCTTCTTTTGTATACGTTTATAAAAGAAGACGCGACGGTGTTGAGTCAATGGGCCAAAGGGTTGAAAACCGAATCCGATCAGAATACGTTTTTCAATTTTACGGCTTCGCATGACGGGATCGGTGTCCGCCCGTTGGAAGGGATCCTGCCGCAGGCTGAAATCGACATTCTCATTGAAAGCGTGCGGCACAATGGCGGGGAGGTCTCATTTAAGCGCAACACCGACGGCTCGCAAAGTCCCTATGAAATGAACATCACCTATGTGGATGCGCTGGGGAAGTATCAGCGCGGATCCGACCCTCTTCATACGCAGCGCTTTTTGGCTTCCCAGACCATCCAGTACGCCCTGCCCGGTGTTCCGGCCACCTACATCCATAGCCTTCTCGGTTCGCGCAATTGGACCGACGGGGTCCGCATGACCGGCCGGGCGCGAAGTATCAATCGTGAAAAACTCGATGCCGATGAGGTTAAATCGCAATTGGACCGAGGAACGTCCTTTCGGGCCGGTATTTTTTCTGCGTGTGTCCAAATGATCAAAATTAGACGCAGGCAGCCGGCCTTTCATCCCAACGCAGCAATGGAAATATTGGATCTGGATCCGCGGGTCTTTGCCCTTGGAAGGTATTGTGAGGACCAAAAGATTTATGCCGTGACGAATGTGTCTTCGGAAGCGGTTTCTTTCTTTTTGCCCGATGAGTTGCCAGGCCGAATAAATGTGGATCTCTTAACCGGATTTCCGGTCAAGGGTCGCCAAATGGCACTGGGACCTTATCAGAGTATATGGCTGAGCAAGGAGCAGGTCAGATGAAAAAGATGCCTGACGCTCTCAAGGCGGCACTCTTATCGGGGCTGATATTTCCGGGCCTCGGGCAGTTGTTTCTAAAGCATCATAAACGCGGTATTACTTTGATGCTTGTGGTTTTAGCCTGTCTGGCGGCGATTGTGGTCAAGGGAGTCCAGCAGAGTCTTGCGATTTTGGAAAAGATTGCGTCGGAAGGCGGGGTCATTGATATGAAAACGGTCTCGAGTGCGGTCTCCCAGACCTCCACTACTTCCAGCAGTTTGATATTCAATCTCGGTTTGTTGCTGATCATTATCTGCTGGATAATTGGGGTGGTTGACGCCTACAGAATCGGAAAGAAAAAAGACATCGCAGACGGTTCAACCGGTCGAGCCTCAAATGGCAGTGGCCGGTGAGAGAATACCCATTAATTGTGGTTGACTTTATCCCTCAATTTCCCGGAACACTTAAAGGTAACGACCTTTCTCTCCTTCAGGATTAAATCGGCACCTGTGGCAGGGTTCCGTCCCCGGCGCTTATTCTTGTTTTTAATACAGAATTTGCCGAATCCCGAAACCAACAGGTCGTTCCCGTCAGCCAGCGTATTCTTGATGATATCAAGCAGGGTTTCGATGATATCAACCGATTCTTTTTTGCCGTATCCCAAGCCATGTACACTCGCAACGATATCATTTTTTGTTAATGCCATGACGCCTCCTTAAAGTGTCTCGTGTCGGTCAAAATAAATGGTTCATGTGAATGGCTATTGAAGTTCCGCCGGGTCTTGTTCGGATTCCTCTTTTGGGGTCGGGTCAAGGGTTGCGACTTTTTCCATAATTTTTTTTATCCGTTTCGCAATTTCGTCAATTTCATCTTTCAGCTGTGTTTCGTTAATTTCTTTCACTGCTATTCCCCATCGATGAACGATATCTGTTTATCGGCGACGTGTTCAATATAGCCAGGGATTATGAAAAAAGGGTTTATTCCTGATAAAATCTTATATCAAAGTAAGGATGACAATATTTGATCCTGATATCATGTAACTATTTAAAATATACGGAGATATATGTCAAGCTCCTTTATATAAAAAAGGGATTATCCTTTTCCGGGAAAAAACGGGGCCGGGTCGAAGCGGAAAGAACCCATGACGATTAGCTTTAAAAATGGCCCCAAGGATCAAAAGTCCGACTGGGAAAAGTGGTTATTGAATTTGGGCACGGTGAATTTGTTCTAATAGCGTAAGCTGCTGGCACAGGAGTTTTTGGTCAT
>CAZNFS010000117.1:0-8372 GCA_964572695.1 uncultured Desulfobacteraceae bacterium
CTTTTGAATGCCGTATCAAATTTTTTAGGTGCCCGTTTTTTAAATAATTCATCCACTTTGAGTTCTTGAATAAAAAGTGCGGCGGCATCTGCACGTGCTATTTGGTCTAATATGGCGATTTGTTTGCCGACACTGGAACCGGGCATGGCCCGTTCAATCTTTTGGATAACGGCGTATTGCTTATCTGCCGCTTCGACAAAACCCTTATTAATATCCAGGACTTTTGTAAATTCCCGGGCTGCTTTCCGAAATTCGAACGCATGCTTATAAGCAAGCCCCATGTAAAAATAGGGCTCTGGTGCTTTAGGTGCGTTCCTTTTGGCTTTTACGTAGAGATGATTGACTTTTTGAAGCCATTTTTTATGGATTTTAGTCTGACCCATAATATACAGCCGCATGTTGCCAATCAAAACGGCAAGCTTTTGCGGTTTGCCCTTGGAATATTTGGCGGCTTTTTTCAACGATTTAAACCCGCTTTCAAAGTCGTTTCTCAATCCGTAGACCAGGCCCAGCCCCACATAGGCCGGTGAAAACTTGGGATCGAGGTCTTTGGCCCGGCTGAATTCTTTAAAGGCGTCTTCAATTTTGTTTGCTTTTAGCAATTTGTTGCCGTTGGAGACATGATGCTCGGGTGTATCGAGAACTGCTTTTGGGGCAACCGGCTTTGGCCCGCACGAAAACACAAAAAGCAGGCTGATTGATAACAGCACCAAAATAACGGTTTTATATTTCATGATTCCTCCTTTTATTTTCAAACGCATGCGATTCGCATGCTGAAGATATCAAATGATCTAGTCAACCACAATGATGACCCGGCATTTTTTTAGAAACGCCAGATGTTCAGAAGCATTTCTAAGCCGGGAGGCATCGGCATTACTGATCACAATATCGCAGCGTCCCGGCCCTTCGGTTCGCAGCCCTTTCACGGTTAAAGAATTATCAGCGACCCTCTGGTTTTTGCGGGCGGTATCCAGATTTTTTGAATAACCGCTCATTCCTTGTTGGACCGCATATTCACGGCTTACAAAAGCGGAGCCGTAGACCTCCTTGCCGTCCTCGTCCAGTATTTTGGGCGCCATGGCCGGTCTGACACCCAATGTTCGGGCATCAACCACCATACCTGTCAAAAGGCCGGATGAAGGGGCCTGGGAGGGAGAGATCGTCTTAATCGGTTCAACCTGTTTGACCTCCTCCGGAAGAACGAGCTGGGAGAAGCCCCCTCCCATTTTGATTTGCAGGATCACTTCCACGGTGCCATCGGACATATACTCGGTCTTGATTTCTTCGGCACCCCTTACCATCCCGTGGACCTTGGTTCGGATGATATCTTTTTCAACGGCAAAATCCTTCACCGTCGTGGTGGAGTCGATCCGTACACCGTTGATAACTTCCAAAATATTGCGCAACGCATCGAGTTTGGCAGCCCTTAAAGCCAACGGTCGCGCATTGGGCTTCCCGTAGTACTTTTCGGGAGGCGCTCCGATTCCTTTGCTTTGTATAACGCCTTTGCTCCAGTTGACATTGCCGTTTCCGATCTGTTCGACAAGATCGTTACCACCGGCAGCGTATCCACATAAAGGAAATACGAGTATTGCCGTAAACACCAAGGCTATCAACGTCTGATTTTTTTTCATATGACCTCCTTGAAAATGTTGGTTTGCACAGGGTTTAATCATCATTTTTATTCCACTCATGTGTCAAGCGGATTATTCTTTTGATTTTACCACGGGGCTCTAAAAATCGGAAACTTTTAAAAAAACGCGCCATGAATCAGCCTCTGGTTCCGATTTCGATTTTATAGTTGCGGAAAATATCGAGCAGGCCTTCAGTTGCTTTCTTGGTCATGGGAGAATTTTGGACCATTTTCATTTTTTCATCAAAAATCACATTGACATAGCTTTCCGCTGCCGGGAGCGCACTTCGGCGGCGAATGTGTTTCTCGCCCTCTTGAAAATAGACCGTTTCAAAATTCTGAAGCGGCCGCAACACTTCGCGGCCCAGCTCGGAGATCACCTTGTCGGTCATCTGCTGCAGGAGTTCGGTATCGGTGGGAATTTCCAAAGGGTCGAATTTAACGTTGGCGTCTTTGAGACCGGCACTGGTGTCATCCTCCACTGTCTCCTTGGATTCGATGGTTCGGACTTGAATGTTTTCTCCGGTATTGACGTCCACGATACGAAAAGAGAGCTGTACAAACCCTACCTTTTTATGATGGGATACTTTATAATCCTTTTCGGCGAAAACAGGGGCTTTGACCTTAGCGGGCGGTGCATTTTTAAGTTCGTCTTCGGTTGCATCGGGGTGTTTCGCCTTCCAATTAAGGTATTCAATATTGTCTTGAATTTTATCACCCACCTGGTAACGGACGGTTTTGGTCCCGTCGGACGTGGATGAGTCGACACCGTAGAGCAGGACACTACCCATAATGGTCATATCGATCCCATAAACTCTTCCCATTTGTTTGGCCGTGGTGCCTGAAACCACCCCTATTTGACCGAGTTTCATTTCTTCAAGAATCGATTTCAAGTTTTCACGTTCCAGAATCTTGATATCGCCACTGGCGTTTTTGAACAGATAAGTGATCAGGTTGTTGGCCACGATGATTCCGGCATCCACGCTGGTGGAGGGACTGCTGAAGTCGAACACGGCAATCGATTTTTGGACTCTTTGCCGAATTTGATCCTCCATCTCGCGTGAAAGGTAAAAAATGTTGGGGTAGTTGGGGTCGATTGTTTGAATCTTTGCGTACCAAAACCAAGCGCTCCCGTGCATGTTCTGATCTTTGAAGTGCTCGGCCGTGTATTTGGCCCGCTTAACAATATCCCGGCGCAGGTTGTTGAGTCGAAAATCCTGGGGATCTTGTACATATTGGGCGGCTTTCGAATACGTTTCAAGGGATTTAAGCAGCCATCCTTCCTCCATAAGGATTCGTGCCTGGCGCAATTTGAATTGGCCGGCTTTATTGCGGACATGTCCGATAAGTTGTTGCAGATCCGGGTCATCTGGATCGTATTCAAGGGCCAGTTCATAAGCCTTAACAGCACGATCCCACTTTTGGGCCATTACCGCCTCGCGCCCCTGCTGTACAAAATAACCCTTATGATCACGTTCCTGCGCCCGGGCCAGAAGTTCCCGCGCGGGCCCGTGATCTGATTTTATCGAAAGGGCTTTGCGAAGATAGCCGACCGTACCTTTAAAGTTTTCCTCTTCGAAAAGGGCTTTGCCTTTAACATAAAAGTCTTGGGGGCCTTCCTTTTTAACCTTCGATATGAGTTGAAACGTATCTTCATAATTAGGGAACAAGCCCTGGATTTGCTGTAAATTGAAATAGGCTTTTAGCCATTTACCGTCGGCCATGGCTTGTTTCGTTTGAGAATAGAGCTCTTTAACCTCAGAAAGCAGCGAACGCTCTTCTTTTTGGATTCGAGCCGACAGAGCGGTGACAGCCGGGTGGGCGGGATCAACTTCTTTGGCATTTTGCAATTCGGCGTTGGCTTTATTGGTGGCACTTATGGTAACCGGAGATTGCGCATCGAGTGTCTGTTGGCTCTGAGAGACATAATTCCGGACCAGTTTTTCCTTCAAATCCGCCAAAGCTGTCTGGTATTCCTTGTTTTTAGGTTCTTTGGCGATGGCTTCCTGAATATAGGCGATGGCTTCTCTATATTTTCCGGCGGCACTCAGCTGCAGGCCGACATCGAACTCTTTTTGGCCTGAGACACAACCAAGTAGAAAAAGAATTGATAAGACAATTAAACCCTTGTAAATGAGTTTCTGTTTGCGCATGCCCTGCCTCTTCAAAAGAGAATATTATTCTATTAATTATCGGCGATACATCTAAAAAACGATGACCACATTACATTTTTGCATAAAATTGTTTGGAATTTCAATTATTCTTTTAAGCGTTTGAAAATCTGCGGCATTAATTTCCAAACTCCGGCTGCCCTGGTATGTTCCCTTGGCCTTGATGGTAAATGGCAGGGAACCTGCGCGATGAAGCTGCTGTGCCCTTACCAGTTTGCGGGTATAACGAACATAGCCCTGACGAACCGCAATTTTAAGATCCACGTAATCCCCGGGATAGAGCCGCTGGTTTTGGCTGAATATTTCCGGTTTCAAACAGGGACGGAATCCGATTTGACGGGCGTCGATCACAAGTCCTGAAAAGGGGACTTCTGATTTTGTTTTGGCTACGGCCGCCGCCTGAGAACCCTTGGGACCTGATTTTTCCAATGCCGCCAGACGGTCGGCCATCGTTTCCAGCCGGGCTAAAAGGTGGTTGAGACGGTTTTCCTGGTCTGCGAGTCTCTTCTCCAATCGCAGGAAGTTTTCATCGCCGGGAGAAGAGGTGGTCGTTATGCGCGTCCTTCCGGTCGTCGGCGTGGCAGATGTCAATAAAATTTCACCCAGTTCGCCCGTCAAAGGCATGCTCACCGTCGCCTGGACCGTTCCGTCACTCAGGTACTGGATGTCATCCACGGTTGATGCCTTAACGACACCCGTAATTCGGGTAACAACGGAGTCATCACGATACATCCTATTTTTTACGGTGGTGACCGAATCGATGTGAACCTCTCCGATGACTTCTAAAAGATTGCGGCGCGCATCAACTACGGCGGCGCGCATGGCCATCGGGCGGGCCTGGGGTTTGCCATAATACTTTTGGGGTGGAGCGCCGGTCCCTGTCGCAATCACCTTGGGGTGGCCCCAGTCAATGAAGCCGATATTGCCAATTTTTTCTTTGAAGGGGTCCTGGGCATAACAGGGAATACTTAACAGGAAAACGATTAGAAAAAGTAAAATACGCCATGGGGCGTTCGGTAGGACTTTCATAGGTACCTCCATGTCAACATACACTGTTTAAGATATGACATTCCCGAAAACTGATGTAATCAGATGTGTCAGGGACAGGAGCGGGGTGGTTCCGATAAAACAGGTTTCCACACGATCTGACCCAGAAACCAGTTTTCATCTGGAACGGATCGGCCCCAGTAATTATTCTTTAAATCGACTTCCAGGGGTGTATAGCTTTGAACCTGGAATGGGTTGTTGTTTTGAAAAGTGTTGTTATGTATCACCGGCGCCAATCCCTCCCCTTCGATGACCAGCGCCCCTTGGCCTTCATTGGCTCTAAAAACCGAACAGGAGATGTTGGGTTTTGCCTGGTCTCGCAAAAGAAGACCGGCATGCGCAGATCCCGAGATGGTCGATGCCGAGATGGTCGGTGCGCTTTTTCTGATGGTCAGGCCGATATTGGCTTTTTGAATCATCACATTTTGCAGTAACGATCTGGGGCTGTTTTCCAAAACCACCCCCTGCCAGGCCCCGGGTTCGCTACCGGCGGTTTTAGGGGTGAATCGTATGGGTCTGTCTTTCTGTCCGTAAGCCAAAAGTTCTCCGCCAGTGACTTTTAGTACCGTATATGGTGCGAATAAAAGCTCAACCCCGGGTTCGATATAAAGAATCCCTCCCGGGATCACGGTCAGGTCTGAGGAGACCGTGTACGGATTTTTTTCCGCCACAAGGAATACCTTGTCTTTTATCTCTCCGCCCAAGGCAGGACCCGGATGGGGTAGCGCATAAATTCCGGGCTCCGGCAACGCAATCGCCTTGAGGTGAGAACTGAATGGGCCCATATTCGAGGCCCGGTCGGTAGCGCGGACACGTACAAAAAAGGGAGCGAAATTTTGAAGTTGCGACAAGATGGTTTCATTTTTTTCGCTTTTGGCTGCCAGCTTATAACCGCTAAGCGGTGTAGAGCTGCTCCAGATTTCATAGCCGGCCAAGTCTTTTTCCGTGTTTTGATTCCAGCGCATCTTAATCTTGGTGTCGAGCGAGACCGTCGACAGACCGGTTGATGCTTTGGGGGGCAGACTGTCAATATCGATTGTGTTCGCGGCATCGATCGCCGTGCCCTGATCTCCGCCGGTGTTTACCAGATATGATTTGGCGATCAGGCCGTAAATCTCTTCGCCGGGTTCAACCGTATAAACGCCTTCATAGATTTCGCGCGAAGCCAATTCTTGCTCAACGGCCGCCATAATATCAGGGGTCACTTCATGGCCGGTTTCCTTTATGTTCTTTTTGATCGCTTCGATGACCTGCTTACGAAGTGCTGATTTCATTTCGCCCGATACGGGTGCTAATTGAATGCCTGATTTGTAATCGCCCAAATCGACATACGCCGAGCAGCCGGGATCGCCAATAATGCGGAAGGCCGCTTTTTTCCCGAGGGTGTAGGGCTTATCTGCATTTAGGGCTGCGAACAAATCGATTTTGGGTGGCGGTGCCTGCACGGCCAGGGCCGATTCGGGTATTTCGATGGATGAAACGATCTCGCGGAAAAGCTCATCGGTTTGGCTAAGGAGTTCGGTTTGGCGTAAATTCCACAATGCGGCCACCGTTGCCATGGCCAAACCGATCGGGTTCAATGATATACCTCCGGCATGGGCTCGGCTAACATGTTTGGCACGCCAAAGAAGTTTGCCGGTCTTTAAATCCCACATCTTTACCTCACACCCCACCGCCACCTGGGAATAAATCCCTGCAAAAATCCGATCAAAGTGCGTAACACTGCCCGAAATGACGGCATCAACGCCAAGGAGACTTCTGAGTTTTTTGGGGTTTTCAGCGATAAGGGCATCGACATTGCGGATGTCACTTAGCCCCGCATTCGAAAGTCGTCTGTCCGTATTGTAAATTTCAAGATCTTTAAAGGGGAGTGAGGCCACGTGATTATACATGCCTCTGCGTACGACATTGGCCGGATTACCCGCAGCGGAATCGATAAAATAGCCGCCCTTCTTTGGAAACTGGAAAGGGAGCACAGATACCGAACCCGGTTTATGTTTCTTATAATATTCGGTATTTTCGAACTCTCCATTAAAGTGCTTAAAGGCCTCGGTGGATACGATCAGCGCCGTCCCCACTCCCTCCCCGGGAGCATGGACACATCCGTAAAGGGTCATTGACGCGAGAAGCATGAAAGAAAGCCAAAAAGAGGGTCGAATCGGTTTCATGGCTGGACTCCTGGGTTTTGGCGTGAGCTACCTAAAGATGTAAGAAGATAATGGGGTACTAATTCCCCACCTTGATTTCGTATGCCATCGTCCGAAATTTGTCAAACGAAAAGGGGGCCACGTTTTATTCCAGCTCAATAACAACGCGGCTGCCTTCCATATCGGTAACCGCCATGGTTTTTCCTTCAACGGCTTTACCATCAGCCTCTTCGCTAAAAGAATCCGGGGTTCCCTTGTAAAGAACGGATAGGATGAGTTTGCCGCCGCCAAATTTACGTTTATTGACGCTGACAACGGAAGGTAAATCCTTGATTGTCTGGCGTACGGCTTTCTGCAGTTTAAATTTTTTGACATTGGTTACAATCACGTCGAGAGGGATCCCGTTGTTGAGCATGTCTTGAAAAGAGGCCACAATTTTCTCAAAAAGTTTGCGATCCATTAGTTTCTGGGCGGCTTTGGTGGTGGCCTGGGTTTTGGCGATATCTTCTGAAATATGAACGGCGGCAGCTGCTTGCGATTTGGAGGCAATAATTTTGGCGGTGGAGCAGTTGATCACTTTGGCCGTTAAATTGGATTGGCCCGATTTAAGACCGCTGCTGGCCAGGACCGAACTTTCGGCAATACTTTTGGTTGCTTTCCCGACAATGACATACTCGGCCCCGTTTGCGGCACCGATTTGGGCCGCGGCCGTCGGATCGCCTTCCGTGGCGCGTTTGATCAGTTCGGTTTCCTCGTTCATAAGAGCGGCTACGGCCGCCGGATCAACTAAATCAAATTCCTTTTCAGTAAGGTAGTCCAGAATTGCCGTCTCGGCCGAATTGCCGCCCTCTTCTTTTATCATCACCATCATGCGGGGCTTGTCCATCGATTCAAGCAGAATTTTAAGGGCGGCGAGATCAGCTTTAATGCTGTCCAGTGAAACCACGGCCTTTATTTTGACAAAATAGGCACCATCGGTCTGTTTTTCTTCATTCAGTATGTTATAGCGTTTTACGGCACCGGTGGTTTTGGTGAGGATAATATCCTTTTTAACCTCAAAGTTTTCGACTTCGGTCTGGGAGATCAGCACGGTCCCAATTCCCTTTTCAACCGCGGTGCGTTTGGCTTGGAGTAAGGCGTCACTTTTGCTTATGCCAAGACCGTCAACCGTAACCGTTATGTCTCCGTCTTTTTGTTGGGCATGGCCGACGGTCATAATAAAAAACGACATTAAGACAAGTATCAGGATCCTTTTTTTCATTTTTTCCTCCCCTGGGTTGTATACGCCCGTCTTTCAGAACGGTATCGGTTTAAAAAAAGAGTTAAAGTATAAAGAAATGAAGCCTAAGTGTCAAGCAAGATACCATACCCGCC
>CAZNFS010000118.1:0-8335 GCA_964572695.1 uncultured Desulfobacteraceae bacterium
GTTTTTATTAACCTGGTTCTCGAAAATTCAAACTATCTTGGACAGCAATGATTCCGGATAATCTTGCGCCGGTAGAATTTGATGCGGCCCATATGAAACAGGTGATCCAGAATATTATCATCAACGCCAACGAGTCCATGAATGGAAAAGGGACGATCAAGGTTTATGGTCAAAATTTTACAATCTTGGAAAAAGACAATCTTCCAGTTAGGAATGGCAAATATGTAAAAATATCCATAACTGATCCGGGTGTCGGCATACCTGAAAAAAACCTGACCAAGATCTTTGACCCTTATTTTTCAACTAAAGAGATGGGTACCCAAAAAGGAATGGGACTTGGACTTTCCATTTGTAATTCCATAGTTGAGAAACATGGCGGATTAATTACGGTTGAATCCGAATCAGGAACAGGAACAACTTTCCACATATATCTCCCGTCTATAAGCGCAAAAAGCAAAGAGCCTGGCGCAAAGCGCGATCTTGCGGAATACCAGTCAACCCCGACAAATCGGGATTTCCGCTCCGCTTCAACAATCATCAATCATCAATCATCAATCCAAAGGGTTCTTTTGATGGATGACGAAAAGATGATCAGGGATTTTTCTATTATAGTGCTGAAGCGGTTGGGTTATGAGGCTGAAGTTTCAATAGATGGCGCTGAAGCAATCGAACTGTATAAAAAGGCTAAGGAATCGGGAGAACCCTTTGACGTGGTCATTTTGGATTTAACCAATCAATTCGGCATGGGCGGCAAGGAAGCGATTCAGGAACTTATTGAGATTGATCCTGATGTTAAAGGGATCGTTTCAACCGGCTACTCCAATGATCCGGTCATAACCAATTTCAAAAAATATGGTTTCTGCGGTACCCTGACCAAACCATATACCCTTAATGAGCTGAGTAAGATTTTGAGTGACGTTATGTCGGGAGAGTAAAAAGAAGTACTCCTGAATTGGCTCAAAAATGAGATACGTGCCCTATAAATCACTTTCTAAAAACGTATGAATTATCTATCCTTCGTCCAGATCACTTCTATTCGGAAGCTTACCACATCAATGCTTTAATCCTTTTTGTTTTTCCGTGGCCAGTTATGGTAACCATTCGAGAGCTAGATTTTTAGCATAATCAAGATATCAGGCTTGGTTATCGTGAAAAAATGAAGCGGTAATTTTTTCTATGATATATGCCTAACATGTGGATTTTAAAATCAAATCTATTTATGCAAGATATATTCTATGTATCGGAAATGCCTGATATTACGGAATGTGAGGGCAACGATTTGACATGATATACCTTGGACAGCAGATCAGTGCCCAGAAACTTCAATAAAATTGTCAATCAAGCAGCTGGTCATAGGTGATTATTTGCATCAATCCGATCCCGGAAAAAAAATCGTGCCGCTCAACTGGAAATACAAATGCAAGACCAAATGAACCTCGCTCCATTACCATAACTACCGAAAATTACAATCCGATTTTTTGTCGCCTTCGCGGGTGCTTTTTGAAGGTTATTGAAAGACAGGCAGATTGCCGGTTTACTAAATACATGCTATGTAGAGTGAGGTATCAAAAAGTGGTTCAGGATTCCGATTCCTCAATTAACCGAAAGGCGGAAAAATGGATATCAATGGTTCAAAATTGTTTCAGACCAGCCAAATCAATGCAATGCGACTTTCCAATCGATTCATCCGTTCGGCCACATGGGAAGGAATGGCCGCCGACGATGGCAGCTGCACACCAGGTCTTACCGATTTGCTTGCTCAGCTGGCAAAAGGGGGCGTCGGCCTAATCATTACCAGCCATACCTATGTTCGACCCGAAGGAAAGGGAACGCCGTGGCAACTGGGAATTGACAGCGATGATCTTATCCCGTCTCTGCGGGAAATGACCCGGGCCGTGCACGAACATGGCAGCCGCGTGGCAGTTGAGCTTTCGCATGCCGGGATATTAACCAACGCCAATCTAACCGGGCAGATACCCTGGGTTGTTTCGCAAGTAGACGGTTTCGGTCAGGGTCAAGGTCATGAAATGACGGTTGAGGATATCCGTAAGGTTATCAAAGCGTTTGCGCAAGCCGCCCGAAGGGCCCAAGCGGCTGAATTCGATGCCGTCCAAATCCACGCCGCCCACGGATTTCTGCTAAATCAATTTCTCTCGCCCGCTTTCAATAAACGCACCGATGCCTATGGCGGAACGATCGAAAATCGGGCCGCAGCCCTCGTGCAAACGCTCCAGGAAATACGGGCTGCGGTGGGAAACGACTTTCCGATCATGGTCAAGCTGAACTCTCAGGATTTCCTTGATAAAGGACTCGTCTTGGAGGATGCAATTCAGGTGGGTCTTATGCTCCAGGAAAAGGGAATCGATGCCATCGAGTTGAGCGGCGGCACCGTCGTCACCGGAGACCATTGCCGCAAAGAAATCGACACGCAGGAAAAGGAGGCCTATTTCCGTGAGGCCGCCAAATCTTTCAAACCAAAACTGAACGTACCCTTGATCCTGGTGGGAGGAATCCGCTCCTTTCAGGTCGCCGAACAGTTTGTGGAGGAAGGATTTGCCGATTATATTTCCATGAGCAGGCCTTTTATTAGAGAACCGGGGCTTATCAATCGCTGGGCATCGGGCGATTTGCGAAAGGCGACCTGCCTGTCAGACAATCTCTGCCGCGGCCCCCTTTTGGAGGGAAAGGGAATTTACTGCGTTGTGGAGAAAAAGAAGAAGGCTGCAGGATAGCCCGATACCACGTATCATGGAACTAAATCTTTCTTTTCCTGGTGCCACCAATAATCGTTGTTTTCGACCGGATCATAAGATTTCCATTTCCCGTTCACGATAACCCGCGGCGCCAGACGGGTTTCATCACGGCCACAGCGCAGCAACCGGTCAAAAGCCATGGCCCATCCCACTACCGGACCATGCTTTTTGATTGCCTGCAGGCCGTACGCTGAGTCGGAAGGATACATCGGGCACGTGCCCGATCTCACAGCCGTCAAATGGTTCAGCGGCCCTCGATAAAACCGCAATAAAAAGCTGCCGCGGGGTTTGCTGTGATTCTGGGAGTTCCCTGGCGTACTTCCTGTCGTTGCGCATGCCGAAACCAGGTAGATCAGCATCGACAGCAGACAAATCCTTTTGATCATCTTAGGCATTCCCTTTACCTGATTTGTTCGATTTGACCGCGCTCAAAAACGACAGGTTTGAACACCGCTCAAGCCCCAGTGAAACAAAGAAGCCCGTACCCGCCACCAGGATAATGGAAGCACCGGAGGTCAAGTTGTAGGCATAGGCCAGCAGCAGACCGCTGATGGTGAATATCATGCCTAACAGGCTGGAGATTATCATCATTTTAAATAACGATCGCACATATTTTTCGGCCATAAAAGGAGGAATGGTCATCAGGGCGATGACCAGAATAAGACCTACAATCTGGATGATCACTACGATGGCCAAGGCAATCATCCCGATGAGCAGCAGGTATAAAAACCGTACCGGAACACCCCTGATTTGCGCGAATTCCTCATCATAGGACATTGCCAAAAAATCATTGTAGTAAAACGTAACCACACCACAGATTAATACACCGACCCAGAGCATTATCCAAAGATCCAGTGTCGGTACGGTAAGAATACTTCCAAAAAGATAACTCATTAAGTCCACATTGTACCCGGGCGTCAGATCCAGCAGAATAATTCCGGTTGCCATGCCCACCGCCCACACGACACCGATAATCGTATCGGCCCGATGTTTCATCTTTAAAGTGACCAACGCCATGATAACGGCACCGCCAAGTGCAAAACCGAGCATGCCCAAAAGATAAGGCCAGCCGCAAAAGAATGCCAGCCCGATCCCCCCGTAGGATGCATGGGCAATGCCCCCCGAAAGAAAAACAATCCGGTTCACCACCACCAGGGTGCCGATTACACCGCAAAGGACGCTGGTCAAAAGTCCCGCCAGCAAGGCGTTCTGCATAAAACCGAATTGAAGTGCTTCAAACATAGGGTATTACCCTAATTGATCGATTAATGTTCCGGCAATATGCGATGCGGAAGCCCGTGGGCGACAAAATCCACCGGGCAATTACACATATCAACCATTTCATCGGTAATTTCGGGATGATCGTGGTAATGTACATGGCGATTTACACAGGCCACGGATTTAACATAACTGGATATAAACATCAGGTCGTGACTAACCATCAATATGGTTATTTTTTGGTTAAGGTCTTTTAAAAGATCATAGATATCGGCCTGGATCCTGGTATCGACATTTGCGGTGGGTTCGTCCAAAAAAAGAATGTCCGGCTCCGAAACCAACGCCCGGGCAATGAATATCCGCTGGCGTTGCCCTCCTGACATCTCGTCGATCCTTTTATGGGAATAACGCCCCATCTCCATCCGGTCTAAAGCCTCCTGCGCCATTCTCCGATCCCTGCCTGAAGGCCTTGACCAGCGCCGGCTTGGGTTTAATTTTCCCATCAACACAATATCCAGGGCGGAAACAGGGAAATGCCTGTTTATATACATTTCCTGGGGCACATATCCGATTCTGTATGACACCCGGCGGGGCGCTTGGCCGAATATTTGAACGCTTCCTTCTTCAGCCTCCAAAAGACCCAGTAACAGTTTGAGCAAAGTTGTTTTTCCACCGCCGTTGGGACCGATAATAGCGACAAAATCACCCGCTTTAGTTGTGAAATCAATATGCTCTAATACAAGGTGATGTCCGTAGGCAAAAGACAAGTTTCTTATTTCGATGATAGCGTCAGACATGGAATATCTTATTTTAAACCGGTTTTGATGGCACTCGCCGTCTTTCTGAGGTTATCAGCCCAATTTGGCGCCAGAGGATCCAAAAAAACGACCCGCCCTCCGATCGCTCTGGCAACCACCTTGGCACTTTTAGAAGAAAACTGGCGCTGCATGAAAATCACCTTAATCCCTTTTGATTTAGCCTGCTGGATTAACGCTTTTAACTGGGCGGACTTGGGATCTTTACCCTCGATTTCAACTGCTGTTTGCTCAAGTCCATATTCATGCGCAAAGTACCCCCAAGAGGGATGAAAAACCATAAATTGACGACCCTTTTCTCCCGCCAGCTTTTTTCGTATTTCCGTATCCAGATCTTCGAGTTCGCGTATGAATTGATCATATCGGGTTATGTAAATCGAGCGATGAAGCGAATCAATTCTTACAAATGTGTTTAGAATGTGTTGCGCCTGAATTTTGACCCGTTTCGGAGAAAGCCAAATGTGGGGATCTAACCGCTTTGGGCTTGTTGGTTCAGGATGCTGTTTTCCGGAACCGCTGTGATGGAAGGTCTGCATCGGTATCTTGACTGTCCCACGATCCGTATGGATGACCTCCAGTAAAGGGTTGGCGGCGGCAATCTTTTGCAGCCAGCGGCTTTCAAACGGGACCCCGATGGCAAAATAAACTTTGGCCTTTGTTAATGCGGCCATCTGTCGCGGTTTGGGTTCATAGGTTGCCGGACTGGCACCGGGGGACACCATCGTATGAACATCAACCAAATCTCCGCCTATCTTTTCAACAAAATACTTTTGGGGAACAATGCTTACAAACACCGGAATCCGGGTCACTGCACCTGCGCCGCTTGCAGCAAACAGCAGCATGAATGCGCTTAATACACTCACAGACGATTTCCCCGGCATCTGATTCGCTTTCCCTTTTCACTTTTGGTTTGCCATTTTAGTAAAAATGGCAAAATTTCGTTCAAAAAGATTTTTGCGACCACTTGTAATATCAGGCTTTCTTTTTGTATCCCAAACCGGTATTTTATGCAATTTTTTTAAGTGACGGGTCTATTTCTCTCAGTGGAAATATATACTACTCACCGACATCGGCAATCGTCTTCATGTAAAGGGGTAAATATGGGTGAAAATGTGCCGTTTGCTCCAGTGAATCGGCGCTATTTGGTCCTTATCGCGTTGACGACCCCATGACAACGACAGGCGGTGCTGACGAGAATCGGGCCCTTTGAACGTCTCACCCCGGATAATGCGCGATAGATATCGGCCGGTCGATATCCGCCCACCCCTGGAGCGAGTTGCCGGCTGCGCACCACCACCGAATTAAAAGCAGCCGTATTTAATTCTTCGAGTAGACGGTACATATCCGGGTTGCGCGCTTTCCGCGTCACCGTACAATATTCATCCGGCTCCGAGCAGTTGACCGGACATAGGAAGGTGGCATGGCTCACCCAAAGCTGGCCCTCTTCTGCGATGATCGCATTGGGCAGTTTTTGACGAATCTCTGCCGGAAAGGGTATCGGTTCAATTTGGATTTCTTTTGGCAGCAATCCGGCGATCAAGTCCAGGGCAACATGCACCGGGATGGCCGGTATGATCCAACCCGGCTTCCGGCCCTGCTTAAGCCGGGTCGCCAAATAGGTAACACCATCGGCGGCGACCGTCTCAACGGGCTCATCCCATCCTTTAAGTTTCTCGGGATCGGAATCGACCAGGACCACCTGCACCCGGGAATTCTCCGAAATTAAGGTTTGTACGGCTTTAGCACCGAATTTCCCGGCACCAACAACCCAGAAAATTTGTCCCTCCGTGCGCTTGCGCATTAAATTATCGCTCGCTCGTTATTGCGGTTCAAACAATATTGACAGAACAAAGACTTTTGGATATAGCCTATGACCGGTTTACAAAACATTTTAACGCCGTTTAAATGTCACCTGAACTCCAATCATTTATAAAAAGAGGAATATATCATGTCTGAACATCCTGACAAAGAAAAATGGATCGAAATGGCTCAAAAAGAACTCAGAGGAAAACCAATTGATGCCCTCACATGGAAAACACCCGAGGGAATATCGGTCAAGCCGGTTTATTCCGCCGAAGACCTTGAAGGCTTTGCGCATATGAATACCCTTTCCGGAATGCCGCCTTTTGTGCGCGGCCCGCGCGCCACGATGTATACGGGACGGCCCTGGACCATACGCCAGTATGCCGGCTTTTCCACCGCCAAAGAATCGAACACATTTTACCGCAAATGCCTGGCCGCCGGTCAAAAAGGCCTTTCCGTGGCCTTTGACCTTGCCACGCACCGCGGCTATGATTCGGATCATCCCAGAGTCGCCGGCGATATCGGCAAGGCCGGGGTTGCCATCGATTCGGTTGAAGATATGAAAATCCTTTTTGACCAGATACCGCTCGATAAAATGTCAGTTTCAATGACCATGAACGGTGCGGTTTTACCTATTCTGGCCGGTTACATTGTCGCCGCCGAGGAGCAAGGGGCCAAGCAGGAGCAACTGACCGGCACGATTCAAAATGACATTTTAAAAGAATACTTGACCCGTAACACGTATATCTATCCGCCCGTGCCTTCCATGCGGATCGTCTCCGACATCATTCGGTACTGTTCCGAGCACCTGCCCCGATTCAATACCGTCAGCATCAGCGGCTATCACATGATGGAAGCCGGCGCGGATTCGGTTTTGCAAACGGCCTTCACCCTGGCCGACGGACTGGAATATGTTCGCGCCGCCATCGATGCCGGGCTTGATATCGACACGTTTGCCCCACGGCTTTCATTCTTCTTTGGGGTTGGAATGAATTTCTTTATGGAAATTGCCATGCTGCGGGCGGCCCGGTTCTTGTGGCATGAATTGATCAGCCAATTCAACCCCCAGGACCCGCGTTCCAGCATGTTAAGAACCCATGTTCAGACTTCGGGCTGGAGTCTTACCCAACAGGATCCCTATAACAATATTATTCGAACCACACTTGAATGTTTGTCGGCGGCTTTGGGTGGAACCCAGTCACTCCACACCAACTCCTTTGATGAGGCCGTAAGTCTGCCGACTGAATTGTCCGCGCGTATCGCCCGCAACACCCAAATTCTTGTACAGGAGGAATCCCAAATCTGTCATGTGGTCGACCCCCTCGGTGGTTCCTATTATGTGGAAGCATTGACCGACGGAATCATTAACGAAGCGCGCCGGATTATCGACGAAGTCGAAGAACTCGGGGGTATGGCCAAAGCCATCGAATCCGGAATGCCGAAACTGAGGATTGAAGAATCCGCTGCCCGGCGCCAGGCCCGGATCGACAAAGGCGAAGATGTAATCGTAGGTGTCAATAAATACCAGGTTGAGGAAGAGGTTGATATGGAGGTGCTGGAGGTGCCCGGCGCCATACGTGATGAGCAGATCGCGCGCTTAAAAGAAATCAAAAATTCAAGAGATAATGACGCCGTGCGGCGTGCCCTGGAAGCGATTACCCATTGCGCCGAGTCCCAGGGCAATCTGCTTGCAGCAAGTATATCCGCAACAAGGGTACGCGCAACCGTCGGTGAAATTTCGGATGC
>CAZNFS010000119.1:0-7934 GCA_964572695.1 uncultured Desulfobacteraceae bacterium
CCATTCGAGGTATTAAACCCTTTTGTAACAAAGGTCGACTGTTGGCGGTATTCGAACCCCGCACCAACTCCAGCCGTCGTAACATCTTTCAAGATGTTTATCCCCATTCCTTTAAAGGGGCTGATCTGATATGTATCCGCAAGCCACCCCTTTTGGACAAGATTCCGCCCCAAGAACGGTTTTCTGCGGAAAAACTGGTCCGGGATCTAAAGCGCAAAGGGCATAAAGCCTACTATTTTCCAGAGACGGATGAGATCATCGATTTTGTCGTCACTAAGGCCAAACCCGGCGATACGATTCTGATCATGTCCAACGGCGGTTTTGACAATATCCATGACAGGATATTGCAGCGACTCTCCTTTTGACGCTTTCCAACCCTGAACCTTGAACTCTGAACCCTGGTCGCCTACGGCGCCGCCCAAGGCGGGTAAACCTGTGAACGCCTTCCATTTTTTAAATCTCCTTGACATGCCCCCTTTTTTTTGGTTAACCACACATTCTCTTTAGGGTAACCAAAATGAAAAATAAACTTTTGACCCTGTTGCGGGATCAAGACCAAATCGTATCCGGTGAGCACATCAGCCGCAAATTAGGAATTTCACGGGTGGCCGTGTGGAAGCACATCCGGAAGCTAAACGAACTGGGATACCGCATCGTATCTTCAGCGCGTGGCTATCGACTGCATCAATCGCCGGATACCCCTTTTCCCTGGGAGTTTCCGAGCCGGGCAGCGAACCTTCATTTTTTTCAAGAGACCAACTCCACCATGGACGAGGCGCGTCGATTGGCAAGGGGAGGGTGTCCCCATTTTTCGATTGTTGTGGCGGAACAACAGATAAAAGGGAGAGGGCGCCTCAAAAGAATCTGGCGTTCTTCCCCAGGCGGGCTTTATTTTACCATCGTGCTGCGACCGAACCTGTCACCGGCGCAAAGCTATCGGGTCAATTTTTTGGCCTCCATCGGACTGGCCCGGGTTCTGCGGCAAAAACTGGCCGTTGAGGCCGGGATAAAGTGGCCTAACGATATTTTCGTAAATAATAAAAAAGTTGCCGGAATTCTAACGGAAATGGAAGCCGAAGCCGATGTGGTGACTTTTGTCAATATCGGTATCGGTATCAATGTCAATAATGATCCGTCTCTAAAAGAACCCGCGGCCACATCCCTGAAACAGCTTCTCAACAGAGACGTATCGCGCAAGAAGCTACTGGCTGCATTTTTGGATCAATTTGAGAATTTGATGGATCAGGTGACCACATTTCAGGTAATCCCCGAGTGGAGAAAAATGGCCGTCACCCTCAATCGACCGGTCAGAATCGAGACAACGCAGGATGTATTTCATGGTGTCGCCAAAGATGTGGATGAAAGCGGGGCGCTTATCCTGGAACGGCCGGACGGATCTACCCAAAGGGTGATTTACGGGGACTGCTTTCATCAAACAAGCGAGGAGCTTTAGCAGGTAACAGCCAAAAGGAGTACATCAATTCAAATGGACGCTAATAATCAATTACGAATGACCGTTTATGCGTCGTTGCTGGCCGCTCTCACGGCGGTAGGGGCTTATATCGCCATACCGATCGGACCGGTCCCCATCGTTTTGCAGAATCTCTTCATTTTGTTAGCCGGACTCCTCCTGGGACCCAAATGGGGCAGTGCCAGTGTGGCGGTTTATCTTTTGGCCGGAATACTGGGCCTCCCGGTCTTTGCCGGCGGCACGGGCGGAATCGGTCGGATCGTGGGACCGACAGGCGGATATCTCCTGGGATTTCTTCCGGCGGTGTATCTGATAGGCTTGATTTCTAAAAAAGAGGGCCAGAATGCGATTATGGATGTGGTGGCCATGATTGCAGGCACAATCGTCATCTATGTCTGCGGGGTCGTGTGGCTTAAAACGCTCACCGGAATGACACTGGCCAAAACGCTTGCGGTGGGAATGTATCCTTTTCTCATCGGCGACGCGATAAAGATTGCGGCAGCCCTACCCATTGTCAGGGGTCTGCGGCCCATTATTAAAAGAACCTGATTTTACACTCCCAAAGACGCGGATGTTAATCAATCCCCATATGAATATCATTGAGATACACAATCTAACCCATCGATTTTCAAATGGTACGATTGGCTTAAACTGCATCAATCTGACCATACGGAAAGGTCAATTTGTGGTCATTGCCGGAAAAAACGGATCCGGTAAAACCACGTTGCTGATGCATCTGAACGGGCTTATACATCCGACTCAAGGGACGGTTCGGGTGGCCGGTGGGCTGGTTTCCGAAAATCTCCGACGAGCCAGACAGGCAGTGGGGATGGTGTTTCAGAATCCCGACAGTCAAATCGTGGGCGAATCCGTTTATGAAGACGTTGCCTTCGGGCCCGAAAATCTGGCTTTAGATCGGACCGAAATTAAAAACCGCGTCACCCACGCCATCGGCAGGGTAGGTCTGGATGGCCTGGTCGAGGAAAGGCCGCACCTGTTATCGGGAGGAGAAAAGCGGAGGCTTGCGATAGCCGGGATACTGGCCATGCGACCCAAGATTATTGTTTTTGACGAGCCCTTTGCCAGCCTCGATTATCACGGAGTCAGGGAGGTATTAAGAGAGATTCTGAAGCTTCATCAAGCCGGGCATACCATTATTCTGGCCACACACGATTTGGAAAAAATCATCGCCCACACCGAGCGACTGATCATCATGGATAAGGGCACGATCGCCCAGGACGGTCATCCCGCCGGTCTTGTAAAAAAAGTAGAGGCCCACGGTGTACGCGAACCGTGCTCGTCGCGGTGGGGCAAAGAGATGGATTCTTGGCTGAACTGACAACCATCGGATACAGGACCGGAAGTTCGGTGCCGCACCAAATGGATGTTCGCTTTAAGCTTGTCATCATGCTGGGTCTGAGTCTGGTTTCGGCTACGGCAAACCTGACTGCCCTTGTCTGGTTTACGTTGATCGTGGTTGGCGGTATGCGACATGTGCGGCTCCCTTTTGGCGAAATCTTAGGTGAGCTCCGTTATTTACTGTTTTTGTTGCTTCTGATCTGTCTTTTGCGAATTTTCTTAACACCAGGATCCTCCCTGTTGACATTTGGCCCTGTCAGCCTGTCTAAAGAGGGTCTTTATGCGGGACTAACTGTCAGTTGGCGGATTTTATTAATTGTGTTATGGGGGCTGCTGTTTGTGGCGACAACGCGGGTATCTGAGATTAGAGCCGCGGTGGTATGGTTTTTACGGCCCTTTCCGAAAATCCCAAACCAGAAAGCCGCCACCATGATCAGCCTGATTTTACGGTTTTTGCCCTTAATTTTCCAACAGGCGAAGGAAACCTCGGCTGCGGTTTATGCACGCTGCCTTGGAAACCGCAAAAATCCGGTATACCGCACAAAAAAACTGATCATGCCCATGATACGACGTACTTTTGAACAGGCTGATCAGATCGTTTTTGCTATGGAAGCAAGGTGTTACACCGAAAACCGTTCCAAACCCGAGCTTTCATCAGCCGGCACCGACTGGATCACACTTGCGGCAATGATCCTTGTATGTGTCATCGGGTTCATATTGTAGCCGGCGGACAATTATGACGGTCCCGTAAACAGCAGCAGATTGTTTATTGACTAAATGGTTCCTATTGTTGCAGAATTTCCCGTTTGTTTTGAACCGAATCTAAACGGAGAGTCAATTTTAAAACGTTTCAGTTTGGTTAAGGTTAAGGAAAGCGAAAATATTGCGCTGACGCTTCACTGCGTGCAACCACAGGAATACATTGAGTATTTTGAGGATTAAAATTTGAGTTTGACGCAGAGATTGGCCGAAATGGGGTGTTTTGGAATTGGCTCTGGAGATTTTCCTTGAAAATTATCATCATCGGTGCGGGTAAAGTCGGCTTCCACATTGCCAGCCGTCTGGCTCACGAGAATAAGAATGTGGTGGTCATTGATCAAAATCCGGAAGCCATCCGCCGGGTTTCAGACAAATTAGATGTCCAGACGGTAATTGGGTCAGGCAGCAGTCCCGTCCTTTTGAAAGAGGCGGGTGTCCGGGAGGCCGAAATCCTTTTGGCGGTAACAAATAGTGATGAAACCAACCTGGTGGCCTGTTTAGCGGCAAACATCCTTTCTCCCACAACCAAGAAATTAGCGCGCATTCGTAATGCTGATTTTGATGAATACCATGCGACATTTTGCGAACACGCCCCGCATATCGATACGGTCATCAATCCTGAAATTGAGGTTGTTAAGACCATCGATCGTTTGATGAGTTTTCCGGGCGTGGCCGATATCGCCGAGTTTGTCGGCGGCCGCGTCAAGTTCGTGGGGATCTATTTGGATTCTGAATCGAGACTGGCGAATGTCCGTTTATCTGAGTTTTCTGAAAAAATTGAAGGCCAAAGCCCTTTGATCGCAGCGGTGGTTCGGGATGAAGAGCTGATCATTCCCCGCGGAGACGACCGGCTCATGCCGGATGACCTGGTGTATTTTATTTCCGAAGAAAATAGTCTCCAGGACACCTTAACCTTTTTTGGAAAGCACCTCCGGCCGGTGCAGAATGCCCTTATCGTCGGGGGGGGCAGAGTTGGATATCGGCTGGCCCGGCTCCTGGAAGAAAAATCGATTTATACCAAAATAATTGAGAAGGACGTAGAAAAATGCACAGCGCTGGCCGAAAGCCTCAACAAAGCCGTGGTTCTGCATGGTGACGGATCGGATCAGGAACTCTTAAACGAGGAGAATATCCAGGACATGGATGTTTTCATCGCTTTGACCAACGACGACGAGACCAATATTCTGGCTTCTCTGCTGGCCAAAACCATGGGGGTGCGCAATACGGTCACCCGCATCAGCAAGTTCGGTTACTCCCCTTTGATGAGTGCCATCGGAATTGAGCAAGTCGTCAGTTCGAGACTATCGGCCGTCAACACCATTTTGCAGCATATACGCAAGGGCAAAGTCCTTTCGGCCATATCGATAAAGGGTGAGCAGGCCGAGGTCATAGAAGCGGTCGCACTTGAAACCTCTGATCTTGTCGGCAAACCTTTACATGCCGTTTCTTTCCCCAAAGGTGCATTGATCGTGGGAATCATCCACAATGACGAAATTACCATCCCCTCCGGAGGCAGCATTATTGAGCCGGAAGACCGAATCATCATATTCGCAAGACGCGAAGCGATTCCCAAGGTAGAAAAGATTTTGACCGTTAAGCTCGAGTACTTCTAGCTTTTTCTCCAACCACGAAGGCTTGTATGCACTGGCGCAAGATTCTGAATATTGCGGGGATTTTAATCCTGTTTTTGGGGCTGACGATGGTTTTCCCTCTCATGGTCGGCACCTACTATCGGGACCGGAGTATCGGCCCCTTCGGTCTATCGATGCTCATCACAATCACCGCCGGCGGTCTTTTGTATCTGTTCACCCGCGGCTCCAAGAAAGAATATCTCTCCCAGCGCGAAGGGATGGCCATCGTGACGATAGGATGGACCGCGGTTGGGCTTTTTGGGGCGCTTCCCTTTTATCTGGCCAGCGACTGCAGCAGTTTTGTAGATGCCATTTTTGAGTCGGTATCCGGCTTCACGACCACCGGCGCTTCCATTTTAACCAACATCGAGGCGGTATCCAAAGGTCTTCTTTTCTGGAGAAGCTTTATTCAGTGGTTGGGCGGCATGGGTATCATCGTTTTATCAGTGGCCATTCTTCCGTTCTTAGGCGTCGGCGGAATGCAACTCTATAAGGCTGAAGTTCCTACCCCGGTGCCGGATAAGCTGACGCCCCGGATCCGCGATACGGCGATGGTCTTATGGAAGGTATATGCCCTCATTACACTGGCCGAAGCCATCCTGCTGGTACTGGGGGGAATGAGTCTCTACGATGCCTTATGTCATACCTTCGCCACGATGCCCACGGGCGGATTCTCCACCAAAAATGCGTCCATTGCCCATTTCAACAGTTCCTACTTTGACGGCGTCATTATCTTCTTTATGCTGCTGGTGGGGATCAATTTTTCGTTGCACTATCAGCTGATCCGCGGAAAACCGTTGGCCTTGTGGCGGGATTCCGAATGTCGTTTTTTTATCGGTATGGTCCTGCTGTTGACACTGATTGTTACCTTCAGCACCTATCGCAGCGTTTACGCCCAAATCGGTGAGGCGATCCGGTACAGCTCTTTTCAAGTGGTTTCGATGCTCACCACAACCGGCTATACCACCGCCGACTACGAAGGGTGGCCGGCCGTCTCCCAGCTGATTTTGTTGATGTGCATGTTCATCGGGGCTTCTGCCGGGTCCACCGGCGGCGGCATGAAGTGTATGCGCATCATGCTTTATGTGAAATTCTGCTACAAAGAACTCTTTTCTTTGGTCCATCCCCATTCGGTAACCCATGTGAAAATCGGCGGCAAACCGATTCCGGAAGATGTGATACGGAGTGTCTTGGGGTTTCTGGGGCTTTATGTCGGGCTTTTTGCGGTCTGTTCGATAGTCCTGGCAGGTTTAGGGGTCGATTTCGTGACGGCATTTGCCGCCGTGGCTGCCAGTATCGGGAATATTGGTCCGGGATTCGGACAGGTGGGTCCGACCTTAAACTATGCTGATATTCCCTATTTGGGAAAATGGCTGCTTGTATGGTGCATGCTTTTGGGCAGACTCGAAATCTATACCGTGATTATCTTCCTGGTCCCTGCCTTTTGGCGAAAATAGCGCGCAAACCGCGATAGCCGCACCCTACGGATAAAACCGAAACAAAGTACCGATTTCGGCATTCTTTTTATTGACAAGAATAATCCATTTGGCTTATTTACAGATTTTTACCGGGGCCGTTAACTCAGTTTGGTAGAGTATCTGCCTTTTAAGCAGAGAGCCGTTGGTTCGAGTCCAACACGGCCCACCATTTTCGTACCCATCGTCTAGTCTGGGCGAGCCGAAGATCCCGTTTTTTAAGCGGGACAGCACAGGATGCCGAAACTGATGATAGAGCGGAAAAGTCAGTATAGTTTAGTTTGATATACGTCCCCATCGTCTAGCCCGGTCTAGGACACCGGCCTTTCACGCCGGCAGCAGGGGTTCAAATCCCCTTGGGGACGCCAGAAAAAATAACAAAATCAGCAAGTTGCCTCATGCTGCAGCTTGCTGATTTTTTATTTCCACCGAACCTATTTGAAATACTTTTTACAAACCGATTCAAAGGCAAATCAAGCCTTGTCAAAGTTGATTTAATACATCTTAAATAGTTTATAAGTTGCTTTAAAGCAACAATCAAGCACATTTTCCTTGACTAACCGTGAATAAAGCGGCATGTTGTTTTAATTAAACACAAAAAGCTTATAAGGGGTTTTAAATAAACATGCCACGAGTCAGCAAAATCTCAAAATCTCCACCCGCTGTGATCGAGGAAATATTAAATCGCTTGGGTCAAAATATACGAACCGCACGGCTGCGGCGCAGGCTTTCCATGGAAGAACTAGCCGAACGTATAGGGATATCTCGTTATGTAATGGCAGATGTCGAGAAGGGTAAGCCTACTACTGCTATAGCCGCTTACATAGGAGCACTATGGGCGCTTGGTCTTCATGGAGATATTCGCGAATTGGCGGACCCTGACAGTGATGAGGAAGGCAAGATATTGGAACGGGCCAGAAGCCCTCGGACAGCACCAAAAAGAAAGATCATAGATGATGACTTCTGAACGAGAATGCTATGTATATATTGTACCCCCCGGGGCTACTGATTTTGTGACAGCAGGACGCTTTGAGGTGTCCGTGACTCCTGACGGTGATTCGGTCGGGCGGTTTTTTTACGGACGACGCTATCTTGAACGCAGTGATGCTGTTGAACTTGATCCAGTAGAGTTACGCCTTCGAAGAGGACAATACGAAACAGCACGAATGCATGGTTTTTTTGGTGCGATCCGAGACTCCATGCCGGATTACTGGGGAAGGCGCGTAATTGAACGAAACA
>CAZNFS010000120.1:0-7875 GCA_964572695.1 uncultured Desulfobacteraceae bacterium
ATGACCAAAAACTCCTGTGCCAGCAGCTTACGCTATTAGAACAAATTCACCGTGACCATTAGGGTTTCGTCATCTAACTCTGCGCCAAGACGAGTGACCAGCGGTTTGAGATCGATTTCTTCGATCTGTTTTAAATAGTCCCTGATCGTCTTTTTAAAAATAGAAGATTCCGTTGCCATTTAAGAATTCTCCAACCTTGTCATCGGGGATAATACCGATGGGTGTTTATTTTTGAGATTTTGTTACCACCGCAAGGGCCGGATTCTCATTGACAACCAGCTGAAAAACATCCGGACGCGCATAGTGGCCTACGACATCAAAATCATATTTACTCTGCGTAATGTCGTTCAGGTCGAGGTCGGCATACAGTATTCCCTCCTCATTAAATAACGGTCCTGCAATCACTTCGCCAAGTGGAGAGATAATGCTGCTGCCACCGCGACACATGACTTCCGGCTGAAGGTCTAAATCTTCCCGCCCTTCAAGATCGTCAGGATACATGTCTTTGGTCACAAACTGATTACACCCCAGGACAAAGCACCGGCCTTCACAGGCGATATGACGCAGGGTTGCCTGCCAGGTGTCGCGAGGATCCGCCGTCGGGGCCAGGTAGATTTCAACGCCTTTACTATACATGGCCATTCGGGCAAGGGGCATGTAATTTTCCCAGCAGATCAAGCCCCCGATTTTACCGAATTCGGTATCCAACACAGTGAGCGTGCTCCCATCGCCTTCCCCCCAGATAAGCCGCTCTGCGGCCGTGGGTTTGAGCTTTTGGTGTTTTCCTAATAGCCGGCCGTTCGGCCCGAAATAGAGGAGGGTACAGTAAAGAGTTCCCGGGCCGCGCTGGACGTCGCGCTCGATAACGCCGATGGCGAAATAGACATTGGCCTCGCGGGCGGCCTCACCGAGCGCTTTTGTTGCCTCGCCGGGTACTTCAACGGCGTTGTCCCAATAACGTTGCCATACACGGCGGCCTTCCGGGGTGCGATGCCCAACCACCGTGCCGAAACTAAGTCCGCGCGGATAAGCGGGAATATAGGCTTCCGGGAACAAAACCAGCTTGGCGCCCTGTGTGGCGGCCTCACCCAGAAGGTCACAGGTTTTTGAGATGGTTGCCTCGCGATCAAACAGTACCGGGGCTGACTGCACCACGGCAACTCTCATATTCTGGATATCTGTTCCCATATTTCCTCCTTAAGGTCTGAAATTGGCATTTAGGTATTCCTCCAGTTTATGAATGCATGTTTTAAAATTAGCTCTTCCAAAGCCGATCCGAAAATTGGTGCTGGAAGCGTCATACAAGGTACCTGGAACCAGGAGGACTCCCGCATGTGAAACCAATTGGTGACAAAAATTTTCGACATTTCCCTTTGTTAAGCCCGGAAAGGCAATCGGCCCTGCCTTGGGTGGAATCCATGAAAATAGTTCCGCATAACGTTTAAAAAAAGAATTTGCGAGGGCCAAATTCGGTTTGACAATGCCCAGATTTCTTTTCAACAGACGGTCTTTGTTTTTCAAGGCCACTAACGACAGGAATTCGCTCGGGGCACTGTTGCAGATCGTGGTATAGTCTTTGTATGAGGCCAGCTTTTGATACAGACTGCGGTTATGGGTTGCGATCCAGCCGATACGGAGTCCGGCCAGACCGAAAGATTTGGACATGACACCCAAAGAAATGCTCCTGTCATCCAACTCACAAATTGCAGCCAGGCGATCTCCCGTTTCATATTCAAGCAAACGATAAACTTCATCCGAAAAAATGATAAACCCGTGGGTCTGAGAAAGATTGACCAATTGGCTGAATTCTTGATGCGGCATGAGGTAACCGGTGGGATTATGCGGAAGATTTATGACCACCAGTTTTGTGTTGGGGCGCAGGCATCTCTTGAGGTCATCGAGATCCAGGGCCCAATTGTTTTTTTGGCGGGCTTTCCAGGAGGTCACCTCACATCCGATCGATTGGGCCACTTCCATCAGGGACTGATAGCAGGGATAGTGGACGATCATGTGATCATTCCGGGACAGATGGGCGTTCATTAAATTGAAAATGGCCTCTTCGGCCCCCGAATGTACGAGGATTTCATGCGGTGCAATGCCCTGGTACAGGGCGGCGATCTGTTCGCGCAATAAAGGATGGCCTTCTGATTCGGTGTATCCGAGCCCTAAGTTCAGAAATTCGTTCTCCGAGCCGGCGTCCATCTTTAGAAGTTTGCCAATCGTGATGGATTCACAATCCGATGCTCCTAACAGATAAGGGGCTTCAAATTCATACTTGGCGAAGTATCTTTCCAATCGAAATGGTTCGATATGCATAGGGGATGCCTTATATTTTTTTTGTGGTTTTATGTCAAAAAAGACAACCAACACACTTCAACAAATCCCAATATTCAATAAACAAATCCCAAACAAATCACAATCGTTCGACCTAGAGGCTCTCGACAGGTGACCGAAATCCAAAATTCCAAACAATGCCGCAACAGGAAAGTTTTGGACATTGAGTATTGTAATTTATTAGGGTTTTCAATACCCCGTCCGCTTGCGACGGGGTTTCCTTTGAAAATAGGGTCCAGGGCTTGCCCTGGGGTTTAATACCTTTTATTTGGAATTTGGTGCTTGGAGTTTGGGATTTATTTAGCATTTGGCGCTTCCAATTTGTTTTTTCCCCGATGATTCGGGATTTTCGCTTTGCTACAACCGGTTTTTCCGGGTTAGGTTATGAGTGATCGCATGCGGTAGGTCGGGCGCAACCCGTCTTTTAAAAATGCTTCCCGGGAAACAGTCAGAGTGCCGGTTATCAGCACGGAGTCTATCTTCATCCGGTTAGCCCCGCGAATATCGGTCTCCGGCTGATCACCGATCATTACCACGTCGCGGTGTCCGCAGCGGCGAAAGGCTTCTTTAAATATGGCTGCATTCGGTTTCCCCAAACGGACAAAGCCCAGACCGGGGCGATTTGGATATCGTTGTTTCAGTGCCGCCTCAAACATATGGGCGATGGATCCGCTGGTGATCCCGACGTTCCGGCCGGCTTTGGGATAAATCAGATCCGGGTTGGGCAGCAAAAGGTGTAAATCTTCCCTGCGGTCGATTTTGCGAAATAGTGCGCTTAAGACATTGTCCACGGTCTCGACAAAAGGATAACCGGCTTCATCCCCGACCACGAGCACATCGAATGCCTCAGATGCGGAAACGACTTGCCCCCCGGCAAGCTCCACGTAGCGGATACTGTCTTCCGGCCCCATCACCGCGCAACGGGCATTACGGAGATCGTGTTTGGCAAAATACGGGTTAAGGAGTGCGCCGGATGTAATGATCTTTTCAGGCTGAAGGTTCAATCCATAACGACTGAACTGTGTCGCTGATGTTTGCGGCAGTTTGGAGGCATCGTTGGTCACGATATAGTAGGTCTTGCCGGTGCGGTTGAGCTTGTCAATGAGATGGATCGCACCCTCAAGGGCACCTTCGGTATGAACCAGGACGCCGTATGCATCTAATAGTATGGCCGTGTAACGATCGATGATTTCTTCAATGGTGATTTCCGGTATTTGCATTTCTCACAGGGGCCTGACAACAACATCTTTCAGATACTGGTTTTTTAGATCCGTCATTGCACCGATCTTGGCTTTTCCGTCCGAAATAAACCGTGCCGACAGCGGCTTTTGATACTTTTGGGCCAGCCTGTGCAGCAGGCACAGAATTTCAAAGACTCTCTCGGAAGATTCATCGGTACCGATGGGATAGGTGTCGATTCCGAGACCGGAGTGGAGTGATAAATAGATGTTTCTTTCAACTGAAAAATTGCCGCTTTCGTATTCAGCGGCCAGCTCGAAGTCTTCCAGACAGGGAAACATGAGGCCGCATAAACCGACCGCTCTGGGGTTTTTGTTTTTAATAAATTGCGTGAGTTGGAGATACGTGTCGGTCGTTGTTGATCCTGAAAATGATTCATACAGCTGTTTGACAAAATGAACTAAACTGCTCCGGCCGGTGAAAAGGGGCGCGATCGAAGAATCGATGCCCAAAAAATCGGATTCCGGATGCAAAATTGCGCAGATTTCATTCCAGACCGATTCCATTTTTTTAAGCCACTCGTTGAGTGATTGACAGCCATGGGACAGATCGGTCGGCTGCAGGCCAATTGCAAAACCATTTTTTTGGTAAGTGGCGGATGGAAAATATGGGCTGGAAGGCGAATTATTAAAAGTGTACGTAAAGCTGAAGGTTTTGCGGGGCTGTTTTTTTATGATTTTAAATAAGATGTCCGTATCTTGCGGGAGGACATTTTGACTTAAATCCAGATTAAAGGCGACGTCCTCCATCTTAATAAAGTCATTGAATTGATTGTCAGCTGTTTTGCGATCCAAAGTCCCGACACTTAAGTAAAGTGAGGGGGCGTTAAAAATCGACCGGATGGTTTTAATGGATGGCCCCTTAGCGCAAATTCTTCGGGTCTGAATTATATAACCATAGGCTTCCAGGCGGGTGGCAATTTTTTCAATTCGATCCCGGAGACCGACATCTAATGTGTCTGTGAAATAGCAGATACTGCGAATGATTTTATTATTGTGCATTTTCTGATAGAAATCTTTCAGCTGAGCTTTAGTTCCAGACTAACCATGAACAAATAATGGCAATCTAAAGTGCCCAATTCAGAAAAGACCATTTATGGATAGACACTAATGCGGATACTTAACGACTGCCTCGCCATCAACCACCGTCTCCCCGGAAGCATCCACAGCAACGGTTTTCAGCGTGATAATCGGCTTGTCCGGGCGGATATCCGTGATTTCGACCGTAGCGGTCACGGGCACGTCAATAAAAACCGGTTTTAAGAATTTGAGATGCTGGCCCAGATAAATCGTTCCCTTGCCGGGAAGCCTTTCCCCCAGCAGGCCTGAGAACAGGCTGCCCACCAGCATGCCGTGCACGATCGGTCTGCCAAACGGTGTCGTGCGGGCATATTCTGCGTCGACGTGGAGCGGGTTGTTATCGGCCGACATATCCGCAAACTGTTTCACTTCTGCGGCGCTAAAGCTTTTTGTGACGGCTGCCCTATCACCAATCTTAAAATTTTTTTTCATCTTTTAGCGGTTCCCGTCCTAAGTTTGAGCGATCACAAAATGATTTCCGTGAGTCGCTAAATTAATGACATTGCTCTCTCATTTCGGCTTTGCTTGTCAAGCAGTTTTAGGAGATGTTGCCGATTAAGGCGGGTTTGTATTTGGGGAAATATGGCGATCAACAAAAGACCGGATTGTTGCGGGATATTCGGGCGTTAGGCTGGAGCTGCTGTGATCCGAACCTTTGGCAACAAAAAGCTCGGCCTGTCCGGCCGGGAAACTGTCTTTCAACTGCTGTGCAAAATGGAGCGGAAAGCCTTGATCCTTTTCGCCGTGGATCAGCAAAACCGGTTGATCTAAATCGGGTGCAAGCCGAGCGGGGCTGATCGAATCGAGTCTTCCCTGATAAAAAAGGTCCATCCAGAAGACGACCAAAGGGGCCAGGAAAATGCCAAAAAGGACATTGAAACTTCGATACAGGCTCAACAGGGCTTCTTTGGTGCGGGCATAACATCCTTCCAGAAACAGCAATTTGATTCTGGCCTGGTTTCGGTGGGCGGCGATGACCGCTGCGGCCGCTCCGGCCGAGTGACCATAAAGAAGAACCGGTTCATCGATCCATTTTAAAACCGTCTCGATGTCTTCGGCAAAACGAAACGCATTCATAAAACGATGAGGACTCGATTTTCCATGATCGCGAGCACTGTGTATAACGGTCGTAAATCCCATTTTTCCAAAAAGGCGTGCTCGGGCGACCATGCGATCGCGGTTGCGGCTCCAGCCGTGTGCCAACACGACAACACCTCGGGGCCGCCCGACCGGCTCCACCCGCCATACTTCAAGAAAACCGCCTTTTGCAGCCGGGATGCGAGTATCCAGGACGGAGCCCCAATCAGGGCTTTCTTGAACCGGCTTGCGGGGCAATTGATGCACCAGAAAAGTGGCTAAAAGACTCAACAGGAGGTATATCGTTCCCAGTGCGATGGCGATATAGATTAGAAACATGACGATAATAGTCCCTTCTATCTGCTTTTTTGTGTTTCTATGGCAAGAAACAAAAGACAACAATCACTTAACAATTAAACCCCAATAATCAAAATACAAATAACAAACAAATCACAATGACCAAAATCTCAAATAACAAACCAGATTAAAAAGTTTGGCCATTGGAATTTGATATTTGAAGTTTGGGATTTATTTAGCATTTGGTGTTTGTAATTCGCAATTTCAGGCTTGTACGGGTTGGGGTATAGAATACGCTCGCTGTTGCGGTTCAGATTTGCTCTGAATTATCCGGGTAAACCATCTTTCCCGACAAGCTGAGGTCGTAGCCGGAGAAGTTTGCCGCTAGATCTTTAAATGGGGCTTCGTGCAGGAGACCCAGAAAACGCTGGACGCCCTCCTCAAAGAACCGTCCTTTGGAAATCATCAAATCGTATCTTTCCCATCGAAACGGAATGAATTCAATATCAAAAAGATCGGCGATGGCCCGAATTCCGGGACCGGCATCGGCGCGGCCCGACAAAATTTCAAGGCCCACATCGAGATGTTTGAGTGATTCATGGTGGTACCCCGGGAGTTTGTCGCCATGAAGGCCACAGGTTTTGAGTTCCCGGTCAAAAAGAAGGCGCGTGCCGGTACCCAGGGGGCGATTGGTGATGGTGATGCCGGGTCGGGCAAGATCGGAAACGGCGGTAATCTTTTGGGGATTACCCCTGGCTACCAGCAGTCCCTGTTCGCGCCGGCAGAAATTCACAATGGCCGGCATCTGATCGAACTCTTTACCCGCAAATTCAAAATTATATCCCACGTCATCTTCCTGCAGCAGATGGCTGGAGGCGATATGGCATAGATTTCGGCGCAACGCTTTTAAACCGCCCATGCTGCCAAGGTTGCCGAAAACGGCCACAAGATCGGGATGCAATGTGTTAAACAGTGACAGGGTCCGATCCAGGAGAGGGTCGTTGCTTCCGCAAACGATCAATAAACCGGAAAAGGGAGAAGATCCGGACGTCGATTCAGGGTAGTTTATAGTGCTGTTTTCAATCCATTGTTCCACCAAATGCTGAGGGAAAATCCACTTGCCGGTTATTTTGGTAGCGGGCAATCCCTTTTCGGCAACAAGAAAATAGACCATTTTCTCATTGACATTCAAAAGACGGGCAACCGCTTTAGTTGACAGATAATTCTTCATTCCACATAATCGAGTGCATTCATAACTTTGTTGGCCGACTCGAGGACCGGAGTTCCGGGGCCAAAGACCAGCTTGGCGCCCTGCTCGTATAGGAAATCGTAATCCTTGGGCGGAATGACGCCCCCGACTATGACGAGAATATCCTGTCCGCCCTGTCCGGCCAATTCTTCGATCAGCTGCGGAACGAGGGCTTTGTGCCCGGCAGCCAGACTGGATATGCCGATCAGGTGGACATCGTTTTCCAGGGCCATTTTAGCGGCTTCGTGAGGCGTTTGAAACATGGGGCCGATATCGACGTCGAATCCCAAATCGGCATAGGCAGTGGCAATTATCTTATACCCGCGATCGTGTCCGTCCTGCCCTAATTTGGTCACGAGTAAACGGGGCCGCCGACCGTGCTTTTCCATAAAGATCTTGGTCCGTTGCCGCAGTTCATCCAGCACTTCACTGGCGCCGTATTCGGCCGCATACACGCCGGATATACAGCGGGTTGTGGCCACGTAGCGCCCGAAGACTTTTTCTATGGCATCGGAAATTTCACCTACGGTTGCGCGTACCCTTATGGCGGATATACTTGCTGCAAGCAGATTGCCCTGGGACTCGGCGCAATGGGTAATC
>CAZNFS010000121.1:0-7588 GCA_964572695.1 uncultured Desulfobacteraceae bacterium
TGGCTGAGGGACCAGGATTCGAACCTGGATTAACGGGGCCAGAACCCGTCGTCCTACCATTGGACCATCCCCCAGCACGCATATAAGAGAGATTTAGATCCAGATACAGAATCCGGAGTTTATAGTCAAGCGGTTTCTGGGCCCTGCACTGCGGGTTGTGTTCAGCGGGTAAGAAACCGGGTTTAAAAGCCTTTTTTTAAATTCGGCGCTAATGCTCTTCCACGCGCTTTTGTATATATTCGACGGCCTGCTGCAGCCTGGAAATAACCTTCTTTTTCCCTATCACTTCAATGATTTCAAAAATACCCGGGCTGACCGTTTTACCGGTGAGGGCCACTCTGACGGGTTGTGCGATTTTGCCTAATTTTAGACCGGTCGTTTCCATCACTGCCCGGAATGCATCTTCGAGCGTTTTTTCGGAAAATTCTGCCAGGGCTTCAAGATTTGTTTTGAGAAGCTGAAGCGAGTCAAGGGCGGACGGCTTTAGAAATTTGCGGGCCGCTTTTTCCTCATAGATGATCGTATCCTGATAATAAAAAACCGCTCCGTCGGCCATCTCCTGCAGTGTTTTACTGCGCTGGATCAAAGTGTTGATGGCGCTTTCGATAAAATCACCCTCTTTGGCATCGCAATCTCGGGCTTTTAAGAAAGGAATCAGATCGGGAGCCAGTTTTGCAGGGGGCGTCACTTTTATATGATCGGCATTCAAGGCCTGCAGCTTTTCCAGATTAAAAATTCCGGGCGAACGGCCGATATTTTCAAGCGTAAATTTTTCAATCAGCTCCGGGCGGGTAAAAAACTCTTGATCGCCATATGACCAGCCCAGCCGGGCCAGATAGTTGATCAGTGCATCCGGCAGATAGCCCATATCCCGATAGGCAGTGACAGATACGGCGCCATGGCGTTTACTGAGTCGGGTTCGGTCCGTTCCCAAAACCATGGGAACATGGCCAAAGACCGGAAGAGAGGATTCCAGGGCACGATAAAGCAGAATCTGTTTGGGGGTATTCATGACATGGTCATCTCCGCGGATAATCGTATTGATGCCCATGGTCATATCGTCTATGACCACCACAAAATTATACGTCGGTGTACCGTCGCCCCTGGCAATGACGAAATCGTCCAACTCGGTATTCTGAAAAACGATATCCCCCTTGATAATGTCTTCAACCGTGGTTGTTTCTTCCAGGGGCACTTTAAAACGGACCACGGTGTTTTCGGTTTTGAGAAGATCCCTGTTGCGGCAGGTTCCGTCGTATTTGGGTTTTCCGCCCGACTGAAGCGCTTTTTGACGCATGTCTTCAAGCCGCTGGGGGGAGCAGGTGCAATAATAGGCGTTGCCCGAATCGAGGAGCATTTGAATGTATTCTTGATAAATGGGCAATCGTTTGGATTGAAAAAAGGGTCCCTCGTCCCAGTCGAGTTTGAGCCATTCCAGGGCTTCAAATATGGCATCGACCGAATCCTGAGTTGAGCGGGCGACGTCTGTATCTTCAATGCGCAGCACGAATTTGCCTCCATTGTGCCTGGCATAAAGCCAGTTGAAGAGGGCCGTGCGAGCACCGCCGACGTGAAGATAGCCCGTCGGGCTGGGTGGGAATCGAGTGACGACATCTTGCATGCGTTTTGCTTTTACTTCCATGTCTGTATCGATTTTCAGTAATTAGTAAATCTGTGATATCGAAGATAATCCTGCAGCGCATTTTGCCGATATGCAAAGTTATCTACAAATTATTATTGCTCTTTTGGTGAAAAGTGCCCCTAACAAGTATTTGTCAGTAAATTATATAATTATCAACGGGTTAAATATGATGACTCGGGACTATAAAGCTTCGGGATGGCTTTCATAGCACAAATACCGCTTGCGCACAAGCGATCAAAATAATGAATAAAAATTCTTGACAACCGCATCCAAGTCAATTACTAGGTCGTGAATTGTTTGAAAAGCAAGTAAATAAATATAAATAGCAATAATATTAAATAGTTAAAGGATTACTCATGGCGGTACCAAAACGAAAAACTTCCAAATCAAAACGTGATAAACGGCGGACGCATCAAAAAACCGAGGCACCCAATCTGTCGACCTGTCCCCAGTGCGGTGAAGCCAAACTCCCCCACCGTGCCTGTCCAAGCTGCGGGTCGTACAAAGGACGTACGGTTATTGAAACTGAGGAATAAAGAGCCCGGCTTATGACAGCGCCAGTTTTACGAGGAATAGACGAAGAGTCAAGGCAAATGGTCGTTGATACGATCATTCAGCTCAAGACCCGGCTTCTCACCAAAGAGAAAATCCTCGAATTTGATAAAAATGATTTTTTCCCGGAAGATTTCATCCGTCAGATGCTCTCTCCGGAAATCGGCCTGCAGCTCCTTTTTATCCCTGAGGCATACGGTGGCTTCGGGGGCGGTGCCCGGGATTGCTGTGATGCAACCCGTGAAATGTCCAAAATCTGCCTGGGAATCTCGACCGCGTTCTTTGCGATCCAACTCGGTGCCGAACCGCTGGTTGTCGGCGGAACGCAGGAACAGAAAGCCAAATGGCTGGGCGCCATTGCCGAAGGCACGTCCCTGGTGGCCTATGCGGTAACCGAGCCGAGTGCCGGGAGCAATGTAGCCGCCATCACTACCAAGGCCGAACCGGTAAGCGATGAATCGGGAAAGGTCACCGGCTACGTCATCAACGGTACCAAACAGTTCATATCAACCGGGGGGTATGCAGATTTTATTACGCTTCTGGCAAAAACCCCGCAAGGACCGACTTTTTTCGTAGTTGAAAAGGGTACCCCGGGTTTTGATCAGGGCCAGGGAGAAGAAAAGCACGGCATCCGTGCCTCAAACACATCGCCCTTAACGTTTACAGATGTTTTCGTCCCAGCCGAAAACCTAGTCGGGGGTGTACCGGGTCAAGGCTTCAAGCTCGCCAACAAAGTATTCGGTTATACGCGCGTGATGGTTGGTGCCATGGCTGTGGGAGCGGCCGAGGCGGCGCTGGCGATTGCCATTCCGTACGCCCGCGATCGGATTCAGTTCGGCACGCCCCTATCGGAAAAGCAGGGCTATACCCACAAACTGATCGTTCCCCATACCGTCCGCTTAGAAGCCGCCAGGGCCTATTTGGATGAAATTGCCTACCGCCTGGATAGTGAAGATCATGACCTCCAGGTGGAAGGCTCCATTGCCAAATACTTTGCGACCGAGATAGCCAACAAAACCGCTGATGACGCCATGCAGGCGCTGGGCGGTTATGGTTACATTACCGAATTTGAGGTCGAAAAGATCAAACGTGACGTCAAAATCACCTGCGTCTATGAGGGTACCAGTGAAATCCAGCAAAATATCATCAGCACTTTTCGCTGGAAGGCCACCCGCAAAAGCAAGGGCGAATTTTATAATTCGATGGCCATGGAAATGGCAGAACTAGACCGCCAATTTGATGATATCGGAGCCCGGTTTTATGGCCTGGCGGCAAACGCCCTCAACCGAATCATTGCGCTGGTCAGTGATAACCGACTGACAAAGAAACAATACATCATGTTTGCCCTGGCCGATATGATGACCTATGTGGAAGTCGGAGCCAGTTTGGTTCGCAAGGCAAAGGCCCTTATCAAAGAAGACGATGCCGAAGCGGAAAGGATGAAAGTGATCTCAAGAATTTTTTCAAATGAGGTTGCTGAACTGACCGCCCAAAATAGCATGAAAATATTAAAGGGATCGGGTGCATTTGACAAACCGTTTGCAGCGGATTTTTTGAAAACGATTGCCTATGATGACCTGAGCGATAGTTACCATAATATCATCAATGACATGGATCGGGCGGCCGATATCTTATTTAAGAGGTAATTATGCCAGACGAATATAAACGGACAGTTGTTGTGACGGGGGCATCAAGGGGGATCGGAAGATCGATAGCCCTGGCCTTTAGTGATTCCGCTACGCGCATTTATTTTAACTACTTTTCCCCTTCAGATCCCGAAGGGGAAAAAGCAGCCGCGGATGAGACCGAAAGGCTAGTCGCCGCAGCGGGTGGAACCGCCCAAGGATACAGTGTCGACGTGGCGTCCGATGAAGAAGTGGGGCAATTTTTTAAGCAGATTTTGGATAAAGCCGGCCGAATCGATGTGCTGGTCAATAATGCCGGTATCACCAAAGACGGCCTTTTGGTACGCATGAAAGAAAAAGACTGGGATGTGGTAATGGCCATCAATTTGAAAGGTACCTTCAACTGCATGAAGCATGCGGCCAAAACCATGATGAAGCAACGCTCGGGGAGCATCGTTAATATTGCTTCGGTGGCCGGGACCGCCGGGAACGCAGGCCAGGCAAATTACTCGGCATCCAAAGCCGGGGTGATCGGGCTTACCAAAACCGCGGCCAAAGAGCTGGCCCCGCGGGGAATCACGGTAAATGCCGTTGCGCCCGGTTTTATTGAAACCGACATGACCGCTGTTCTGCCGGATAAGGTTAAGGCCGCGATGGTGGAGCAGATTCCCCTGAGCCGAGCCGGAAAACCGGAGGAGGTGGCGGCTGTGGTGGCGTTTTTAGCCTCTCCAGGCGCTTCTTACGTCACCGGTCAGGTCATCCATGTGAGCGGAGGAATGTTTACTTAACTACGAGAAGAGTCAATTATTTAATTCCCTTAAAGGAGGATATGCGCATGTCTCTAGAAGATAAAATTAAAAAGGTTATTGCAGAAAAACTCGGCGTAGAAATCGAAGAGGTGGTGCCGGATGCCGCTTTTGTGGATGATCTGGGGGCCGACTCGCTGGATCTGGTCGAGCTCATCATGTCAATGGAAGAAGAGTTTGATATTGAGATTTCCGATGAAGATGCCGAAGAACTGGAAACCGTAAAAGATGCGATTGATTATATCAACGAGCGTTCCTGATAGGGAGGTCCTTTGAATAGACGGGTCGTAATAACAGGCGTTGGGCTGGTCACACCACTCGGGACAGGCGTGCAGAAAACCTGGTCCGGACTGTGTGAGGGAAAATCGGGTATTGGAGAGATCACCCGATTCGATGCTTCAAAGTTTGCTACCAAAATCGCCGGTGAAGTACCCGATTTTCAAGCGGCGGATTTTCTTTCTAAAAAAGAAGCCAAACGGACCCAGCCTTTTATTGCTTACTCGGCGGCGGCGGCGCGGATGGCGATTGAAGATGCGGGGCTTGTGATTAACAGCGCCAATGGCGATCGTGTCGGAGTGGCTACCGGATGCGGACTGGGTGGTCTTTATTTGCTGGAGCAGTCAACCCTGCATGTCTATAATAAGGGGCCGGTAAGGGTTTCGCCCTTTTTTATACCCACTTTAATCGGAAATATGGCTGCCGGACAGATTTCAATCCTCTTTGGCGCCAAAGGACCCAACTCCTCTCTGGCAACCGCCTGTGCTGCCGGCACGCATGCCATCGGCGATGCTTTTAAAATTGTTCAGCGTGGCCAAGCCGATGCCATGTTCGCCGGGGGGGTCGAATCGTGTATTACCCGCACCTGTTTCGCCGGTTTCAATGCCATGAGAGCCCTGTCAACCCGCAATGCTGAGCCCCAGAAGGCATCGCGTCCCTTTGATCGTGACCGGGATGGTTTTGTGGTGGGAGAAGGGAGTGGGATTCTGATCATGGAGGTTCTCGAAAATGCATTGGAGCGGGGAGCTAAAATCTATGCCGAAATTATAGGATATGGCCTTAGTGGCGATGCGCACCACATGGCAGCACCTGCGCCGGGAGGTGAAGGCGCCGCTAGATGCATGGACTCGGCCCTCGAAGACGCTGGCATAACACCTGAAAAAATCGATTACATAAACGCCCATGGGACGTCGACCGAATTGAATGATATGTATGAAACGGAGGCCATAAAGACCGTTTTTAAAGAACATGCCTACTCAGTGCCGATCAGCTCAACCAAATCAATGACCGGTCACTTATTGGGCGGGGCCGGAGGCATAGAGGGCGTTTTTCTGGCGCTTGCGGTTAAAGAAAATATTATCCCGCCAACCCTCAATCTCGACAATCCGGATGAGGCCTGTGATCTTGACTATGTTCCCTATGTGGCCCGTAAAAAAAATGTCGAATACGCGATGACCAATTCTTTTGGTTTTGGCGGGACCAATGCGACGTTGATCTACAAAAAATACCAAGATTGATAGCGTCGTAAAAAGTCCCATCTACTGCGTTGTAATATTTTTTCAGGAACTCGGCATACTACCACAAACAAATCCCCCAAAGCACCACCCGATAGCGTTTGTCACCTGTATGGAAGGTAACCGTTCATGAGCTCATTTTTTTCTTGCGGTAACTGGCGGGTCAATATACACTATCTTGTTCTTAGATATAATCAACATACAGGATACAGAAAACCAGAGGGATACCGATGTCGAACGTAAACATGAGGATCATCATGGGTGGCGACCATGCGGCCTATCCAATGAAAGAAAAAATAAAGGCCCATCTTACGCAAAAAGGGTTTGAGGTGGAGGATGTCGGGGCCCACAGTGAGGCCTCAGTTGATTATGCTGATTTCGGCTTGAGAGTCGCGGCCAGTGTGTCGAATGGGAAATTTGAGCGCGGCGTTCTTCTCTGCGGAACCGGGCTGGGCATGTCCATGGTGGCAAACCGCTTCGCACATGTGCGCGCCGCCCTTTGTGGTGATCTTTTTTCGGCCATTATGAGTCGGCGGCATAACAATTCGAATATTCTGGTGATAGGCGCGCGGATAATCGGGGAGGCACTGGCGCTTGAAATCGTGGATGCCTGGCTGAATACACCCTTTGAGGCGGGAAGACATGAACAACGATTGAAAAAATTTGATCAAATCGATAATCCGGCCCTATATTGCGATTAATCACCGCGAGGGAAGTGTTCTCTCAATTTATTAAGTTGGGGACAAGGATGCAACCTTGAACCCCTGAACCCTGGCCGCCTGCGGCGCCGCCAAAGGCGGGTAAACCTTTGAACCTGTGAACGGCTACAGGCAGACTTACAGAGTGACATCTTGAATTTAAAACTGATCTCTAAAATCGATCCGGACATCGCCCGGGCCATAGAAAATGACATCCATCGGCAAGAGAATACGCTTGAACTCATCGCTTCGGAGAATATTGCCAGCGCGGCTGTTATGGCGGTTCAGGGAAGCATTCTAACCAACAAATACGCCGAAGGCTACCCGGCCAACCGTTATTACGGGGGCTGCGAATATGTGGATATCGCCGAGATACTTGCAATCGAACGGGCCAAAAAATTATTCGGCGCTGAATATGTAAATGTCCAGCCGCATTCCGGCTCTCAGGCCAACATGGCGGTATATTTTGCTCTCCTTAATCCCGGAGATACGATCCTGGGCATGGATCTTTCGCACGGCGGTCATCTCACCCATGGGAGCCCATTCAATTTTTCCGGCAAGCTATACAATTTTGTTCATTACGGCGTCGACCGAGAAACCGGAAGAATCGATTATGAAGAAGTGAGGCGCCTGGCACACAAGCACAAACCAAGGATGATCGTTGCAGGCGCCAGCGCCTATCCGCGCATCATCGATTTCGAAGTATTTAAGGAAATTTCCCAATCGGTAAAGGCGTTTTTGATGGTGGATATGG
>CAZNFS010000122.1:0-7583 GCA_964572695.1 uncultured Desulfobacteraceae bacterium
TGGAAGCATTGTTTGAACAGTGATACCATTGTTCAAACAATATAGATCCAATCCGTGGCCATCCGTGCAATCCGTGTCTAAAAAGGAAATTCCTATACAATGAATCTATTAATCTTATCCTAACTGAACATAATCAAAATAAAATACGACACCATTTTATTTGTGCCTCAAAACCGTCACCCTGTCAATGGGGTGTTTTGAAACCGGCTCTGCGCTTATTATTTGTTTTTACAAATAGATCTTGGCGAAACCGAAAAACGGTTATATAATCGCCCCGCGTAATCTTAGATAAGGAGTCACCATGCGACTGGTTCATGCTGCGGTTGTCAGCCGATCGTTGATAAATGCGGAGCGCTTCTTCGAACAGATTCTGGGGCTGCAAAAAATCAAGCAAGCCACCCTCCCCAGGGATTTGATCCAAAAAATTTTTAACCGGCCGCTTGAATGCCTGGCGCTGGTTTATTCCGGAAGCGGATTTGCGATCGAGGTCTTTGTCAGCGATGCGGTCAAACCGCCGAGCGACCCGCTGGAGCACCTCTGCCTTGAAGTCGAAGACCGCGAAGATTTTTTAGAGCGCTGCCGGGCTACCGGCCTCCCGGTCAAGCGTGTCCCCAAAGGTGATTCGCTCCTTGTTTTTATTGAGGATTTCGACGGGAATCTGTATGAAATTAAGGGGGTAGAACATCGATAGTATACTGAACTGGGGCGTCGACATTATCCTGTGGCTCCAGAAGGGGAGCCCCACTCTGGACCTGCCCTTTATCGTCCTGACTTTTTTGGGAAACGAAGGCTTTTTCATTGTATTGATGCCCCTTGTATATTGGTGTTTCGATCGTCGCGCCGGTGTCGGGCTGGCGATTGTGTTTCTTTTATCGGTCTACTTCAATGAAGCCGCCAAGGTCATTGCCGCTCAGCCGCGCCCTTTTGCATACGATGCCCGGGTGATGCAAATTGTTTCCGCCGGAGGCGGCGGTTTTCCCAGCGGACATACCCAACAGGCGGTTGTGGTTTGGGGGTATCTGGCATTCCGGCTGAGAAAAACCTGGGCCTGGATCCTGGCCGGAATGCTGATGGCACTGATCCCTCTGTCACGGGTCTATCTGGGGGTTCATTTCCCGACCGATCTTGTGGGCGGCTATCTGATCGGAGGGATTTGGCTGATGCTTTATGTTCGGTTTGAATCTTCTCTGGAAACCGTTATGGCCCGGCAAAATCTTCTCGGACAACTCTGTTGGGCGCTGGCCCTTCCGATTCTACTGGTTTTAATATTTCCAAACTGCAGCAAGAACGGACTGACCGCCATGGGGGCCTTTATGGGAATGGGAGTCGGATTTGCCCTTGAACGCCGCTGGATCGCTTTTACGGCCGGTGGCGTCTTGTGGGCACGCATACTGCGCGTCGTTGTGGGTGTCGCCATCGTGGCCGTACTCAGATTCGGATTAGGGAAAGTGTTTAGCGGGCTCGATGCGCCCGCTTTTTTGCGATTTGTGCGCTATGCCGTTATCGGCTTTTGGGCCGGATTTGGAGCGCCGTGGGTTTTTTGCAAAATTAAGATCGCCGCCGCTGAATATCGAAAGGAGTAAAATGACAAAGAAGAAAACTGCCGCTAAGAAAGCGGATTACGATGTCATCATTGTCGGAGGCGGCCCGGCGGGATTGTCTGCGGCAACGTATTTGTGCGAGAATTCAGACTTAAAAATCTTCATTATCGAAAAAGGGAAAGCCTCTTTAAACCGCCAGTGTCCCAGCAATCACACCAAAGAGTGTATGCGCTGCAAGCCGTGTCACATCTTGTGCGGGATCGGCGGGGCCGGACTGTTTTCAGACGGCAAGCTTAATTATATCCATAAGCTGGGCAAAACCGATCTGGCCCAGTTTATGCCGGTCTCCAGTGCCGTTGCGCTTATCGACGAGACGGAACAATTGTTCAACCGATTCGGAATGGATGGCCCCGTTTATCCCACCGACTTGGATTCCGCCCGCAATCTCCGCAAATCAGCCAAGCGCTATGGTATCGATCTCCTCATCATCAAGCAGAAACACATCGGCAGCGACATTCTGCCGAACCGCATTGCCGGCATGACGGATTACCTTAAATCCAAAGGGGTCACCATACACACCTCTGAGGAAGTGCGCGATGTCATTGTCAAAAAAAATCGTGTCGCCGGCGTCATTACCAATCGCAAACCGTATTTTGCGGATCAGGTCATTTTAGCCCCCGGCCGCGGCGGCGCAGACTGGGTCGGCAAACTGGCTCAAAAATATGATCTCGGACTGACCCATCGCGGAATTGAAGTCGGGGTGCGGGTCGAGGTTCACAACGACATCATGCAGGATCTGTGTGAAATTATCTATGACCCCACCTTTTTTATCCAAACCACGAAATATGATGACCAGACCCGGACGTTCTGCACCAATAGCGGTGGTTTTGTGACCATCGAAAACTATGTAGACTTCGTCTGTGTCAATGGTCATGCATACCGAAAGAAAAAATCAAACAACACCAATTTCGCCTTTTTATCCAAGGTTGTCTTAACCGAGCCGGTAACCGACAACCAGGCCTATGGCGAAGCCATCGGCAATTTGGCCACCTTGATCGGCGGCGGCAAACCGATCCTGCAGCGCTTCGGAGATCTCAAACGGGGGCGGCGCAGTACCTGGCAGCGAATTCAAAAGGGTTATATCGAACCGACCCTGACAAATGTGGTTTGCGGTGACATCGCCATGGCCCTGCCGGAAAGAATTTTGACCAACATCATTGAAGGCCTGGGCAAATTGAATCATGTGGTTCCGGGTGTCTCCAACGATGAAACCCTTTTATACGCGCCGGAAATAAAATTTTTTGCCACTCAAATCGAAACCGGCAAAGACCTCCAGACCAAAATCGAAGGCATGTATGTGGCCGGTGACGGGCCGGGCGTTGCCGGTAATATTGTCTCAGCCAGTGCGACCGGGCTTATTCCGGCCAAAGCGATCATCAAGACAAGCGCAAAACACACCCAGACTAGGTCATACGCATGACGAGCGCCGTTAACATCCCCTTATGGTTTTTTTTACTTCTTTTGGTGATCACCATCTGGATGACCCTCGAACGGTTGTTGATTCCCAGCGTGCGCTGGTTTTTACGTCGTAAAATCGATCGGGTGCTGGACGAAATCGGCAGCCGCCTTGACATCGAAATCCGCCCGTTTCAACTCACCAAGCGACAGGTACTGATCGATCGCCTGGTATATGACGCCAAAGTAATTGAAGCAATACAGGCAGCCGCGCAGGAGCGGGAAATGCCGCGGGCCATAATCCAGGCTGAAATTCTCACCTATGCCGAAGAAATCGTCCCTTCTTTCAATGCCTATCTTTATTTTCGGACCGGTTATTGGATCGCTAAAAAAGTCGCCCGGCTTCTGTATTGGGTTCGTGTGGGTGAGGTCAATGACGAGCAACTGGCGGCCATAGACCCGAATGCCACGGTCGTTTTCCTGATGAATCATCGCAGTAATATGGACTACATTTTAGTCGCTTTTCTGGCCGCCGAGCGGACCACGCTTTCTTATGCGGTAGGCGAATGGGCACGGATCTGGCCCTTGCAGACCTTAATCCGGGCCATGGGGGCTTATTTCATACGCCGAAATTCTCAAAATCCGTTGTATCGCCTTGTGCTGGAACGATATGTACACATGGCCACCAAGGAAGGCGTCTGCCAGGCTGTTTTCCCGGAGGGAGGCTTAAGCCGTGACGGCCACCTGCGGCCGCCCAAGCTTGGCATCTTGGATTATATGCTGCGCAGTTATAATTATGAATCTGACCGGGATATCGTCTTTATCCCCGTGGGCATCAATTATGACCGTACCCTGGAGGACCGGAGCCTGGTACGCTCCCTCGACCCTGTATCTAAAAAACGGAGTAAATGGTTTGTGATCAAAACCGTGTTGGGCTTCATCGGACATAATCTGATGCAAATGGCTTTTCACCGATGGCACCGCTTTGGATTTGCCTGTGTCAATTTCGGCACCCCTGTTTCGGCGCACCGCTTTTGCAGTCAAAAAGAGATTAACCTTTCCCAAATATCGCGTGAAGACCGCTTTGCTTGTGTGCAGGAGCTTGGAAATCAGCTCATGGAATCCCTTGAGCGGGTCATTCCGATTCTGCCGATTTCGATTGCGGCCTCCGTCCTGCTGCAATCCCGCCATGAATGGCTTAGCGAATTCGATGTCAAAACCCGGACCCACGCGCAAATCGAAGAATTGCGGAAACAGGGCGCACCGATACTGATTCCCACCCGGGGAATGGAAATCGCAATCTCAACCGCCTTTAGGATGCTGATCTTAAGACGCATGCTGGTCGAATCAGACGGTTTGTTTCGGGTACTTGCCGAGTCTACCGATATTTTGTCTTATTACGCCAATTCGATTGCCCAATGGCAAAAACATCTTGAACTGCAATAACGAGCGCAAAAAATACGATCGGAGGAAAAACCATGTCTACTCAGCCTGAAATGAATCAAACTGAATTTGATCCCCAATCCATCGACCCGGAAACCAGGGCATTCAACGACAAAATCGAGAAAGAACTTTCCCAAGTGCCCCCGCTTTACACGTTTGAACCGCCGGTGATTCGCAAAGCACGCGAGGCGGGGCATTCCGTATTCGGACCCATAAAAAGACGCAAGGAAGCTCAGGCACGTGTCATTCCGGGGCCCTCCGGAGACATTCCGATTCGTGTCTTTATTCCCCAGACAGTGCAGGGTGTCTATCTCCATATTCATGGCGGCGGATTTATGCTCGGCCAGGCCGATCATTTCGATGAGACCATCGTCGGTGTCGGCAAGGCCTGCAGCGTTGCCGTGGTCAGCGTTGACTATCGCCTCTCACCCGAAAATCCCTACCCCGCCGGCCCGGATGACTGCGAAGCCGTTGCGTTGTGGTTGGCGCAAAACAGCCTTTCTGAATTCGGTTCCCAAAAGCTTGTGATTGGCGGAGAATCCGCCGGGGCCAATCTGTCCGCCGTCACACTTCTCAGAATGCGGGACCGCCATGCCTTTACGAAATTCTCAGGAGCGGTTCTGACCTATGGCGGCTTTGATCTATCCATGACACCCAGCTGCCGGCGATGGGGCGAACGGAACCTGATTTTAACCACCAAAATAGTGGAATGGTTCCATCATAACTACGCCCCGGCGGACAAGTTCTCCGATCCGGATGTCTCCCCGCTTCTTGCCGATCTTAAGAATATGCCGCCTGCGCTTTTTAGCGTCGGAACCTTAGATCCGCTTTTGGACGATTCCCTGTTCATGCATATGCGCTGGCTTGCCTCCGGCAACCCATCTGAACTGGCGGTCTATGCCGGCGGCATTCATGCCTTTAACGCATTTCCGATTCAACTGGCGCATAAGGCCAATTCAAAAATAAATGAATTCATTAAAAGCGTTTTGAAATAATTCCATCAAGGAGAATACGTATGGAAACTGCCGCTCAGATTGTAAAGACACTTCAAAACCGTCCCACAATGGAAGGCGCCGGAGTGCGTTTAAGACGTGTTTTTGGTCACGCTGAAGTCCCTTTGCTGGATCCCTTTTTACTTCTGGATGATTTCGGATCGGAAAATCCCGATGATTATCTGGCGGGATTTCCCTGGCATCCGCATCGCGGCATCGAGACCGTCACCTATATGCTGCAAGGTGAAGTCGAGCATGGTGATTCGATCGGCAACCAGGGTATTATCCGCTCAGGTGATGTGCAATGGATGACCGCCGGAAGCGGGATCATCCATCAGGAAATGCCTCAAAAATATCACGGCCGTATGCGCGGATTTCAGTTGTGGATCAATCTCCCCGCTTCCCGCAAAATGATCGAACCGCACTATCAGGATGTGAAAAAAGATCAGATCCCCGAATTATCACCGACACCGGATGTAGCCGTCAAAATCATTTGCGGTGAAATCGACGGGGCGATCGGTCCCGTTCAGGATCTGGCCGTTGAAACTGAGTATTTGGAGATCGCGCTGTCTCCGCACAGTGAATATGAAAGGCAGATCAAAGCCGGATTCAAAGCCTTCGCCTATGTCATCGAAGGGAACGCGCATTTCAATTCAGAGCCGGACAAAGGAATCCCCAACGGGCACTTGGCGCTGTTTTCTGATGGTGACCGGGTCAAAATGTTCAGCAAGGAGGAACGGTTGCGATTGCTGCTGATTTCGGGCCGTCCCTTAAATGAGCCGGTTGCATGGCAGGGACCGATTGTAATGAATACCCAGGCCGAACTCGATCTGGCCTTTGAGGAATACAAGCAGGGAACTTTTATCAAATAGGGTTAGCGAACTAACTTCTCCTTTAAATCGAATTTAAATTCCGAAGGTTTTATGTTCACCACAAAAAGGCGGTCGTTTGTCAAAACGATCTGATCGCGGGTGACACGAAAGTACCAGATACCGGTCCGTGCCATCGTGAGATCAATGTAGGCGCGCGCATTTTCTTTTCGCAATGTACTGGCATCTTTGCGAAGTCCACGAATGGTCACTTTGACTTCGGGGTTCACCGGCTCTGCCACCTGCATCGTTTCGGGAAGATTTTCCAGCTCAACCGGAATGTTCAGACTCACCTCAAAATTTTGCTGACCGGCCAGCATGAGCCACAGGGCACACACAAGGGTCAGGGACAAGGCCTTGGCCGGCCATCGGTTGATCAACACAAAGCGCGCTTTTTCCCACCATTTCCCCGGGGGAGGACTTAGTGGTTTTATGGCTTCAAGCACCATTTGAGACATTCGCTGCGCATCGTTGACCGGCTCTAATTTCCCACCCCGGGCAATGGCAACCTCACCACTTTCTTCCGAAACCAGTACAATCCAGGCATCGGACCGTTCTGAAAGGCCCAAGGCCGCCCTGTGACGGGTTCCCCATCTCTTCGGAAGCCCTTCTGAGGAGCTTAATGGGAGATAATTGGTCACCTGAGAAATCCGTCCGGTTTTGATGAGAACGGCCCCATCATGCAACGGTGATTTCTTCTGAAAAATACTCATTAAAATACTCGGTGCCGGTTCGGCCTCCAGTACCTGGCCGCCTGTCACCAGTCCGTCCACCCGATCGGTGCGTTCGATGATGACCAGCGCACCGATCTTTTGCCGGGCCAGTTCAAAGACACCTTTGCTAAACGCTTGCGTCCACGGTTCCGTCCCGGAAATTTTGCTCAGCCCGAACGCTTTTAAAGGGTTTACCCGTTCCAGCACCTGCCGGATTTCAGATTGAAAAAGGATAATCAGCAGAATCACAAGGACCTGCCAAAAGAGTTGAAAAACCCAGGTTGTCAGAAAGAAGCCCCACGAGTCTGCTATGGTATACACGACCCCTAAAGCCACCAGTCCGATCAAAGCCTTATAGGCTTTAGTTCCGCGAAACCAGCGGTAGAGATAATACGCCACAACTGTTAGAAACAGAATGTCCAGAATATCCTGGAAACGCAAATCACTGATAATGGCAAAAATATGCATCCTTGTTTTGAGCCGCTTGCAATTAAAGGAAAAGATTTACTTTAGGAGAGTAGTATAACACAATCGATGGCATTTGGTAAAGGGGGCATTGGAGAAATATCA
>CAZNFS010000123.1:0-7553 GCA_964572695.1 uncultured Desulfobacteraceae bacterium
GGTCGGTCGATCCGGCAAGCCGAATTTGGCGATGAAACACACCGTCGATCTACTGCAAGCCATTGAACAACGCACCACCTATATCGCGCTGTTACTTGAAAATCCCGCCGCTCTCAAACATCTGGTCAGACTTGTCAGCGCCAGCTCCTGGATTGCATCTTATCTGGCCCGTCATCCGGTTTTACTCGATGAACTCCTTGATCCCCGAACTTTATATGTTCCCACCGAAAAGGGCTTGTTGCAAAAGGAATTACGCCAGAGGCTTCAGAGGGTCCCACCCGATGATCTTGAATACCAGATTGAAGAATTATGTATCTTTAAACAGGTCAACACATTGCGCGCGGCGGCGGCCGACGTTTCCGGTGTTTTGCCCCTGATGCGAGTGAGCGACTATCTTTCGTATATCGCCGAAGCGGTTTTAGATGAAGTGGTTGAGCTATCCTTAAATCACCTGATCCGAAAGCACGGACACCCCGTCTGTCATCTGAATCGACAGTCGTGCGACAAGGGATTTTCCATCATCGCCTACGGAAAATTGGGCGGACTGGAACTCAGCTACAGCTCCGATCTGGACCTGGTCTTCTTGCATGCCGGTGCTCGGGGCCTTACCCAGGGAGGGCCCAATCCCATCGAAAACAGCCAGTTTTTTGCACGTCTGGGGCAACGAGTGATTCACATATTAACAACTCCTACCGCCGCCGGCGTTCTCTACGAGACCGATATGCGACTGCGCCCCAGTGGAAGCTCCGGCGTGCTGGTCAGCCATTATCGGGCCTTCAAGGAATACCAGTTGACCGATGCCTGGACCTGGGAGCATCAGGCGCTTTTAAGGGCCAGGGCCATTCTGGGTGACAGGCAACTGATCCATTGGTTCAAGCAGACGCGTAAGGAGGTTCTGACCCGCTATCGCGATAAATTGGACCTTAAGGCCAAAGTTGTCGATATGCGCAACCGCTTGCGTAAAGAACAAAAAAGCACTGATTCCAATTTTTTTGACTTGAAACAGGGACGCGGTGGCATGGTCGACATTGAGTTTCTGGTCCAATATCTGATCCTTTTAACATCACATGAATACCACCAACTGGTAAAATGGACCGATAATGTTCGACTGCTGAACAGCTTGTCCCGCGCCAATATCCTGGATGAAAAGACGGCCTATTTTCTCAGGATGGCCTATTTGATATATCGTGCCGATGCTCATCGGCTGAGTCTGGAGGAAAAGCCTGCTCTGGTTTCCAGGGATAAATTTCAAGAGTTAAGATATACGGTCATCGGTTTGTGGAAATCTTATCTGGGTTGAATCCTTAATCCATGGCCGACTTTTCTTTTCTGTCTTTTTTATATAACCTAAAATAAGTTTACAATTTTGTAATTATTTTACTCTAATTTTTACATAATTGTAATACAACCTTAAATCTATTGACAGCTTGCACTATTATAACCTATTGAAATAAAACTTTTATTTAAATTTTAGCGCTTTTGGCATATCTATTGCTTAGTATTATCTTCCATATTCTTCTGGGATAGCAATGCTGATGGGTAGGGATCATGCCGCACAACCAAAGCGTTATTGCCGACAATCTGAAACACAACCGCGAACACCTTATCGACCTTTTTTTTAAAGGTCGCGCAGCTCACTTTCTGGGACAGCACACCCGCATGCTTGACACCTATTTCCATGATAGTTTCGAAACCAGCCATATTGGCCCGCAACTCGAACTCGACAAAAACCCTTACGCCATTATTGCTTTAGGCGGATATGGACGTGAAGAACAGTGTCTCCATTCGGATGTTGATTTACTGTTTCTTTTTAAAAAAAGAATCCCGGATACAGCCGAAGGCCTGACTCAGGAAGTTGTCTATCCATTATGGGATGTGGGGCTGGAAGTCGGATATGCCATGCGGTCTCTGAATGAGTGTATCGACTTGGCACGCCATGATTATGAGATTCTGACCCCTCTTCTAGATGCCCGCTTTATATGCGGGATGTCGATTTTATACACCGAGTTATTGGAAAAAATAGATGCCGCCATCATCAAACCCAAAGCCCGTAAGATTATCGACTGGCTTATTGCTGCCAATCGAGACCGGCATCTGCGCTTTGGAGATTCCTCTTATCGGCTAGAACCCAATCTCAAGGAAGGCCAGGGAGGGTTGCGCGACTATCACACCATGCTGTGGATCGGCCGGATTTTGTTTAATCTGAAACAATCCCGTGATCTTGAGGTTAATGGCTATTTATCCTCCAATGAGTTTCAGCAACTGTCACAGGCCCTTGATTTTATCTGGGAGGTACGCAACCGTCTCCATCATTTGATCGGCCGCAAATATGATCAACTTCATTTCGAACATCAGATTACGCTGGCCGATTCGATGCAGTATGAAGATAATAACGGCCAGAAAGGCGTTGAAAATTTTCTAAGCGATCTCCACCGCCAAGTTGAATCTATCAAACAGCAGCACCTGATGCTGTTGTTTGAGCTCGGCTATAGCGACAAGACCAAATACAAGAGCAAACATTTAAAATATACCGATATTCGGGGACTGGAGGTCGTTAACGGGGCGTTAAGATTTGGCTCACTTGAAACCGTTCTGCAAAATCCGGCGCTTCTGATCAAAATATTTGAAGAAAGCAGCCGTTTAAAAATCCCCTTAAGTATTGAAGCCAAACGAATTGTGGGCGAGTTTGGCTATCTTGTGGATGAGAAGGTCAGAACCCTTCCTGCGGTCGTAAAATCTTTCGAGCGCATCTTACTGACATCAGCGCCCACTTTTAACGTCTTAAAGGAGATGCTGAACACGGGCTTGCTGGTTCGGTTCATCCCCGAAATGAACGGAATCGTAAACCGTATCCAATATGATGAATACCATCTTTATCCGGTCGACATCCATTTGCTGCGAACGGTCCAAACCATTAAGAAATTCGGCACGGATCAAGATGATCCCCAAAACCTTTTGTATGGGAATTTGTTCAAAGAATTAAAAAATCGCAAATTGCTGCTCTGGGCCGCGCTCCTGCACGATATCGGCAAAGGCGAGGAAGGGGGTGAGCATTCGACCAAAGGCGCACCGATTGTCCGCCAAATAATGACCGCCAAAGGATATCAGCCGCAAGAGGCCGACACGGTCGCTTTTCTAACCCGCGAGCATTTGCTGCTTGTCAAAGTCGCAACCCGCAGGGATATCAATGACGAAGAAACCGCCTTAAACTGCGCCCGCAAAATTAAGGCCGGTGAACGCCTCAAAATGCTTTACCTGCTGACGGTTGCCGACTCGATTGCCACCGGACCCAATGCCTGGAATGACTGGACCGCCACTCTTTTGAGGGATCTCTTTTTAAAGATTCTCAATGTTCTGGAAAAGGGCGAACTGGCAACCCAAGAGGCCGTCAATCGCATCGAAGAAAAAAAACAGGCCGTTCTGTCCCTCGCACCGGCATCCGGGTCGAAAAAGGAAACCGAGGACCTTTTCAGTGTGATGTCGCCGCGCTACCTCCTTTATATGCCTGCGGATGAAATCTTCCAGGATATGGATTTATATCGACGCGTGGGACCGCGTGAATTTGCCTGGCAGATTTTCAAGGATTCCAACACCCAGACACGGACCGTTCGTATCTGCGCCAAAGATCATCCGGGTCTGTTCTCCAAAATTGCAGGTGTATTTACCCTAAACAACCTCGACATTCTCGACGCCCAGATTTTCACCTGGCGCAACCATATGGCGCTGGACGTTTTTGAATTGAAACCGCCTCCCGATCTGGTTTTTGAAACCGAGCGCTGGGCACAGGCGCAAAAGAATCTGCATGACGCTCTTTCCGGGCGCCTGGACATACGCGTAGCGCTTCAGGAAAAATCGGCCCACGACCGCACCCCCAGGCCTCGGTTCGGTAAACGGCCGCATCGCATCGACATCGACAATCAAAGCTCCAGTTTTTTTACGATTGTCGAGGTCTTCACCTATGACGATCCGGGGCTTCTTTACAGCATCACCGATGCCCTGTTCAGATGCGGGCTTGACATCTGGGTAGCGATTATTTCCACCAAAGTCGATCAGGTGGTGGATGTGTTTTATGTGAGAGATTTTGACGGCCAAAAAGTAGATTCCCCCGAACAGGAGGCCGCGATTAAAACGGCCGTTGATCAGGTATTGGAGATTAAAGGAGCGTGAAGCTCCTTGGCCCCATGCGTCCCATGTTATCAGGATTTTAATAAAAGGAGAATTACATGAAAAAAATTGAAGCAATCATCAAACCCTTTAAGCTGGATGACGTCAAAGAAGCCTTGACCGAAATCGGTATCCAGGGAATGACGGTTTCCGAAGTCAAGGGTTATGGCCGGCAGAAGGGCCACAAGGAAATTTACCGCGGGGCCGAGTATGTGGTCGATTTCATACCCAAGATCAAAATCGAAATCGTGGTGCCGTCTGAACTCGCACAACAAGTGGTTCAAAAAATCATCACCGCCGCCAATACGGGAAAAATAGGCGATGGTAAGATTTTTGTCCTGCCGGTTGAGGAAGCCATTCGGGTTCGCACCGGTGAAAAAGGCAAAGATGCGATATAAACTAATGAGGAGGTAAAAAGAATGAAACCCAAAGAGGTATTGGAACTGGCTAAGGAGAGTGAGGCAAAAGTAGTCGATTTGCGTTTTACGGATTTCCCCGGATTATGGCACCATATCACGGTTCCGATCAGCGAGCTTGAAGAGTCGAGTTTTGAGGATGGATTCGGATTTGATGGATCCAGTATCCGCGGCTGGCAGCCGATCCACGCCAGCGACATGCTGGTGATTCCCGATCCGACAACGGCCAAAATCGATCCCTTTTACCAGGAACCGACACTGGTTCTGATTTGCAATATTGTCGATCCGGTTACGCGAGAACCCTACTCTCGCGATCCGCGGTATGTTGCCCAGAAAGCGGAAGCTTTTTTAAAACATACCGGGATCGGTGAAATCGCCCACCTTGGTCCCGAAGCCGAATTTTTTATTTTTGACGATATCCGCTTTGAGTCCAACCGCCACAGCGCCTTCTATAAAATCGACTCGGTGGAAGGCGCCTGGAACACAGGCCGCCAGGAAGGCCCTAATCTGGGTTATAAACCGCGCCACCAAGAAGGCTACTTTCCGGTGCCGCCCATGGATAAGTTTCAGGATCTGCGGACCGAGATGCTCCTGACCCTGGAGGGGCTGGGTATCCAAATAGAGGCCCAGCACCATGAGGTTGCCACGGCCGGACAAGGCGAAATCGACATGCGCTATAAGCCGTTGCTTGAAATGGCGGATCAACTCATGTGGTTTAAATATGTCTTGAAAAACGTGGCCTATCAGCATGGACATACCGTGACCTTTATGCCCAAGCCTATTTTTGAAGACAATGGAACCGGTATGCACACGCATATCAGCATCTGGAAGGACGGCAACCCTGTTTTTGCGGGTGAAAAATATGCCGGTGTCTCCCAGGAGGCACTTTGGGCCATCGGTGGAATCCTGACCCATTGCCGGGCCCTGTGCGCATTTACCAACCCCACCACAAACTCCTACAAACGTTTGGTACCGGGATTTGAGGCCCCGGTCAATTTGGCCTATTCCGGACGCAATCGGAGTGCCGCCGTTCGGCTTCCCATGTACTCTACGTCCCCCCAAGCCAAGCGTATCGAGTTCCGGACTCCGGATCCCTCCTGCAATGGTTATCTGGCGTTTTCGGCGATGCTGATGGCCGTTATCGATGGAATCGAAAATCGAATCGATCCCGGCGAACCGCTGGATAAAAATATTTATGGCCTACCCCCGGAAGAGCTGGCGGAGATCCCCACCGCCCCGGGTTCTCTGGATGAAGCGCTTTTTGCGCTGCGGGCCGATCAGGAATTTCTGTTGAAGGGCGATGTGTTCACACCGGATGCCATCGATATGTGGATCGAATACAAAATGGAGAATGAGGTCAATCCAGTCAAACTTCGCCCTCATCCGCACGAGTTCTTTCTCTATTACGATATATAGCCCCAATCGCCCAACGCATTACGGTTGCGCGGCTCGAATCATCACCCGAAGTATTCGGTGGATAAATCCGATTCGAACCGCACAACCGCTATCGATAACGACGATAATCAATGCCGTATTTTCTCACCTTGTACCCGAATTTGCGAATAGTCGTTTTAAGAAGTTCAGCCGCCAGGGTGATATTTCCGTTTGTGTTCTTGAGGGCGTCGATGATTGTTTCTTTTTCCAAATTGCCGACCGCGTCTTCCAGAGACAACGCCGGAAGCGTACCGGTTTGCGTGCCGGTCTGGAGCGTGGGGGGCAGGTGGTAGCTGTGAATCACACCTTCTTCACATAAAAGCACTGCCCGCTCAATGCAGTTTTCGAGCTCGCGTATATTTCCAGGCCAGTGGTAGGCCATGAGCATATCGATGGCAGGCGTGGAAAACCGCCGGATGTTTTTACGGTTTTCCTCGGCGTATTTTTCAAGAAAATAGTCCGACAGCAGCAGAATATCTGTTTTCCGTTCGCGTAAGGGCGGCATGTAAATTGGAAATACATTTAAGCGATAATAAAGATCCCCCCTGAAAGTCTCTTCTGAAACGGCCGCCTCCAGATTCTTATTTGTCGCCGCGACAATCCGCACATCGGCTTTTAGTGTTTTTTGCCCGCCGACCCGCTCAAACTCCTTCTCCTGGAGTATGCGCAGTAAGTTGGCTTGGACATCAAGCTCAACCGCCCCGATTTCATCCAGAAAAACGGTGCCTTTGTGCCCCAGCTCAAATTTCCCCGGTTTCTGCCGGATGGCGCCGGTAAAAGCCCCTTTCTCGTGTCCGAACAACTCGCTTTCGATCAAATTGGCCGGAAGCGCGGCGCAGTTGACCTTGATGAACGGCCTTTTGGAGCGCTGACTGTTGTAGTGAACGGCGTTTGCTACAAGCTCCTTTCCGGTACCGCTTTCGCCCCGAATGAGGACTGTCGCATTGCTTCCGGAAACTTGGGAAATCATCTGGTAGACTTCACGCATTTTATTGCTGTTGCCGATAATGCCGGTAATCCGGTATTTGGTTTTCAGTTCGTTTCTGAGCCGTCGATTCTCTTCCCGCAGGCGTTCTTTTTCAATTCGAATTGTCTCCAGATTAATGACGTGCCGGGCAATCATCGTGGCCACCACCGACAGGAGTTTTTCACCACTTGTTAAAGCATAAGTCTTTTCAAATGGTTTATCGACACTCAGTGCCCCAATGACTTGATTCCCCTTTTTTATGGGGACGCAAATAAAGGAGAGTTCGCCATGCTTTTTACCCTTCCTTGAAGCCGTAAGATCGAGAAAGACGGGTTCCTGGCTGATTTTCGGTATAGAAATCGCTTTTCCCGATTCAATCACCCGGCCGGTAATCCCTTCGCCCAATTTGTATTTAACCTTTTGCATGGCCTTTTGGGGTATGCCGTGGGCAATCTCGATGCCGATCTCATTGCGTAGCGGGTCTAAGATTGTTATGATCCCCCGTGCCATGTTCATCGAGTTGGACAAAATACCCAAAACCTTATATAGTGTCTTCCTAAGGTCCAGATGCT
>CAZNFS010000124.1:0-7441 GCA_964572695.1 uncultured Desulfobacteraceae bacterium
TAACCCTCGCGTGGAACCTGTTCCTTGATGGTGAGAATTGCCTCTGTATGGCCCACATTGACAATAATATCGCCGCGATCAATCCGTTGCACAATCCCATTGATGACTTCACCCTTGCGGTTGATAAAGCCGGCGTACACAGCTTTCCTTTCGGCGTCTTTCATTTTCTGAATGATCACCTGCTTGGCCGATTGGGCTGCAATTCGCCCAAATGTAGATGTATCCATTTTGGCACCGAGGCTGTCACCCACTTCACAATCCGGATCGAGCTTGCGTCCTTCTTTAAATGAAATTTGAACATCCGGTTCGGTAATGGTTTCCGCCACTTCCTTGAACTGAAAAACCTCAATTTCGCCGGATTCCTCACTATATTGAACTTCAATGTCAATCTTGTTGCCGAATTTTTTACGGGCCGCCGACCGAAGCGCCTCCTCCAAAGCCGTGATGAGAACCTCGCGGTCAATCCCTTTATCTCGACTAACCTGATCTACGACTCGTTTGATTTCTGCGATAAACATTCGTTTTCTCCATTATAGTTAATGAGCCGTGCTCGCGTGATCTTTTCATATGGAATCGTGATGCGCCGTTCGGTGTTCTGCAGTTTCACCATTCCATCCGATATCCCGGAAAGGATACCTCGAAAATTTCTTTGCCCGCGGATCGGTTCACAGATCCTGATTTTGGCCAATTCACCCTTGAACCTCTCGAAATCAGCCGCTTTCCCCAAGGGGCGGTCCGGTCCGGGAGATGAAACCTCCAAATTATAAGACCAGTCGTGCTCCAGGCTAACATCCAGGATATCGTTCAACTGGCGATTAACCCCTACACAGTCATCCAGGGTTACCCCGCCCGGTTTATCGATATAGATCCGCAGGGTTCTTCCGCCCGGCTCCCGCTGATATTCAATGTGAACCAATTCTAGATCTTCATCCGCGCATAGCGATGCGGCAATATTTTTTGCCTTCTGAAAAACTTTTTTTATATCCGCTTCGGTCGCTGGAGCACCCTTTTGCAGCGGGGTGATCCGTCCTCTATTTGTCTGGCGCTTTTTAGCTTTGCGCATAAGCCCTGCTTTAGTTCGGCAACTTGCCAACCGCTCAATCTTTATAAAAACAAAAAACGGGCTCAAGCCCGCTTTCCATCACAAAGGTAGATCTTTTTGTCGGTTGAAAGATTAACTGGTCATGCCTAAAACCTTAACGCCAAAAGTAACTCCCAAAAGCAATGAAAAGCTCCACCTTTAAGTAACCTGGAAAAGGCTTACTTGTTCTGGAGCGGGCAACGAGATTCGAACTCGCGACACCAAGCTTGGGAAGCTTGTACTCTACCAACTGAGCTATGCCCGCTAGCCGGGAATAGTAGTATGACACAAAAACAAGCTTGTCAATATTTTTAAAGCTCCCAGCAGCAAGCTACAGGGAAGTTCTGCCTTCCGGCAGTGCTTCGCAGCCCCCGTAAGGAATTATATCTAATTTCTGATTCGCTCGCTAACCCCGTGGCAAACCATGGGGAATGCGCTCGCTGTTGCGGTTCAATCGTCTTAAATGGCCACAATCTCTCGAAACTTAGGCCAAAAGGTCTCTAATCTTTTCGAGCTCCGATCGGATTTCCCTGAGCGTGGGTGAGCCGGACTTCGCCCCCCCCTTTTGTAATCTGGGAAAAAGATGCTGCTTAGCACCCTTTATGGTATATTTTTGGTCATACAGCAGATGCTTGACCTTTAAAATCAACTCCACATCGCTTTTGCGGTATAATCTTTGCCCGGAACGTGTTCGTTTGGGTTTTATGCGGGCAAATTCCGTTTCCCAAAACCGCAGCACATACGTCGGAACTTTTGCAATTTCAGCGACTTCTCCAATTTTAAAATAGAGCTTGTCGGGCAAATCGACACGATCGGATGCTTTTGATTTCATATTGGCCCGTCTAAATTGATTAGGGAAGTGTTGCGTTAAACTGCTCCATCAGCCGGTTCGTTATGATCTCATGCAGCTTATGTATATCGTTATCGACGAGGGTTTTTTCCTGCGATCGGTAGGTGACACGAAACGAGATGCTTTTCCGACCTGCAGGGATAGGACTTCCCTCATATACATCGAATAAGTGAGCCTCCTCCACCAGCGCTTCCTTAAAGGCCATAACCTGTTCCAGTACCATCTGGGCCTCGAGCGCCCGATCAATAATTAGGGTGCTGTCCCTGAAAATTGCCGGAAATTTGGGCAACGAGCGGCGATATTGGAGAGCCGTCAAGAGGGCCTGGAGCGGTTCCAATTCAAGTTCAAAGATATAGGCGCCTTTTTTCAGGTCATAAATCGCCAATACCTGTGGATCTACTTCGCCGACACGGCCCAGCGGTTTGCCATTTTGCGTAATTTCGGCCGCAAACCCCGGTCTGGCATAATCGCAATCCGCAGGGGCCAGCTGTGTAAAGCGATACCCCTCGATCTTTAAGGACCTCAACACGGCCTCGACTACGCCTTTGATATCATAAAAATCGGCCGGAGTTTCCGTTTTGTGCCAAGAGCCGACGTTGCGGGGGCCGCTCCAAAGGCCGGCCAGGACTTCGCTTTCCTTGGGAAGCCGGTCTTGGCCGCAGTCGATAAAGATTTTACCGATTTCAAACAGTTTTATATTTTTGTTCTGCTGCGACAGGTTGTAACCCATGGTGGACAGCAAACCGGGTATCAAAGAAGTCCGCATGATGGCCTGATCTTCAACCAGTGGGTTTAATATATGGACCCGGTTTCGCCGCGCATCATCGGGTTTAAACCGGAGACGGTCGCATGATTGCTTGTGAATGAAACTGTAGGTAATCACTTCTGTAAAACCGAAACCGGTCATCAGTTGTTTCAACTTATTTCTAAACGCAAGTTCTTTCAGAAATGGCCGCCCTTCGGCCGGAAACATCGGAAATGTTGTGGGAATATTGTTGTAGCCCGCCAGCCTTGCCACCTCTTCCATTAAATCCTCCGGGCGTGAAATATCGACCCGAAAAGAGGGTGGCGCCACTAAAAGTATGTCCGCTTCCTTCTCGTTTTCGACCCTGAATTCTATTGATTGCAGAAGGTCGGCCACCTGCAAGCGGTTCAGGTCGGTTCCCAAAAGACGATTGGTTCGTGCAACGCTCAAGGTGAGTGTTTTTGTTTCCTGGGGCCGGGGGTGTTCATCCACGACACCACCGATCAGCGTACCCCCACCCATCTCGATCATGAGCTGGGACGCACGGTTCAGTGCCTTGACAGTTCCCTCGGGGTCCACGCCGCGTTCAAAACGGAAGGAGGCTTCGGTGCTCAAACCTAATTTTTTAGCTGTCCTGCGGATGCTGACCGGACTGAAGCAGGCGCTTTCGATCAGAACCCGCGACGTATCGTCTTCGATTTCGGAGTTTAAACCGCCCATAACCCCGCCGATGGCGACCGGCTTTTTACCATCACATATCATCAGCATCTCGGATGTCAACGGACGCTCCTTCTGATCAAGCGTTGTGAAGCTTTCCCCCTGCGCCGCGGTGCGGACAACAATTCTGTTTTCTTCCAACCGGTCAAAATCAAATGCATGTAATGGCTGCCCGAGCTCCATTAGAACAAAGTTTGTGATATCGACGATATTGTTGATCGGGCGCAAGCCCACTGACAGCAGTCGGTCTTGAAGCCAGAAGGGCGAAGGACCTACTTTTATCCCCTCCAGCAAGCGGGCGGCATACCGGGGGCAGTGGTCCGGAGCCTCGATGCCTACCGAGGTCATCTGGGCGATTTTATTGTCCGGGTCATCGAGTGTCAGGGGTGGATATGTGAGCGGCGATTTCTGAATCGCCGCGACTTCCCGGGCAATACCGAGAATGCTCAGGCAATCGGGTCGATTCGGAGTAAGGTCGATTTCTATTACCGGATCGGAAAGCTGAAGGGCGACATTGAGTCGCGCACCCACAGCTATATTTGCGTCCAGCGGCATAATACCGCTTGCATCCATGCCCAATCCCAGTTCAGCTTCACTACAGAGCATCCCTTCTGAAACCTGCCCGCGAATGATCCCTTTTTCCAGGAGCGAGCCGTCGGGGAAAAGGGTCCCCGGCAGTGCCAGCGGGGCCAGCATTTCTTCTTTTGCATTAGGTGCCCCGCAGACAACCGACAGCTGACGCTCTCCGAAATCCACCTTGCAGATCGTAAGCCGATCCGCATTGGGATGAGGTTTGACGCTTTGAATCCGGCCCACATACACGCTATCCAAATAGGCAAATCGATTCGAAACGGAATCCACCTCCAAACCGATCATGGTCAGCGTATCGGTCAATTGGCCGACATCCATCCGGACGGTCACATAATCCTCAAGCCAACTCAGACTGAATTTCATACCTTATCTACCGTATTGCCGTGGCTGCTCTTTTTGGCGTGCTTTAGTAAATGTCGTTTTAAAATTGAGACAGAAATCTCAGATCATTATCGAAAAATTTGCGAATATCATCGATGCCGTACTTTAGCATGGCAATCCGCTCGATGCCCATCCCAAATGCAAACCCCGTATAACGCTCAGTGTCGTACCCCACATTCTCATAAAGCGCCGGGTGGACCATTCCGGAACCCAGGATTTCAAGCCACCCGGTTTGGGAGCAGACCCGGCATCCCTTCCCGCGACACATGACGCACAGGATGTCAACCTCGGCACTCGGTTCGGTAAACGGAAAAAAACTGGGTCGAAAACGAAGACTGGTTTGCGGATCAAATATTTGATGCACAAATGTCGTCAGGGTTCCCTTTAAATCACCAAAGGAAACATTCTCGTCAACAAGGAGCCCCTCAACCTGATGAAACATCGGTGTATGCGTCAGATCCGAATCGCAACGATACGCTTTACCGGGTACAATGATTCTGACAGGGGGTTTTTGTTTCTCCATCGTTCGAATTTGAAGCGGAGAGGTATGCGTTCTCAATACGACGTTCTCCGAAATAAAAAAGGTGTCCTGCATATCCCTGGCAGGATGATCTTTGGGAAAATTCAGCGCCGTAAAATTGTAGTAGTCGCTTTCAACCTCTGGCCCCTCGGCAATATCAAATCCCATCCGTGAAAAAATATCGCAGATTTCGGTCGCGATTTGGGTGATGGGATGCAGGGCGCCTTTTGGACAGGCCCGCCCGGGCAGAGAAACATCAATGCCGTGATCATCCCGCGCCACGGCTCTCTCCAGTTGTTCGAGTGCCTTTTGAAACTCATTTTCGAGTTTCTTTTTGATGGTATTGGCACGTTTGCCGGCTTCAGGTCTATCTTCAGGGGCAAGTTGCGGAATACGCCTCAAAAATTGAGTGACCTCCCCCTTGCGACCGAGGTAGCGGACAGACAAATCCTGGATGGCCTTTGAATTTGAAGCCGTCTTCAACGCCTCCACTGCTTCTTGATAAATCTGGTCGATCGATTTCTCCACAGCGCTTACATCCTGATTGATATTACCGGTAGCGGTTATTGCACCTGGGGGGTCAAAACCTGGCGGCGGCGGGACCTCTTTTTTTTAAATTACAGCTGCTGCGCCGCCAGCTTCGCAATCTGTTCAAATCCGGAGGGATCAGATATGGCCAATTCGGCCAGCACCTTGCGGTCCAGTTCAACCCCGGCCATTTTTAGCCCATGCATCAGTTTGCTATAGGAAAGATCGTGCAGACGTGCGGCCGCATTGATTCTTGTAATCCAAAGTTTTCGGAAATCACGCTTGCGGGCCCTGCGATCGCGATAAGCATACATCAGGGCCTTGTCGAGCGCATCTGCCGCGGTGCGGAAAAGCTTGCTGCGCCCCCCGCGATAACCCTTGGCCAGTTTTAAAACTTTTTTCCGACGTCGTCTGGCTTTATAACCTCGTTTGACTCTCATTTTTTCCCCTATCTCTCGGCAATTTATTTGCTACCCATTTGGGAGCAGCTGCTTTATGACCTTTCGGTTGGTTTTATCCACGATGTGGGCTTTCCGTAATGAACGCTTCCGTTTGGTCGTTTTTTTGGTTAAAATATGATTTGCGTGTGACTTCGAAAAAATAAATTTACCCGTTCCTGTTTTGCGAAATCGTTTCGCGGCTGCCCGATTTGTTTTTATTTTCGGCATGGTCAATATCCCCTTCTAATTGAAGAATCTTACCGCCCTTTGAACACGACAGCGAAGCGCTGCCGGCCGGCAGAACTCCGCAGCAACCGTAAAGGAACGGTTTCATTGTAAAGTTGGCTCACTGTTTCGGTTAAAATATTGATGGCGTGAGTTTTGTTCATTTACCAACCCACGCCACCTTTGAAATCGATTTCGACCGATTCAGTATTAACGTAAACTTATTTATCACCCTGAATGATAAAGGTCAATCTAAATTACAATTATTTGGGGGACAGAATCATAACGAGTGTGCGCCCTTCAAATTTGGGCGCCTGCTCAACCATTGCTATTTCATCGGTGACTTCCGCAATCTGGCCGAGCAACTCTCTCCCGCGCTGCGCAAGTGTGATTTCACGCCCCCTGAAAATGACTGAAACCTTGACTTTGTCTTTCCTGTCGATAAATCGTTTGATATGGCCGATCTTGACATTCAGGTCATGCGCTCCCGTTTTGGGCCGCAACTTAATTTCCTTGACCTGAAAAGTGCTCTGCTTCTTTTTGGCTTCCTGTTTTTTCTTGGTTTGTTGATATTTATAACGACCATAGTCCATTATCTTGCAAACCGGAGGGTCCGCGTTGGGAGAAATTTCCACAAGATCTAACCCGAGTTCACTGGCGGATTCTAATGCCTGCGCGATCGGTATGACGCCTACCTGCCCTCCTTCTGGATCTATGACCCTTACTTCTCTGGCTCTTATTCCCCTGTTGATGTTGATTCCATCAAATCGTCTAGGCTTCCTGGGTCGTTTGGGTATAGCTATCTCTCACCTCCTGTACCTATGGGTTTTACCGATGTTCCAATGCGTATCGCGCATTGCTCCCCTTTTCCTCATGCACTTTTACGACCCGTTAGCGAGTCTACAGAGTATTCTGATATATGACCATATTGATAAAATCAAGTAAAAAAAGCCGCCAGCCAGGGAACCGCACCAGGAAGGCGCCTCACTGATTCAAAGTGTAGGTCGCTAAAAGGCTCCCTTTCCAATAGTGATTATCCGGATCTTGAAAGTACGCTTTAAAAAGGGCCAGGCTTTCGGGGCGCATAATATTTGATACCACGGAAATGGGGCTTTGCGCATATAAAGGCGTCAGTTTGTGGAGACTGCATTGAGTGCCGCCTCCCATTACATCTTCATAGGCATAGACGATTTTACCGATTCCACTCAGAATCGTTGCCCCCAAACACATTAAACAAGGCTCCATGGTTGAAAAAAGGACCGCCCGGCCCCGATTTATGTCCTCTGACATTTGGGTCAGTTTTTTCAGGGCGATCATTTCGGCATGATCGACTTCATTGGATACACTGCCGATCGTGCCGATG
>CAZNFS010000125.1:0-7366 GCA_964572695.1 uncultured Desulfobacteraceae bacterium
AGTGTCTGAAAAAATACTGCAACGCAGTAGATGGGACTTTTTACGACGCCATCAAGTTTTTATTTTTACATAAAATGATAAATTCTTTGTTTCCCTTGGGTCCGAGCAGCGGTGAAGCAATCACCGGTTCAGGAACAAGCCCGATTTCGGTGGCAAAGTCGGAAATCGCCTTATTGACCTGATAATGCAAATCCGAGTCACGCACTACACCGCCCTTGCCGACCTGGCCCCGCCCGACTTCAAACTGGGGTTTTATCAATGCGATCAGCAGGGAATCCGGATGCATAAACTTGCTCACGGCCGGGATAACAATTTTAAGCGAGATAAAGGAGACATCTATGGTTATAATATCAATCGGTTGGGGGATTGCCTCGGGAGTCAGATGGCGCACATTGGACCGTTCGATCACGACAACCCGCGCATCCTGCCTCAGCTTCCATGCCAGCTGGCCATAACCCACATCCACGGCATAGACACGCGCCGCACCGTGTTGCAGCAGACAGTCGCTAAAACCTCCGGTTGAGGCACCCACGTCCAGACAGACGCATTCGGTCACGTCAATCTTAAATACCCGCAAGGCTTCCTCGAGCTTCAATCCGCCCCGGCTGACATACGGCATGTCGTCTTCTTTAAGTAAAATATTGTCCGTCGGAGAGACTAAAGTGCCTGGTTTTTCGATCACCTGGTTGTTTACGCGGACCTTGCCGGTCATAATCAAGGCGCGTCCGCGCGTCCGGCTGAGGATAAGCCCTTTTTCGACAAGAAGCTGATCGAGGCGTTTTTTCTTTTGAGGCATAGGTGTGAAGAGATAAATTCCAAATTCCAAGCACCAAATTTCAAATAAATTCCAAACCACAAATTCCAGTGATCAAACATTTTAAACTCCGATTTTTTTGTTTGGAATTTTGAATTTCGGTCATTGTGATTTGTTTGTTATTTGTAATTTGTGATTTGTATTTTCCCGATGATTCGAGATTTCAAACTTGCAACAACAGCTTGTTGGGGTTAGGTTGACATTAGAATTTTCTGGGCGGTTTTGACAATGGCGTCGGCGTCGATTTGATACTTTGATCGCAGCAGGTCCTGCGGGCCATGCTCGATGAAGGTATTTGAAATTCCGATCCTTTCAACGCGGATATTGTTCAGGCAATTGTCACTTAGCGATTCCAGCACGGCACTCCCGAATCCACCCTGGCGTACATTTTCTTCTACAGTGATGATGCGCGGAATCTTTTGGGCATGGGTGCAGATTAAATCGATATCGAGGGGCTTTACAAAGCGGCAGTTGATGACCGTCGTATTGATCCCGTGCCCCTGAAGCATCTCATGCGCCTGCATTGATTCGGAAACAGAGCTTCCGATTGCCAAAATTAAGACATCATCGCCTGCGGTCAGAACTTCTCCACGGCCGATTTCCAGGGGAACGATTTCGCCTGCTGTCGAAACGCCGAGCCCCCTGGATCTTGGATATCGAAAAGCAATCGGACCGTTATGTTCAAGGGCGGTTAAAAGCATGCGACGCAGTTCATTTTCATCTTTGGGCGCCATCACCACCATTTTGGGCAGACTCCTTAAATACGAAAGATCAAACAGGCCTTGATGGGTGGAGCCGTCCTCACCCACGATGCCGCCGCGATCAACGGCAAAGACCACGGGCAACCCTTCGATACAGACATCATGCAGAATCTGGTCGTAGGCCCGTTGCAGAAAAGTGGAATAGATGGCTACGACCGGTTTTAAGCCTTCGGTCGCCATTCCGGCGGCAAAAGTGACCCCGTGCGGTTCTGCAATACCGACATCGAAAAACCGCTCCGGATAGGTCTTTGAAAATTTCACCAATCCGGTCCCCTCGGGCATGGCCGCCGTAACCGCAATAATTTTTTTATCTTTTTGAGCCAGTTCGACCATGGTATCGCCGAAGACTTCCGTATAGGTCGGGCGGGAGCCTTTTTGGCCGATACAATTTCCGGTTTCAACTTCAAAACAGCCGACACCGTGAAAATAAACCGGATTTTCCTCCGCCGGTGGATAGCCTTTACCCTTTTGGGTAATGACATGCACGAGGATGGGTTCTTTCAAGAGTTTGACATTGTTTAACAGGTCGATCAGGTGATTGAGATTGTGGCCGTTGATGGGGCCGAAATATACAAAATTAAATGCTTCAAACAGCATCCCCGGGGTAACAAAGGCCTTGAAGGATTCCTCGGAGCGTTTGGCGAACTGATAGATGTCATCTCCAATTTTCGGCAGCGATTTTAGAAATTCTTTTATTTCCTTTCTGAGATCTTGAAGTTTTTTAGCTGAAAACTTGCGGCTTAAAAAGGAGGATAGGGCGCCAACATTGCGGGAAATCGACATTTCGTTGTCATTTAAAATAACGATAAGGTCCTTGTCTTTGTGTATGTCACCCGCCTGGTTCAGGCCCTCGTAGGCCAAACCGGCTGTCAGCGAGCCATCGCCGATGACGGATATGACTTTGCTGTTTTGCTTTTTTAATCTTCGCGCACATGCAATCCCCAGACCGGCCGAGATCGAGGTGCTGCTGTGGCCGGTGGAAAAAGCATCATAGGGGCTTTCGCTCATTTTAGTAAAGCCGGCGATGCCTTCATGTTTTCGCAGGGTGTGAAATTTGTCTTTGCGGCCGGTGAGGATTTTGTGCGCATAAGCCTGATGCCCAACATCCCATATAACCTTGTCTTTGGGGGTATTAAAAACATAGTGGATGGCAAGGGCCAGCTCCACCGCACCCAGACTGGAAGCCAGATGGCCACCCGAATTTGAAACCACCTTGATGATGGTTTGCCTGATTTCAGCTGCCAGTTTCGGCAATTCCGATCGCGAAAGATGCTTTAAATCATCCGGGTTGTTTATATTTTTAAGTAAACTCAATTTGTTATACGATTCCTTTAATTGTTTCGTTCAATGATATAGCGGGCAATGGCCCGCAGCGAGTCAGACCTGTTATCAAAAATTTCAAGCGCATGCAAGGCGCTATTGATGAGTTGATTTGCTAATTCTTTTGATTGTTCGAGCCCCATGAGGGATGGATAAGTACATTTTTGGCGTTCTGCGTCTGATCCCGTCGCCTTTCCCATGAGCGCCGGGTTGCCCTCAATATTCAAGATGTCGTCTGAAACCTGAAATGCAAGGCCGATATGTCCGGCATACGCTTTCAATTTTTCGATCTGCATTTTAGTTCCGCCGCCGATAACCGCTCCCGCATAAACAGATGCATTAAATAGTGCTCCCGTTTTCAAGGCGTGCATCTCCTCAAGTTCTTTTAATGCAATTTGAGCCCCCTCAAGCGCCGTGTCCAGCATTTGCCCTTCGATCATCCCCTCGTATCCCGCTGCAAAGGCGTAAGCATGAACGACCTCCAGCCACGTGGAAGAAGATTGTTTCTTGGTCGTATCGTTAGCGGAAAGGGTCTGGAATGCCAACGTCAAAAGGCCGTCGCCGGCCAGAATAGCGGTGGCTTCATTGAATGCTTTATGGCAAGTCGGCTGACCGCGTCTTAGAGCATCATCATCCATTGCCGGCAGATCGTCATGTATCAGCGAGTAGGTGTGAATCATTTCAACGGCACAGGCCGCAGGCAGGGCGTCTTCAGCGTTTCCCCCAACGGCTTCAGCCGCTGCAAGACACAGAATTGGCCGGATACGCTTGCCTCCGGCCATGAGTGAATATTCCATCGCGCGGATAATCCGGCGTGGTTTTGAGGTTAGTTTTAAAATTTCCGCCAGGGTCTGATCGATCCAATCTTTTCTTAGTGCAAGATATGATTTCAGATTAAAATTATCGCCGTTGGAGTCGGTCATACTATTTTCTTCCACTGCGAAGGGGCAGGGGCGCCATCGCAAATCCGCAATCAACAATCATAAATCACCCGGGTCGTCTTCATCCAAAAAAGGTGTTTCGGTCACATTTCCATCCTGATCCTGTAAAAGAATGGTCACCTTCTTATCCGCTTCATCCAGTTTGGCAGAACAAAACTTGGACAGTTTGACACCTTCTTCGAACTTCTTTAATGCGGTTTCCAGGGGGAGGTCTCCGGCTTCGAGCTCTTTAACGATTTGTTCGAGGCCCTTAATTGATTTTTCAAAAGTCTGTTCTTTCATTAATACACTTCCTTTTTTGTTGGGCAGCTGACATCTCAATCAGGTGCCAGACTCGCCTTGCTGTGTTTAACGCCTACAACCATTGAGCCTTTTGCTAATGTAACCTTAAGTTCCTGACCCGGGAAAACCGAGGCGGAGTCGCGCACGATACCCGAATCAGGGATGGTCTGTGTAATGCTGAAACCACGCGATAAGATCGACGCAGGACTCAATGCATCGAGTCTTGTCCTTGAATCTCGAAGGCAATTTTTCTGGTCGCTTAAATAAATATCTATATGTTTAGAAAGGTTAATGCGGGTTTGGGATAGCTTCTCTTTTAGCCTTTGCAAATGGTTTGTGGGGCTGTTGGCGTACAGGCGATCTGTCCACCAGCCGATCCGTTCACGTTGTTGTTGATTTAATTTGTTAGTGGCCGCTATAAGCCGTTGTGCGAGATCATCCAGTTTAAGGCATTTGTCGGCGATATTTTTTTTAGGATTGATCAATCGCTTTGATTTTTCATCCACAACAGACCGAAAATATTCAACATAGATATAAAACATCGATTTTAAATTCAACCGCAGATCATGGCACCTTCGCAGAAGTTCATCCTTGACCGGCAAAGCCAATTCGGCCGCCGCCGAAGGCGTTGGTGCCCGCAAATCGGCAACAAAATCGGCGATCGAAAAATCGGTTTCATGTCCCACGGCCGAAATAACGGGAAATTCAGATGCAAAGATCGTGCGGGCAACGTTTTCCGCGTTAAAGGGTGCCAGATCTTCTATCGAACCGCCACCTCGAGCCAGAATAACCAAATCCGTGTCTTTTCGATCATGGATCAAGTCAAAGGCGGCCACGATTTCATCATCGGCGCCCTGGCCCTGGACTTTTACCGCAACGATTTCGATATGAACATTTGGATAACGCCGATGGGCGACTTTTAAAATATCATGTACCACCGCTCCGGTTGGGGAAGTTATAAGGCTGATTTTACGGGGTAAAAAGGGGAGGGGTTTTTTGTGCTGTTCATCAAAAAGGCCCTCTGCGGCCAGTTTTTCTTTGAGCTGCTCGAAAGCGATTTGAAGCGCCCCGATCCCATGGGGCTCTACATATTCGAAAATGAGCTGATAAGCGCCCCGGGGTTCATACACGCTGATTCGCCCCATGCCGGTTACGCTCAGGCCGTTCTCGATTTCAAATTGAATATTCCGCAGCTGTCCCCGAAACATCACGCACTGGATCTGTGATTGTTCATCTTTTATGGTAAAGTACAGATGTCCGGAAGGCGACTTACCGACATTTGAAATTTCACCGCCTAACCATATAAAAGGATACCGCTCCTCAAGGAGTCGTTTTATATCACGGGTCAGTTCCGAAACCGTGTAGACCTTACGCTGGATGTTGTTGTCTGTCATAACATTTCATAGGTCCTACAACTTATTGAGAATAAAGAACTTTTTGTGGTCTGAGCTTCTGCCTCGCACACGGAATAATGGAATGGTGGGCACAGAGTGACGCTTTGCGCTATGTTTGATATTAATCAAGAGCTTATTCTCGTTTTAATTTTAAATCAATAAAGTCTGATAATGTATATTATGTAAACTTTTATTAATATGTCGAAGTTCTGCCGAAATTTTCTTTTCCAAGCGTACCCTATTCGTTAAAAATCGATTTTTGTTCGGGTTTTAGCAGATTGCGAATCGCCGGGACGATATAAATACCCTCATGCGGCATTTTGCTCAGGCATTCGGATAGTATTTCAATTTTTTCAGCAACTTTCTTGCGCTTGTCCATGATAAAAAGATATTCTTCCTTGACCTTGCAAAGGCCGCTTTTGGCCCTGACCCCGGTTTTTTGAAGATTTTGTTCCGAAACCGTAATCTTCATTCGTTCTGCAAGATCTTTTAGACTTTGATATTTTTGTTCGGGCTTCATACGGCACTCATTCGGACCTTGCAATCGTCAACTTGTGTGTTATATTACCCTTTAAAATTTTCAGGAGGCTAATATGCAAACCATGCCGCTTCATAAAACGGAAACCGCGATCCAGGTCAATGCGTTTATCCGCAGCGTATATAACTGGATGGCCATCGGGCTTGCTCTGACCGGCATTGTCGCCTTTTATGTGGCCAATGACGAGTCATTGATACGACTGATTTTTGGAAACCGACTGATCTTCTTCGGGCTCATTATCGGAGAACTGGCCCTTGTATTCACTATTAGCGCAAGGGTTCATAAAATGCAATCCTCAACCGCAACGGCACTGTTTGTCCTATATGCCGCCTTAAACGGTGTCACACTAGCGGCCATCTTTTTAATTTATACCCGCTCCTCGATCGCTGCAACCTTCTTTGTTTGTGCGGGCACATTTGTCGCCTGCTCGGTTTACGGCTGGACCACCAAACGTGATCTCACTTCGCTTGGTGGGTTTATGGCCATGGGGCTTATCGGCATTATTATTGCTTCAGTCGTAAATATGTTTTTACGCAGTTCGGGAATGCACATGATCATCAGTTACATCGGTGTTTTGGTTTTTGTGGGGCTGACCGCCTACGATACCCAGAAACTGAAAAGCATGGCCTTGACCCAGCCGATCGGTTTGGATGCGGGAGTGGCGCGCAAAGGGGCTATTCTTGGCGCTTTGTCGTTGTATCTTGACTTTATCAACCTGTTCCTCATGTTATTGCGCATATTGGGAAGTCGTGAATAACTAATAGATAATACAGAATAAAAAAACCCCGTTACATTTACACATAACGGGGTTTTTGCTTTGAAAGGCCTTGATAAAGCTTTTAGCCGATTTTTTCTTTTATGATATCAGCAATCCGGTCACAGTATTCTTTAGTTTTGGCTTTTGTAGGACCCTCCACCATCACCCGGCAAAGGGGCTGAGTACCTGAATAACGAACCAGCACCCTCCCCTCTTGGTATAGGCTCGCTTCGACAGATTTAATGGCAGCCTCAACTTCCGGTATGCCCATTAAATCGGGTTTTTCTTTAACCTCAATATTGACCAAAACCTGTGGAAAAATATCCATGATTTGGGAGAGTTCTGATAACGACCTGGACTCTTCCTGCATGGCGGCAATAAGTTGAAGTGCGGTCAGAATTCCATCGCCGGTTGTATGGTGATTCAGAAAGATCATATGCCCTGAATCCTCACCTCCTAAAACAGCGCCCGAGGTTTTCATTTGTTCTAAAACGTAGCGATCACCGACCTGGGCCATAAGATACTTGATCCCAAGGTTTTTCAGCGCCAGCCTGAGCCC
>CAZNFS010000126.1:0-6853 GCA_964572695.1 uncultured Desulfobacteraceae bacterium
GACGCTGCACCAGCAGGCGTTGCTTTTCGCGGGCGGATTGCAGTCGATCCTCAAGTTGCCGGATGTCATCCTGATACTGTTCGACCAAGTTGTTAAATTCCATCAATTCCTGATCGAGGGTGTCGGCTTTTTCCGAGCAGCGGCGCTTTTCAACCAGCGCTTCGCGAGCCAGATCGTCACGTCCCTTGGCGATGGCCAGTTCGGCATTTTGATTCCAATAGTCGATCCGCGATTGGATGGTTTCCATCTGGCGCTGTACTTTTTTACGATTGGCCATAACACCGGCACAAGCCGCTTTTAACTCCACCAGCGTATCCTCGATTTCACGGATCATGAGCTTGATCAGCTTTTCAGGATCTTCGGCCTTGTCCAACATCGCATTTAGATTTGAACTGATGATATCTCGAAATCGTGTAAAAATTCCCATGCTGTTACCTCCGTTGGTCTGTATTTTATTCCCCTAATAAGCAGAAAGCGTGCCAATAATTGAATTTTATAAAAAATCGAACCATTTCAAACAGTTTACCCTTGACAGGGTGAAAAGTATAATGGTAAATTAAAATAATATTTGGTAAATAATAATAAAAAAGAGTAAATATCGCCATGAAGGATGCTTCTCAATTTGCCCAGCATTCGACTCGATCGGGAATTCTTCTGGCCAAAGGGGAGGCCCTGGGGCAGTCGGATAAGTTTCTGGCTTTCCAGGAGCGATTGTCTCGCGTTGCCCCCATCAGCCGGCCGGTTTTATTACTCGGAGAGCGCGGGACGGGCAAAGAATTGGCCGCCGCCAGACTCCATTTTCTTTCCCCCCGCTGGCAGGGTGCCTTTGTGACCCTTAACTGTTCGGCCTTAAGCCCTGCGCTCATCGAATCGGAGTTGTTCGGATACGAAAAGGGCGCCTTCACCGGGGCGGCCCAAAGGCGGAGCGGAAGATTTGAGGCGGCCGACGAGGGCACCTTTTTTCTGGATGAAATCGGGAATATTCCCATGGAGGTTCAGGAAAAAATACTGCGAGTGGTGGAATACGGTACGTTTGAACGGGTGGGAAGTGCGGAGAGCATCGAAACGGATGTCCGCATAATTGCCGCCACCAATGCCGATTTGGCCGCCCTGGTGCGGGAGGGCCGTTTCAAGCAGGATCTTCTTGACCGGCTTTCATTTGAAGTTCTCTATTTGCCGCCCCTCAGAGAGCGAAAAGCGGATATAATGCTGCTGGCCAATCATTTTGCGTCCCGGATGGCTTTTGAGCTGGGCCGCGAAGAAATTCCGCAATTCACTAAAGAAGCCATTGTTTTGCTTGAGTCTCATCCCTGGTCCGGAAATGTAAGAGAGCTCAAAAACGTGATTGAACGGGCCGTCTATCGTTCGGATTCGGTCCGCATTGCCGACATCGTTTTTGATCCCTTCGGCTCTTTTCCGATCGGTGAGGTTGACACGCGGATAAAGACAATGCAAAAGGGCGAGAAACCCGGACTTGAAAGCCTCATCCACAAACCCTTCACCGAAGCGCTTAAAAGATTGTCAGTTATTCTGTTGAATTCGGCCCTGGGCGAGGCCAAATATAATCAAAAGGAGGCCGCCCGGGTTCTGGGTCTGTCCTACAATCAATTTCGGGGATTGTATCGGAAACATAAGGGGGAAATCATATGACGGAAAAGATACGACGCTGTGCCTGGGCCGGTACCGATCCCATTTACGTCAATTATCACGATTCAGAATGGGGGGTCCCATTGTATGACGACCGCAAGCTATTTGAATTTTTAGTGCTCGAGGGCGCGCAGGCCGGGTTGAGCTGGATCACCGTGCTCAAAAAGCGGGATGCATATCGTCAGGCATTTGATCATTTTGATCCTGAAAAAGTTGCAAATTACGATGGAAAAAAAATGGAGGAACTTCTCTTAAACGAAGGCATTATCAGAAACCGCCTTAAAATAGCGTCAGCGATTAAAAACGCCGATGCTTTTATAAGGGTACAAAAAGAATTCGGGAGTTTCGCTGAGTTTGTCTGGCAGTTTGTCGGTTCCAAACCGATTAAGAATACCTGGCAAACCATCGATCAAATTCCGGCCCAGACAAAAATATCGATCCGGATGAGCAAAGAGCTGAAAAAAAGGGGCTTTGGGTTTGTCGGGCCGACCATTTGCTATGCCTTCATGCAGGCGGTTGGGATGGTCAATGATCACACGCTGGACTGTTTCCGATACAATTTTACTTAGCTATATATAGTTCAATTCGCGATTTTTTATGAGATCATCAATAGTAATAAACACTAAATTTTATCTTCAAACAACCGATAGGTTAATAGACGGGGAGGCAAAAACGGAAAAGGAAATCGGAGGATCGCCATGATTCATTGTGAATTCTGCGGAAAGGAACACAGGGCCGGCTTTATTTCAACCCGGTTTGCAGGGACAGACGGAGTTTCACTGGAAACGGCAAAATGGGTCAATATTTTTAAAGAAAAAGGATTTGACTGCTATTTTTTTGCCGGAGAACTCGATTATCCCGAAGACCGATCCTACCTTGTCCCGGAAGCCCATTTTCACCATCCGGAAATCAGACAGATCTATGGGGACTGTTTTGGTGTTTTAAAACGAGAGCGATCCACCACCCGAAAAATTTATGAAGCTAAAGAAAGATTAAAGGAACAGCTTTATGAATTTGTACGTAGATTCAAGGTCGAACTTCTGGTGGTTGAAAATGCGTTGACCATTCCCCTTAATCTTCCGCTGGGCATTGCCCTGACAGAAATGATTTCGGAAACCGGCCTGATCACGATCGCGCATCATCACGATTTTTTCTGGGAGCGGCAGCATTTTATGACCAACGGGGTCTGGGATTATCTCAATATGGCCTTTCCGCCCCATCTGCCGTCCATCCGACATGCGGTTATCAACTCGTCGGCCGATAACCAGCTAAGCCTGCGTACCGGGATTTCAGCCACTACCATACCGAATGTAATGGATTTTGAGAACCCGCCGGCACCCCCGGACGATTATTCCGCCGATGTGCGCCAAGCCCTGGGGTTGGAAGACGATGAGCTATTGATTCTCCAGCCCACGCGAGTCGTCAAACGTAAAGGAATTGAGCATGCCATCGAACTCGTCAGTCGTCTCGGATTGAAGGCCAGGCTCGTGATCTCGCATGCGTCGGGCGATGAAGGGCACGATTATGAAAGAAGGGTCCGGCGCTATTCAAAATTATTAAAGGTGAACACGATTTTTGTTTCCGACATCATTAACGAACGCCGTGGACGCACTGAAAGTGGAAAAAAGATTTATACCCTCAATGACATTTATCCGCATGCCGACCTGGTGACGTATCCTTCCACTATCGAAGGATTTGGCAACGCGTTTCTCGAGGCCGTTTATTTTAAAAAACCGATCGTAGTAAACACCTATTCCATCTACGATTACGATATCAAGCCCAAGGGGTTTTCAGTGGTTGAAATTGAAGGTTATGTGAGTGACAGCGCCATACGCAAGACCCGCAAGGTTCTTTCAGATCCGCAATATCGTCAAAAGATGGTGGAGCAAAATTATGAAATTGCGATGCGGTATTATTCATATGCGGTATTGAAGCAGAAGCTTTCGAATCTTGTAGCTGACTGTATGCGCTGCCGCATATTGGCCGATTTGAACAATAACAATAAAAATCAGACTTAAACCGGAATCAGAGCTGAAATCGAAACAGAAAAGCTCGATCTGTTCCCGATATGTCGACACTTTGTTAGAAGCCATCTCAAAATTAGGATTTTTGTTTAAGCTCAAGGCGGATTAGCGTTTCAACCCGGAGGAATACTGTAGTATTTTGAGGAGTTGAAACGCCAATCCAACACAGAGATTGGACTAAAAGACATTTTTGAGATGGCTTCTAATAAAATTTTGCCAGTCTTTGCGGCGACACGCCCAGCAAATATAAACTGATCAAAATCCAATTTCTCAAAGTCGAAAAAAACAGCCCCTCTTTTTCCCACCGCCGTGGCGATGTCAGCACCTTCAAAGGGATGATGGCAATTTTCTGACCGGTTTTTTTGACCCGCCGCATGAGATCCACATCTTCCATGATCGGGATTTCCCCAAATCCCCCCAACCGTTCAAAAGCAACTTTTGTGATGAAAATGGCCTGATCGCCATAGGGAATTCGGGTGATTCGGGATCGTAATGAGGCAATGGTTTCAATAAGACGAAATCCCCATCTGATTGAACTGATACCCAGATCAAAAGCACCTCCCACAACCTGCGGCTGTTTGAGGGCGATAAGAATTTGCTCGAGAGCAGGGGGCGGTAACAAGGTGTCGGCATGCAGAAAAAGGAGGATCTCGCCTTTGGCCGCGGCCGCGCCGGCATTCATTTGGACACCACGTCCCTTGAAAGAGGCGATTTTTTTTATATCCCCACGGGAAATGGCCTTGAGCGTATTTTGGCTTTGATTTCCATCGACTATGATTACTTCACAATCCTGGCCAAATGGGAGCCCGTACAGGTGTGCGATCAAATCGTTGATGATTCGGTCTTCATCAAACACGGGGACGATTATTGAAAGAAGGGGCAACATCATTTTTCTTATATCTAAATGCACTATTCGGTGCAAGCCCGCAGCAAAGGGTTGGATAATGAGGGATAGTTCATTCTAATAGGCACACTTGTTATTGCTTGAGGACAGCCTTTGTAAAAAATGAATTTAGTTAAATATCTAAATTTGATGAAACCGTAAAAAGTCGCCAATGCTGTCATTGCGAACGCAGCGAAGCAATCTCGTAGTTAGTAAGCATCTGAAATCATAAGATTACCGCGTCGCTTCGCTCCTCGCAATGACCGGGGGGCAGACTTTTTACGAAACCATCAAATTAAATAAATATTATAAGATGTTGGAGGAAAATATATTTGTTCTTGACAAAAGAAAAGTGAATTTGATAAATGAATGAATATTCATTCATGTTATTTATTCGATAAAGGCGGTTAAAAATTCCTTCCCCAGCCAAACCCAATGATAAGTACCATCGGATTTTAGATGCCGCCATTAAGGTGTTTGCCGAACAGGGGTTTCATCAGTCCACCATATCGCAAATCGCCAAAGAAGCCGGTGTCGCCGATGGAACCATCTATCTCTATTTTAAAAATAAAGACGACATCCTGGTCCAGTTTTTCAGCTATAAAACAAAGCTGGTGTTTGATCGTTTTCGGGCGGCGGTGGGAAAGGCCGATACGGCCACCGACAAGCTTCGCAATCTCATTCGGCGGCAGCTTGAGGAATTTCAACGGGATCGGAACATGGCCGTCGTCTACCAGGCCGAAACGCACCAGAACAAGCGATTGGCCGAAGAACAGATCAAAGAGATGTCGGATATGTACTCGGATATCGTTTCGGAAATTGTTGAACTGGGACAGCAAGAGGGGAGCATACGCAAAAATTTGTACCTGGGACTGGTAAAACGATTTATTCTGGGGGCGGTGGACGAAACCATCAATACATGGCTGCATGCCGGGCGGAAGTATGACCTGGTTTCCATGGCGGATCCCTTGATCGAACTTTTTATTCGCGGAATCGGCATCAATGAAAAGGTACCAGCCCAAACCCGGGAAGAATAAAATCCCAATTGTCTGTTTTTAACGCACCGGGCAAACAAAAGGTTTTCGCTTGACAGCCCAAAAAAGGGTCTGATAGAGATGAATGAGCATTCATTCATTCCCATTGTTCGCACAAAATATTTATCCCCGCAGTTAAAATCGCTTTATCATTTGTGAAGGGAGAAAGATAATAAAATGGAATCGGTCTTAATCTCTCCGGCCAGCGCAACGGTTTTGGGTATCCCCACGATTGTTTTTTCGATTTTGATCACCTTGGCTGGCGTCGGCATCCTTATCTATATACTTTACAAACGATCTCTTCCTTTGGCGGCAGCGGCGCCGGATCCGCGCTCGGACCGGTTGGGGGAACGGTTGTACAAGATGTTCATAAACCCGCATCACCGGATGCCAAGATATATCGCGGCGGCCACAATTCATATGTCCATCTTATCCGGGTTCGCTATTTTTTCAATACGATGGATCACACTCGTCTGGCAGGGTTTTTTTGACGGATTTGTGCTGTCGGGATTTGCAAGTGTAATTGGTGATTATTACACGAACGTCAAGGATCTTTCGGCAACGGTTGTGCTGATTGCCTGTGTTTGGGCTTTGATTCGCCGGGGAATTTTTGAACCGGAAAGATATTCGGTTCCCGAGCGCTACGGAAAATCCCACAAACCCGAGGCGCTTTTGGCCGTGTCTATGATCGGCGGGCTTATAGTGCTGGACATGTTTATCGAAGGGAGTGTCGCCGCGGCTATGATTCAGAGCCAACTTGAGGTGGGGATGCAGATCCCGCTGACAGGGGTATGGATTACAACGCACCTGTTAAAGGGTGGTTCTTGGCCGGTGCTGCAAAACATCAATTTAAGCGTATATTATCTTCATCAGCTGTTATTCTTTTTCTTCATTTGCTGGCTCCCATTTGGCCGCCTTTTTCATCTTGTGGCCGCCATTCCGGACCTGTTTTCTTTAAAGCTGAATAAAGGCACGATTAAACCTGTCAAATGGGGGGTAACCGAAGAACAACTCGATGAACTCGAATCGTTTGGCGTTAAGACGTTTGAGGATTTTACCTGGAAACATATGCTCGATTTTTATGCCTGTGCCGATTGTGGCCGCTGCTCGGACAACTGCCCCGCCAATGCCGTGGGACGACCGCTCTCCCCCCGATTTATTTCACTAAAGGGAAGGGATTATGCGTTTAAACATTATCCCCTGCTGGGCCGGGGACCTGAACCAAAACCTTTGATGGGCGATATTTACGATGAGGATGAGATATG
>CAZNFS010000127.1:0-6698 GCA_964572695.1 uncultured Desulfobacteraceae bacterium
CTAGTGGCCATATCCAATTGAAATTATTCGATTGTTAACCGGACACTACTGATTCGATATCTCTCTTGTGTACCGTGAGCTGATCAAATAGCGGTGAACCTTTAAGTTTTACCAGGTAGCCTGCCAAATCGGCTTCAAAGGTGAGCTTATTTCCCAGGATGATTCCATCCACCAATACTGTTTTTTTAATTTTTGCGGGTTTTTTGACCAATGGTCCACCCAAGGCAACGTTAATGCTGATGATGCGAATATTTGAGGGTGTCAGACCGGATATCTCACTAAAGATGGCCAGGCTTTGATATTTCTGGGTATAGGCTTTAAATTCTCGCTTCTTCAGTTTTATTTTTGCGGCTGTTTGAATGATCAGGTTTTGATTGACCCGGGGGGAAAATTGTTCCAGTTGTTGCTGCAGCTGCACAACGCGGGCATTCTTTTTGGCCACATCCCCTTCCATCCAGTAGTAGATGCTGAAACAGACGACCAGCAGGGCCAGGAAAACCCTGAAAATGGTGCTGTTGATACGCTGGATACTTTCAAGCTGTTCCTTGTCCTTGTAAGTACAGATAAAATTAGGTGTTAAAATGTTATTAGACAAGGCCAGCCCTGTGGCGGGAGCCAGCAAGCTCTTTTGGGGACCCGCGTCGGGAATTAGAACCTTTGGCGAAGTCGGCGGCAAACTCGGAAAAGGATCGATGATGGATCTCGAAATCCCCAGCTGTTCGCCGATATAATCGACAATGCGGCCATGCGTCGTAATGCCGCCGGAGATGAAAATCTTTTCAACCACTCGGTTTTCAAAATTGAGGGTGAAATGCCCCAGCGTGCGTTCCACTTGCCGAACCAGCCGGTCCATGGCCGGTTGTATCATCACAAATATTTCATCGGGCTGAAGGCCGAGGTCGGCGACCTCTTCGGTCGTTAAAAAGGAGCTGTCTTCAATCCCGTTAAAAAGCTTGCGGGTCAGATCCGATTCGTGTGCAGCGACTTCCTCTTGGGTCATTTCCAGATCGTCCTCTTTGGACTCCGGAGCTTCCATGGTATTTCCGCCCAATGTCATCTCGATTTCTTCGCGGATGGCTTCGAGCATACTATTGATACCGGCCTTGATTCCGCGGGAAAGGACGAGGTTTTGATTTGAGAAGATGTCGATCCGTGACCAATCCCGGCCGATATACAGGCTACAGACATTATTAATCTCGGATTCGACCAGCCGAGTCCGGAGAAGGTTTTGAAAGGCAAAGGGGATTATCGACACACCGGTAAGCGAAAAACCGCTTTTAGAAAAAATGCTCTGTAATTTCTCAATTTCTATTTGTGGAGCAATGAATGCATTGACCTCGATTTTTTGGAGTCCGTCCTTGGTAATTTCACCCAGGATATCGAAGTCGAAAATCATCTCTTTTTCGTCAAAAGGAATTTCTTTTTTAAATGTCCAGTAGACGGCGTTGGCAATTTGTTTTCGGGGTACCTTGGGGATTTGCAGGTATCGCTGTTCAACTCTGGCTGAAGAAATCGAGCTCCAGATTTTAATTTTTTTGGAGGAGCCGCAAAAGCGACTTAGGGTTTCTTTTAAAAAACCGGGGAAGATGGGGTCTTCTCTTGTCAGGCCGGAATCGAACGGAACAATGCGGAGGTCAAGGATTTCACGTTTTTTGTTTGAAAACTGTCGGATTTTTAAGAGTTTGAGATCATCATAACCAATGTCCACCCCCACCGTGACCGTCTTTTTCATGGCGAAGACCTTGGTTGCGAAAGATTTTGATTCTTTGGGGGAGGCGTCTGAGGCAGCAACGGATGGGGATTTGAGTTTTGGTCCTTTTCTATTTTTACCACGAATTAAAGAGAGCAGGCGATCGGTCGAAGATATTTCATCGTTTTTAGCCACGCAAATGCTCCCGCAAAAGGATGTCCGCCATTACCAAAAGATACAACTCACCGGTTTGAAAGGTGATATCTGAAAACGAAATAATCTATCTGCCTTTAAAAGGAAAATCGCCCACAATTTAACCCAAATTGCCAATTATCACAACATATTGTTATGTGTCAACAAAAAAAAACAACATGTTGTTTTTAAGAGATGGTGTTTTTGCTTGACTTTGTTGAGGCCGAAAATATAAAAAATGAACATCGAACATCCAACGTCCAACATCGAATGTTGAATAAAACCAAAGGGAGAGGAAGAATGAATCCGCTTGCAGTCGAGCTAAACCAAATAATTGAATCCCAAAATCCCCACATCCTAAAGATGATGTCCGCCATCGGAACAAATTTGTTCTTTCCAAAGGGGATTTTGACGCAAAGTGCCGAAGCCAAGGAAAAGGCCTATCGCATCAATGCCACCGCCGGAATCGCCACCCAGCAGGGACGCACAATGCATCTGGCATCGGTGATGGAGCCCATTGGCAGCATTCAACCGGAGGATTCACTCAACTACGCACCCTCTTTTGGAATTCCGGCGCTACGTGAAGCCTGGCAGTCGTCTTTGCGGGCTAAAAATCCATCCCTGGCTGATAAGTCGATCAGCCTCCCCATCATCACCTGTGGAATCACCCATGCGATTAGTGTCTTTGCAGACATGTGGGTCGATCCCGGGGATGTCATTCTGATTCCGGATAAGATGTGGGGCAATTACAATATGATTTTTGGGGTGCGCAAAGGGGCAACCATCAGCCACTACCCGATCTTTACCCCTGATAACCTTTTTAACGTTGAAGGCTTTGCTGAAAAAGTCCGCTTCGAGGCCAAGGCTCGTTCAAAGATCATCGTACTTTTAAATTTTCCGCATAATCCCAGTGGTTATACGGTTTCAGTCAGCGAGGCAGAAGAGATCGTCAACACCCTTAAGCAAGTCGCGGAATCGGGAACCAACGTGATCGCAGTCACGGACGATTCCTATTTCGGCCTTTTCTATGAAGAGGAAACTCTGCAAGAATCCCTTTTTGCGCGCTTCGCCGGCACCCATGCGAGGCTTTTGGCGGTAAAGCTGGATGGCGCCACCAAAGAAGACTATGTGTGGGGTTTGCGGGTTGGGTTCTGCACTTACGGCGTCGGGGGCGATGGTGATTCCGAAGAGATCCACACGGCGCTGGAAAAAAAGACCGCCGGGGGCGTGCGCGGGACGATCTCCAATGCCTCTCATTTGAGCCAGTCGATCGTTTTAAAATCGATGCAGGATGAGCGCTATACGCGCGACAAAGAGAAAAAATTTCAGATACTCAAAAACAGGGCCAGGTGCGTCAAACAAGTTTTGTCCAATCCCAAATATCAAGCCGCCTGGGAAGTGTATCCGTTTAATTCCGGTTACTTCATGTGTTTGCAGCTTAAAACCATCGATGCCGAAACCCTGCGGCAGCATCTTCTGGGAAAATACGGGGTGGGCTTGATAGCCCTCGGAAAGAGCGACCTGAGAGTCGCTTTTTCATGTGTGGATGAGGAAGATATCCAGGGCCTCTTCGACACAATCTTAGCAGGTATCCAGGATTTGAGTTAGTACCCATTTATAAATGGTCTTTTTGCCGGGTGCAATGGAAGTCGGTTTCAGGATTTGAGTACGTGTCCATCCAGAAATGGTGGATTTTGGTTCAGGACGAGGCCGCAGGATTTTTACAACCGGAGGCGTAGCGAGCCTACGTTGAGGATTGAAAAAATGCGAGAACGCTGTCATGGGCCGAAAGATGCTCTTTATGGATGGACATGAGCTAAAATAGCGTCTTCTTAATCACCGCCTTATCATAAGCCCCGATAATATCCCGCCGGGTGACGATTCCCAGCAGACGGGGGTTGGTCTCGGATACAACTACGGGTAAAATCGAAAAGTCTTTTAAGGTAATTTTTTCAAAGGCATCCAGCAGATTGTTTTCCGGTGTTACCTGAACGACATTCAAAGTGGCGAGATCTTTGGTGATCAGCAGGTCCTGCAGATCCTCGTTTCGGACAGCCTCGTGATAGTCGATAAAAGAAAGCACACCGGTAAGATTGCGCATTTTATCCACCACCGGAAAGCTGTTGAACTTACTCTTGGAGATCATTTCGGCCAGCGCGCTTAATTTCATGTCTTCCTGGATGGTTTCAACCTGCGCGTTCATGATGTCTTTGACCGCAATCGATTTCAATACATTGACTTCCTTTCCGGCCCTGATATCGGTTCCCCGGCGCGCCAGTTTTAAGGTATAGATCGAGTCCTTCAGAAACTGGCCGGCAAATAATGTGCTGATAATACAGGTCGTCATCAGCGGGAGAATGATTTTGTAGTCACCGGTCATTTCAAACAGAATCAAAATGGCGGAAATGGGTCCGTGCGTCGTGGCACTGACAACCGCCCCCATACCCACGATACTGTATGCCCCCGGGGCGGCGGTGATCGCAGGAAAGAGCTGATGCACGACGGTGCCGAAAAAACCGCCCGCCATGGCGCCCAGAAAGAGCGACGGGGCAAAGATACCCCCGGAACCGCCGGAGCCGATGGTAATCGACGTGGCCATAATTTTGTAAATTACCAGAATGAGGAGGATCCACCAGGAGAGCGACTGCCAGAGCGCGAGGTTGATGCCGCCATAACCGACGCCTAACACATGCGGAAACAGGATTCCCATGCTTCCCAGCATGAATCCACCCATAACCGGTTTCAGATATTCCGGAAATTGAAAATCGTCAAAGAGATCTTCGGTTTTATAAAGAATTTTGGTAAAGGCAACGCCCACTATGGCGCAGAAAAGGCCCAACACCGCATACAGGCCAAATTCCCAGGCACTCAACAACTCGTAAGCAGGCACCTCGAAGGCGGGAATATCGCCCAGAAAATGACGAGAGACGGCTGTAGCCGTGACAGAAGCGATAACGATGGGACTGAATGTGGCGATGCCGAAATCTCCCAGAACGACCTCGAGCGCAAACATAGTCCCCGCAATCGGGGCATTAAACGTTGCCGCAATTCCGGCTGCGGCACCACACCCCACCAGGGTTTTCATGCGATCGGCCGAAACTTTAACAAGCTGGCCGATGCTGGATCCGATGGCCGATCCGATCTGCACGATCGGTCCCTCGCGTCCCACCGAACCGCCTGTCCCGATAGAAATGGCCGACGCCAATGCCTTGACAAACACAATCCGTTTGCGAATCACACCGCTTTTAAGCGCCACGGCTTCCATGACTTCGGGAACACCGTGTCCTTTGGCTTCTCTGGCGAATCGGTAAATCAAAATCCCGACCACAAGCCCGCCCCCGGCCGGGACTAACAGTCTCAAATACCAGGGCACAAATTCGATTACTGCAAGAAGTTCTTCATGGGATCCATAGGCGATTGACTGAAAAAAATCGATCAAATAGCGGAAACCGACGGCACCGAATCCGCCCGCCAGGCCCACAACCACCGCCAGTGCAGTCATGATGGTGTGTTCATTCTTTCCGATATTACGAAACGAAGCGATCGATTTTGTAAAAATAGGCATAATTTAAATGTATCGCATAACAGGTATTTCCCTTTTGGACACAGATTCCACGGATGGCCACGGATTGGATTTATATTGTTTGAACAATGGTATCATTGTTCAAACAATGCTTCCATTTCATAAATGCAGCCGCATTTATGAAATAAAGGGCAGTGTAATCCGTGGAATCCGTGTCCAAAAAGTAATAAAGTGCACACGGAAAGCGCTATGTTCATCATTTTATTTGTATTCTGAGTAGATTCTAAGATCGAAAATGCGCGCACGATAGCAGAAACAATATTCATTAAAAAGCAATTTTCAATACTTGACAACCATTAAACATAGTCCGTGGGGCGGCGCGGTGGCACCGGCCAGGTTGCGATTCTTGGAGATCAAGATTTCCTTAAAGTCGTGGGCGGAAATTTTCCCGCGCCCCACATCCACCAGTGTCCCGACAATATTGCGGACCATAAATCTGAGGAAACCGTCGGCCTCAATAAAAAAGTCTAGGTAGTCTCCCTCGTTTTGAAAGAATTCGGCTTTAAAAATGTGCCGGCTCGTATTGGATCTGGGGCTCCCCGTTCCTTCAAAGGCTTTGAAATCATGTCTGCCGAGAATATGTGCCGTTGCCGTTCGCATGGCATCCAGATCGAGTTTCCGGGGAATAAACCAGGCATACTGCCGGCCGATGGCTTTTGGCAGGGGCCGATTCAGAATTCGATAGCGGTAGGTTTTGCTTTTAACATCATAGCGGGCATGAAAACTTGCATCTACTTCCTCACAGGCCTTGATAACGATATCTTTTTCAAGCAGGCTGTTCAGGCCTCTTTGGAAGGCATGCGGTGGAATCCGGGTATTTGATTTGAAATGGGCCACCTGAGCCATGGCATGCACGCCGGCATCCGTCCGGCCCGAGCCGATGAGGGTGACGGGATCGCCGGTCATGGTCAACAATGCCTTTTCGATTTCTCCCTGAATCGTGCGCAGGTCTTTCTGCCGCTGCCAGCCGTGATAGGCCGTTCCGTCATATTCGATGATGAGTTTAAAGTTTTTCAGCATGCCAACATACAATCCCAATTTTAAATTTCCGGATCTTTTCCGAAAAGGAATAAGCCCATGCCCTTCGGGCAAGATTTGTTTGCGAGTAGACTGCCGGAGGCATGATAGTTTTCGTTTGTCGGCGTCTCAGAGACAAACGAAAATTGACAGATTTCTCTGCGTTCTCTGCGGCTCTGCGGTGAATTTTTTTCGACTTTTTACGAAGCCATCAAT
>CAZNFS010000128.1:0-6478 GCA_964572695.1 uncultured Desulfobacteraceae bacterium
TCGGATCGGATAGATGGTTTTCGGGCTTTGGGTTTTCGGCTGGCTTGAAAAAAGGTTTCGATTGAAAACCATAAACTGTGAGAAGATAACCCCAAGCAGGATAACACCCAGTGCGAAAAGTAAACCGAGGGCCTTTTTGGAAGTGATCTTCCCAAAACTTGCCGCCGGGCCGCTGCGGGCTAATTCCTGAATGGCGGACCGGGCGACAGCGGCGGTGATTTTGGTCTGATTCAGGACAAATGCGGTTAAAAGCGAACGGTCACAAACAATATTGATTAAACGGGGGATCCCGCCTGAAAATTTGTAAATTTGACGCAATGCCGACCCGTCAAATTTGACGCCCTGTTTCTGTGCCGCCTTGCCGATACGATACTCGATATAGCCCTTGGTTTCCTTTGCACTCAAGGGCAGAAGGTGGTAGCTCAGGGTGATTCTTTGCCCGATTTGTCTGAGTTCATGGGTATTGAGCATTTCAGCCAGCTCCGGTTGACCCACCAGGATGATTTGCAGGAGTTTGTCCTGGTTGGTTTCAAGGTTCGAAAGGAGCCTTAGCTGTTCAAGGACGTGTTTGCTCAGATTTTGGGCTTCATCAATTAGCAGAACAACATTTTTCCCTTCTCCTTTTTTAAGCATCAGAAAAGCATTGAGATCGTCGATTAAATCTTTGATGGTGTCGCTTTCCGATTCGAGCCCGAATTCATCCTGAATTGATTTTAACAACTGTTTAGGGCCCAGCTTGGGATTGAAAATATAGGCCGCTTCCGTGCTATGGTCGAGGTTTTCAAGAAAGGCCCGGCAAAGGGTTGTTTTGCCGGTTCCCACTTCACCAATGATTTTTACAAAACCGTCTCCCTGAGAAATGGCATAATTGAGATACGCAAGGGCCTCCTCATGGCTTTTGCTCAGGAAAAGATAGGCGGGATTGGGCACGAGCTTAAAGGGTTTTTCCTTAAAGCCGAAAAATTTATTGTACATGGGGATCAAGCCTTAGGTTATGATAAAAACCGTTTAAGACCTTCGATGAGTGGAACAGCGCAAAATTTTGCATTTTCGCATTTGATTAGCTGTTGCTTCAGGGATATCTTTGGAACTGTGGGTGAAAAGAAAGATCACAACTGATGTGACAAAATATAAAAAACCAATCCAAATGTGTCAAGCTTGAATACCGGATCTACCGGTACCAAATTTCGTAAAGTGCATCTATCACTTGGTCCGGGGCTATTTTTTCCAGACAGACATACTGATCGCAATCATTGGGGGTTGTCTCAAAGCAGTGCCGGCAGTTGATAACCGGTTTAATCATTCGAACCGCACTCCCCAGCGGCCTCCATCTTTGTGGATCAGAGGGGCCGAAAACGGCCACGGTGGGTAAACCGAGAAAGGCGGCCAGATGGCTTACCCCCGAGTCGTTGCCGAGGTACCCGCCGGCGGTTTTCAGTAAATGAACCAATTCAATTAAATCGTGCCTCACATGAACGGTCCGCAGCGTATCGGTTGCCGAGAGATTTTGAGACAACGATTTTTCAGCCGGTCCGAGGATGAATTCCGGAATCAAACCATCTGAATGCAACATTTTTTCGGTTTCAATAAAGTAGTTAAGGGGCCAGTTTTTTTTGGGGCTTCCGGAGCCGGGGTGAATCATTATTTTTTCCGGTTCAAAAGTGCTGTTTCTCAAATCCGAATGTGGAATGTTTGAAAGCCGGGTTTCAATCTTGATATTTGCGTCTTTGAATATTTTCAGATCCGAAAGGCTTTGCAGCAGATACTGTGTGACATGGATTGTCTTTGATAGTGCGGGGCGGGGTGGTATGCGTCGGATGATCGGCCCCTGGATCGTTTTTAAAGAATGCTCAAGCTCCTTTGAGAATGAAAACAGGATAATAAACCGGTAGGCCGACAGCAGGGATACGCTTTTTGAATCAGGAGCCCCGCTGTAGAGGGAAACAAACCGGGCCGATTCTAAGGGAAAACAGCGCTCGACCAATTTGAGATGACAGGCCAGTTGTCCTAATTTCTGCTGGCAAAGGACATCAATGCGGGGAAAATATTTCTTTAATTGGACAATGGCTGGAAAAGTAAGAACAAAATCGCCGAGCGCCCCCTGGTGGATGATTAATAGATTTTGTTCAGGCATACATCTGTTTTTGTAACCGTTTACGGGTTCAGAGGGCTACCCGCCTTTGGCGGCGCCGCCAGGGGACCGGGGTTCAAGGTTCAGTTGAACAGATGGACGGTATGGGCTGTCATGCTGGAGCGTTCATGCGTGTGCAATTGCGGCCTTCTTTTTTGGCCAGATAAAGGGCGTGGTCGGCTTCACTAATCAGGGTCGTCGGCGCCGTGCTCTTGTTTGGAATCGTGGCGGCTCCCCCCAGGCTGATGGTTATGTTATCGCATACCAGAGATGCCGAATGTTTAATTTGCAGCCTTTCCACCTCGAGACGCAATATTTCCGCCACAACGTTCGCCCCTTCAAGGTTGGTGTCGGGTAGTACAATGGCGAATTCTTCACCACCATACCGAGCGACCAGATCCGCCGGGCGCCGGACCGCTTCATTCATGGCCTTGGCCACCTGCTTCAGGCAATCGTCACCGGATAAATGGCCGTAGGTGTCATTATAGGACTTAAAGTGGTCGATGTCGGCCATTAACAGGGATATCGGCAGGGAATTACGAGCCGCGCGGCCCCATTCGCGTTGGAGGAGTTCTTCAAAATAGCGCCGATTGGCTATGCCGGAAAGACCGTCCAGATATGAAAGGCGCCTCAGTGTTTCCTGGGCCCGCTTTATGTCGGTAATATCCCGCCAAATGCTTTGAATAAATTTTCTCTTCCCGATCGGCATGGCGCAACTGCTGACCTGGATATCCCTGATTTTGCCGCTCTTGGTGCGGTGTTTGGTTTCAAATGTATCGGATCCGTTCTGAATCGCTTTCTGAATATGCTCCGCAGTTTCATGGGGAGTTTCCGAGGCTTCAAAATCGGACAGGGTTAGATTTGCGAATTCCCTTGCTGTATAGCCTAAATTTTCATTCGCGCGGTGGTTGAACTCGATCAGTGTTTCGGTTTCAGCATCAATGAGCACGATTGCGTCGGCCGCCTGTTCGAAAAGCGTCCGATATCGTTTTTCTGAATCTTCGAGGGCTTTGAGAAGCTGTCGTTCCTTGAGGACCTGCTTTAACCTGACATTCAACTCCCCGAGTCTAACCGGTTTTTCCGCAAAATCACTGGCACCGAGTTCGATTACCTCTTCGTAGATAAAGTCTTCCGAATAACCGGTAATGACGATTACGTCCGACTGATATTTTTCTCTTACGATTTTGGTTAGCTCAATGCCGTCCATCTCGGGCATCTTAATGTCCGTGATAACCACATCAACCATTCGTGTCTCCAGTATTTTTAGGGCTTCTTTGCCGCTTTCGGCCACGGAACAATCGTATCCGGCATGTTGAATCCCCTTCTGCAGCACCTTGCGGATCATTTTATCGTCATCCACCACCAGGATATGAACACCATTCAAATCATCTCGATTCATCTTCGGGACTCGCTTTACATTTTTATTTGTTTAAAAGGACGGCTTTTTAAAGGCAATACGCCTTGGCAAAAAATACAAAAAAGTAGTCTACAGGAGTAAGGTTTATTTTGCAAGTCAATGATTTTCGAAATGATTTTCGGAATTAGAAGGGGCAAAAGGGAGCGGGAAATTTTGGATGAGACTAATTTACTTCTATCTTTCCTGTGCGCCTGCAACCCCAATTGTAAAGCCAGCCGAAAACGGTTCCTAAAATCAGCCCATCGACAAATCCCCATACCAGACCCACCAGGCTGCCTAAGGGCGTGATCGTGTAACCCCGGTACAAGCGTCCGATCAATGTAGCATCGCCAGTGGGGCCTTCAAAGGCGATGATCCACCAAGTCAGGAACAAAAGAGCCAAACCCCAGACAATACCGCAGGTTACGGCAAATGCTTTAACGTTTATTTTCATGGTCATTCCTCCTTTTCATCTTGAGCCATTTGGGAGAGGGCCGCCAACCCTCCGATGGCGCCCAGATTCATCGACTCCAGGGCCGAACTGGGGACAATAATGAGGGATCCTTTTTCACGCAGTCCTTCATACAACATATTCATGCCGCGTAGCTGCAGCGCCACCGGGTTGTCGCGATATTTTTCGCTGGCCGTATTAAATTTTTCGGCAATTTCGGTTTCGGCCGTCCCCAGAATGATTCGTGCTTGCCGCTCGCGTTCGGCCTGGGCCTGCTTGCTCATGGCATCGGCCAGGGCCGACGGAATGACGATGTCTTTTATGCCGACATTCTGACATGTAATGCCCCAGGGGCTGGTATGCTCATCCAGTGAAAGCTGGAGTGCTTCGGCGATCTTCTCTCGATTTTGAAGGAGATCAGCGAGATCATGTTTACCGATGATATCTCGCAATCCCGTCTGGGCAATATATGAAACCGCTTTCTCATACCTCCTTACCTCCAGAGCCGCTTTTTCGACATCCCAAACCGTCCAGTACACCACCGCATCGACATTTACGGGAACTGTATCTTTGGTCAACGTTTTTTCGGCGTTAAAATCAGTGACCCGCACGCGCTGATCAATGTACCTGGTAATGCGATCAATAATAGGTATGACAAAAAAAGGTCCCGGACCTTTTAGACCTTTGAATTTGCCCAATCGTAAAACAACCGCTTTTTCCCACTGATCAGCGATTTTAATTGAAGCTGCCACAAAAAGTGCCAAAAAGACGCCGGCAACAGCCACGGATGGGTGAAAGAACCGCAGGTAAAAAAGAAGTCCATCAAAACCGATAATCACAAAAAAGACGGTAATCGCTATTGGATTTATCCATTTTTCTGTTTCAATGTTTTTATTCATTTCCTACCTCCTTGTCTTCTTTCAAGCTCTTGGGTCAAATCGGCGATGCTGAAGCCGTAGCTGGCCGCGATACTTAGGAATTCGGTACATATGCCGGTGAGCTTTACCTGACGCTCCTTGGGATTGATGTTCACCTCAACGGAACCGATAAAGGTACCCGTGCCCTGCTGTGTCTCCAGGATATTTTGGATTTCCAAATCCCGATAGGCTTTACTGACGGTGTTCAGGTTGACCTTTAGCTGGACCGCCAGCGAACGCACGGTGGGGAGCTGCTCGCCGACCTTTAGAGTACCGGCGGCGATACCGTACCGAATTTGATCGATGATCTGGCGATAAAACGGGACGCCGCTCTTGGGATCTAATTTGAATTCAATCACCGTTGGGGTTCTCCTTTGAAATGTTGAGTTCTATATAAAATTAATGTTATAGTTAAATAGTACAACATCAATATGATTAAATAATACGCTTGTCAAGCAAAAAATTTTAAGGGCTATCGATTGTAGTGAAAACGGCTGAGGACCAGCATTTTGGATAGATTAAGAGTAGGCGCCCATGCTCAACGATTTATTCGCTGCGATTTTTGGGTGATTAAGGCCGGCTGTACGAACATGCTGATTTAACATATAAAACAAAATTTATTCACTATTTGAGATTTGGCGCCAATCTCTCGTAATTTAGAAACGGCCTGTGTTTTGATACATCTCGTTGAAGGTTTTCCCCTTTTTAAGTGCATCCATAAATTGCGTTTCTGTTTTTTCGAGGGCATTTACTCTTTTAAGAATTTCATCCGCTTTTTTTAAGGGAACAACGACAACGCCTGTTCGATCCGCAACGATAACATCTCCAGGGCATACCCGCGTCCGCCCGCATAGAATAACTGCGTTGACTTCCAGAATTTTTATCCGGGTTCTGGCGGGTGTTGGCGTAATATGGCGGGGAAAAACAGAAAAACCCATTTCAACTGTCTGGTCGGCATCCCGGCAGCCACCGTCCACGACGACACCCGCAATGCCTCTGGCCTTTGCGGCAGTTGAGGCCAGCCCGCCCCATGTTGAAATCTCTTTTCCGGCATTATCGAAAACAAGAACATCTCCTGGCTCTGAGGATTCGATTACCGTGCCGATAGGGAAGTCTTCAGCTGTATAGGTTCCGACATCACCGCAGACTTCTTTGACTGTGACGGCCGGGCCGACGACACTGGCCCCCGGTCGCACTGGGCGAATGCCATACATGATACCCTTAAGACCCATTTCATCCAACACGTCGGCAATTGTACTTGTACCTACGCATCGAAACCCTTCCACAACATGTTTCGACGGCCGCTCGACCTTTTTGATTTCCATATCAAGCTCCTTATAATCAATCCCGCCCGTGAGCTTGCTTCAGGAGCGCTCACCCCCTCCAAATTATCGAAGCATTACGCCTTTATCCAAAAATCTCATTAATCGGGCTTCTTGAACCTTAGAGGTTATGCCTGTTCTTTTATATGGCTTCTTTTAAAAATCCACTGACGTATTTGTGAAGCACACTTCCAATTAATGTTTGGTAGGGGATGCCTTCCCGTGCAGCTCTTCTTTGTAAGGCGGTAAGGTCATTCTCTG
>CAZNFS010000129.1:0-1255 GCA_964572695.1 uncultured Desulfobacteraceae bacterium
TTGAACAATGATACCATTGTTCAAACAATATAGACCCAATCCGTGGCCATCCGTGAAATCCGTGTCTAAAAAGGATATTCCTATACAATCAAGTTAAAAGAAACTATTTAGTCGCCTTCGAACTCCGTCAGCGTAAATATATTATACCCCTTGATCTTCTCCCGGCCTTTCAGATCGGGCAATTCCACCACAAAAGCACATTCCATCACTTCACCCCCCAGTTTTTCAACCAGCTTTATTGCGGCCGCTATGGTTCCACCGGTTGCGATCAGATCGTCGATGATCAGAACCTTTTCACCGGCTGTAATGGCATCGACATGCATCTCAACCACATTTTCACCGTATTCCAGGGAATAGGCTTCACCGATCGTCGTATGGGGCAGTTTGTCCTTTTTTCTGACGGGAATTAATCCGACATGCAGCTGGTAAGCCAGCACGGCACCGAATAGAAATCCGCGCGCATCGATTGCAACGATCTTATCGATTTTCTGGCTTTTGTAACGCCTGTAAAATCTGTCGCAGGTTTCCTTAAATACCTCCGGATCCTGAAGCAATGTTGTTATATCCCTGAACATGACCCCTTCAATGGGCCAGTTGGGAACCGTCCTTATTTTCTGATTAAGTTCCATGATCATCTCCCTATTTTCGGAATAACGGTTAACAGGAGTTTTTTGACTTTTTCGGCATTGTTGTTAAATACGCTGAGGATTTCCCCCCATGAAACCGGCGCCTCATCCTCTTTCCAGCAGTCGTAATCGGTCGACATTGCGATCACGGCGTAAGGGATTTCGGCCTCATTGGCCAGGATCGCCTCCGGGGCTACAGACATGTTGATCACATCAGCCCCCCAGATTCTGAACATATTTGATTCCGCGCGGGTTGAAAATCTGGGGCCTTCGATGGTGATAACCGTTCCGCCGTCATGAGTCGCAAGCCCCAGTGCCTGTGAAGTTTCGATGAGCACTTTTCTGATGTCGGCGTCAAAAGGATCGGCCATCGCCGTGTGCTTGGCGCCGTCTTCAAACGACTCATTGAACGTTATTTTGCGGTGACGGGTGAAATCGATGAACTGATCCAAGATGACGAAATCACCTCTTCCGATTTCTTCACGCAGACTCCCACAGGCAGTGGTGGCAAGGATGTGGGTCACCCCCTGCTCTTTTAGGGCCGCAATGTTGGCCCGATAGTTTACGGCCGTTGGGCTAAGCTGGTGCGCCTTGCCGTGCCGTGCCAGAATGACCACCTCCGTTTCTTC
>CAZNFS010000129.1:1307-6445 GCA_964572695.1 uncultured Desulfobacteraceae bacterium
CAAGGGAGAAGACGGTTTTCCGTATACCGTATCAACACTGATCTCATCCGCATCCTGAATGATTTGGGGATCATCTAAACCCGAACCCCCGATTATACCAAGTTTCACCATCGATCTCTCCCTCCTCTCATGCCAAAATTTTGTCGACCGACTAAACCATTTTTTAAAGGTGAAGTCAAGGCGAGCGGGTCGCACGGTTCCCGATTCGGTCTTGCTTTGGTCGCTGAAGAAAGGTAAGGAATTGGCGGCTCGACTTTACCGGACCAATCTGTTAGGGGTTATTGTTGTGTGAAAGGATGTCAGGATGAAAGTAGACGGAAATGATCTTCGCCCTATTTGGCTGGATCAGGATCAAAGAACGGTAAAAATCATTGACCAGCGGCTCTTGCCCCATGAACTGGTTATCGAAGATATCACGACTGTTGATGCCGTCATTTTCGCGATCAAAGATATGATGGTCAGAGGCGCGCCCCTGATCGGCGTAACCGCAGCCTATGGAGTGTATTTGGCGGCCTTAAATTCTGTAAAGTCAGGTCCATTTGAAGACGATTTTATATCCGCGTGTGAAAAAATCAAAGCCGCTCGACCGACGGCCGTCAACCTCGTTTGGGCCGTTGACCGGGTTTTAGGGGCTGTAACTGAAACCGAGACCCTCTCCGCCAAAGTCGAAGCGGCTTTAAAGGAAACCCGGAAAATCGAGGCCGAAGAAGTCGAAAACTGTCGCAAAATAGGGCAACACGGCTTATCGCTGCTGGAAAAGATCAGCCAATCCAAGGAAGGCGATACCGTAAACGTGCTGACCCACTGCAATGCCGGTTGGCTGGCCTGTATCGAATACGGCACCGCCACAGCCCCAATCTATGCCGCCTTTGAAAAGGGGCTTGATATCCATGTGTGGGTTGACGAAACCCGACCGCTCAACCAGGGCGCGCGGCTGACCGCCTGGGAGTTGGGAAAACACGGGGTCAAGCATACCGTTATTACCGATAATGCCGGGGGACATCTCATGCAGCACGGTCGCATCGATCTTGTCATTGTCGGGTCCGACCGCACAACCCATACCGGCGATGTGGCCAACAAGATCGGAACCTATCTGAAGGCTGTGGCCGCCAGGGATAACGGCATCCCTTTTTATGCCGCCCTCCCATCCAGTACCATCGACTGGCAGCTAAAAGACGGTCTGAGCGAAATCCCGATAGAAGAACGCAACCCGGATGAAATCAGATACATCCAGGGATTGCATCAGGGACAGATCACTGAGGTTTTGCTCCCTCCTGCCGATAGCCCGGCCGGGAATTTTGCTTTTGATGTTACACCGGCGCGATTGGTAACCGGCCTGATCACCGAAAGAGGCATTTGTGCCGCGTCCGAAGCTGATATCAAGCGTTTATTTCCGGAAAAAAGTTGACTTCCCTTAAGATAAACCATTAAATCAATAGAATGCTGTCAGCGCTTGAAAAAAAAATCATCGCCTCTATTCAGGGAGATATCCCCATCACCTCACAGCCTTACGTGGAAATCGCCCAAAAACTGAAAATCTCCGAAGACAAACTCCTTGAAATGCTGCAGGACCTCTGCCGCAGGGGTGTCATCCGTCGCTTTGGAGCAACGATTCGACATCAGAAATCGGGATTTGAAGCCAATGCCATGGTTGCCTGGAAAGTCGATGAGGATCGAATCGAAAAAGCCGGGCGCGAGCTGGCTTCGTTTCGAGAAGTTTCACACTGTTACTGGCGCCCGCCCAACGGGGATTGGCAGTACAATCTCTATACCATGATTCATGCCAGTGACGAGCAGGCCTGCCGGGATCTGGCCGCAAAAATGTCGGCCAAGACGGCCATCGGTACTTACGTCCTTTTGTTCAGCCGCCAGGAACTAAAAAAAACATCCATGCAGTACTTCTCCCTTGAAGCGTGATACCCCTCATATCCTGTTAATCAATCCCTGGATTCACGACTTTGCCGCTTATGATTTCTGGGCCAAACCCTTTGGGCTCTTGATGCTGGCCGGTATCCTGCGTTCACACGGTTTCAATATCTCTTATGTCGATTGTCTTGATCGGTTTCATCCCAGGGAAACGCGCATTGCAGCTGGCGGTAAACAAGGCCGGGGGCCCTATCTAAAAACCCGTATACCCAAACCCAAACGGCTGGTGGATATTCCCCGCAGTTATTCACGCTACGGCATCAGGCCCGATTGGCTCAGAGCCGATCTTGCAGCCATCCCCACACCCCATCTTGTTCTCATGACCTCTTTGATGACCTATTGGTATCCCGGTGTGCAGGAAACCGCCCGGGTGGTGAGGGAAATTTTTCCCGATACCCCGATTGTCCTGGGAGGAATCTATGCCAGTCTTTGCCGATCGCACGCGCAAAAGCATGCCGGCGTCGACCGGGTCATACCCGGACCGGGTGAGGATCGGATTCTCAGGCTTGTTTCGCAATATACCGCTTTTAAGGCCAATTGCCGATCATCCGCATTTGATCCGCGTGACCCGGATACCTATCCCTATCCCGCATTTGATTTGCAGCACAGCATGACTTATATCCCACTTCTCACTTCCAAAGGCTGTCCCTTTGAATGCGCCTATTGCGCCTCGCACCTGTTAAACCCCGTAAAAATGCGCCGCAGCCCGGCTTCGGTGGTTGAAGAGATTTACTACTGGAACAAAGATTACGGCATAACCGATTTTGCCTTTTATGACGATGCGTTTCTTTTTGAAACTCACAAACATGCCCTTCCGCTTTTGGAGAAAATTATCGCCGCCAAGCTCCGCATACGTTTTCACACCCCCAATGCGCTTCACATCCGCTGGATATCCCCCCAAACCGCCCGGCTGATGTTTAAGGCCGGTTTTGATACGCTGCGTCTCGGTCTTGAAAGCGGAACTTTTGAAGGGCGGCAAGACTTAGACCGCAAAGTAACTCAGAGTGAATTTCAGCGTGCGGTTTCGGATCTTAAAGCGGCTGGTTTTCGGAAAAACCAGCTGGGAGCCTATCTCCTGGTCGGCCTGCCAGATCAAAAAATCTCCGACGTTGAGGCGTCCATGGATATGGTGAAGGAAAGCGGCCTGACACCGGTACCCGCCTATTATTCTCCTATTCCCCATACGGCCTTATGGGAAAAAGCGGTTGCTGCCTCCCGGTATGATCTCGAGTCAGATCCGATTTTTACCAACAATGCGATCATGCCCTGCCAGAAGGAACCATTTTCCTGGCAAAACATCTCAAATATTAAGAAGGCAGCCGAATAGTCTTTTTTTCTGAACCCTGAACCTCTGAACTCGTGAACGGTTAATAGCGGTTCAGCTTCTGTTTTCAGGTCTCAAACTTCGTACAGCCGAGCCGGCTCGCCACATTTCGGAATTATGGATTTCATCCAGTTCCTTTTGCAGTTGCTCGCGGTAATCCGGCGCACTGTTTTTTTCCAATACCCGTTTCGTCTCCACACCGGAAACCACCTTTTCGTAAAGCTCGTCGAACAGGGGTGTGACCGCATCCCTAAATTTCGGCGCCCAATCCAGAGCACCCCGCTGGGCCGTGGTACTGCAATTAGCCATCATCCAGTCCATTCCGTTTTCTCCCACCAGTCGGATCAAACTTTGCGTCAGCTCTTCCACCGTCTCGTTAAAGGCCTCGCTGGGACTGTGACCGTGTTTACGTAACTGATTATACTGAGCCTCCATGATACCGGCCAGGCAACCGATCAAGACACCCCTTTCGCCGGTCAGATCACTGTGGACCTCCTTTTCGAAGGTGGTCGGAAAAAGGTAGCCCGACCCGATTGCAACCCCCAGAGCAAGACTTCGCTCCTGCGCCCTGCCGGTGTAATCCTGGAATATGGCGTAACTCGAATTGATTCCACTCCCTTCCAAAAAATTGGAGCGCACCGTTCGGCCCGAACCTTTGGGAGCGACCATGATCACATCCAGATTTTCCGGTGGGATCACTCCCGTTTGCTCTTTGTAGGCGATAGCAAATCCATGCGAAAAATAAAGCGCATCCCCTTCGCTCAAATGCGGCTTGATATTGGGCCACGTGGCCACCTGCCCGGCATCCGAAACCAAAAACTGGACAATGCTTCCCCGCTGGGTGGCTTCTTCTAATGGGAAAAGAGTTTCGCCCGGTACAAACCCATCATCCAATGCACGCTGATAGGAAGGGCCGCCCTCCCTTTGACCGACAATCACCCTGATCCCGTTATCCCTCATATTCAGAGCCTGACCCGGCCCCTGTACGCCATATCCGAGTACTGCAACGGTCTCCTTCTCAAGGGCCTCGCGCGCTTTTTCCAAAGAAAATTCTTCTCTGGTAACGACATCTTCCACCACACCTCCGAAATCGATCTTTGCCATGTTATCTCCTTTTCCTCCTTTTTTTATATTTTATTAAATCAATAATTTATGAACTCGCAGAAAGACGGTTTCGTAAAAAGTTTAAATTCAAGGCATGCAAATTTTGTAATTATGAGGCGTACTTATCGTACGTTGAATGATTATGAAATGCAGCATAACGCAGAAGTTGGGCTTTTTACGAGACCGTCAATTGGGTTCACGAAAAAGCGCCACGGTCCCCGTGCGCGCAATTTTTTTAATTCCCAGCGGTTTTAATAAATCAATCAAGGCGGTCAGTTTGTCCTCCGTACCGGAGACTTCAATGATGTAATGCTCAAGTCCCACATCGACAACCTTGCATCTGAAAATATCGACGATTCTTAAAATTTCAGCACGCTGCTCAGGGCTGGCTTTAATGCATATAAGAGCCATCTCACGTTTAACGGCTTCTTTGCCCGAAAGATCACGCAGCTTGATGACGTTAACCAGTTTGCGCAATTGCTTCATGATTTGCTCAAGGTGGGGCAAATCGGCTTTGGTTACCAGGGTAATTCTGGAAATCTCAGAATCGACTGTCGGCGCCACACAGAGGCTTTCAATATTGTAGCCTCGACCGCTGAACAGTCCCACCACCCGGGAGAGTACTCCGGGCTGATTGTCAACCAGCATGGTCAGAACATGCTTTTCATTGTCCATTATTAATTCCTCACACCCTGTTCAAACTGCAGGGCTCTATACTCTGGCTTAGTAATCTTGATGGTATCGTAAAAATTCATCAATTATAGATGGCTAAGTAAAAAGGTTC
>CAZNFS010000130.1:0-5668 GCA_964572695.1 uncultured Desulfobacteraceae bacterium
AATCTTCTTCATATTGGGGCAGACCATCTTTGCGGCGGCTGGATAAAACAATTTTTTGGGATTGGCTTTTTTTAAGGGGTAAAGGAGCCCGGTTTCCGTTCCCACGATAAACGCTTTTTTGCTTGACGATTGCGCATACCGCACCATCCCGGAGGTACTTAAAATAGCGTCGGCCACATCCTGAACCTCGGGGCGGCACTCGGGATGCGCAATAAAGACCGCCTCGGGATGAGCGGCTTTAGTCTTTTGAACATCTTCAAGCTTTAGTTTGTCATGGGTTGGGCAGTATCCTTCCCAGGCATGAATCTTCTTATCGGTTCGCAAGGCGGCAAAGCTGGACAGGTTTTTGTCGGGTGTCAACAATATCTCTTTTTCTTCCAGGCTGTTAACCACATCAACCACATTGGCGGAAGTGCAGCAAATAGTAGAAAGGGCTTTAACCGCAGCGGTTGAATTGACATAAGTCACTACCGGCATCGGGGGAAGCTTCGCGAGTATGACCTGGAGTGATTCCGGATCGATCATGTCCGCCATGGGGCAACCGGCATCTTTTCGTGGGAGAAGAACGGTCTTGTCGGGTGAAAGAATTGAAGCCGTCTCGGCCATAAAATGAACGCCGCAAAAGAGGATAACGGCGGCATCCGTCTGGGACGCCTTTATGCTCAGCTCCAGCGAATCCCCACAAAGATCGGCCAGATCCTGAATCTCAGGCGGCTGATAATTATGGGCCAGCATGATGGCATTTCTTTCTTTAAGCAACTGTCTGATTTTATCTCGCATCTGTCGGTTCTAATCTCCAATCCGGATAATATCCGTCCCTTCCGGCGTTTGAAATCGAAATAGCGAATCCTTTAGGTGTTGGTCAAACTTAAAATCGCTCAGCTCGATTCTGGTTTCATCGCCATAGGGATTGTATGTTGTAATAGCTGTTATCTCAAATCTATTTTTTGATATGCGCAGCTTGATATAGGCCACTTCCGGTATCTTGCTGATCGGTAAAAGATTGATAATATAATCGGGTTCCCCTTCACCTTTGTCCATGATCAGACTGAACTTCTCACGAATCAAATTGATGTTGGAAATAAAACTCGCCCCTTTGCCGTCTCCCAGATATTCGGGTGCGTCACCGATCATCACCTGATTTAGCTCCGGCCGATATATCCACAGCCTGCTTCCGTCAGTAATGATGGTTTGTTTTTCCGGCATTTGATACTCCCAGCGCATCATACCGGGTCGTTTGACCAGGATACGGCCCTGGGCCGTATCGGCGATATCGATGGCCTTAATGATGGAAGTTTGATCAAAGCGGGCCGAAAAGCTTTCCCCGGCATACTGTTGCTCAACCCTGTCGAGAATTTCATCCAGCGTTAAGGGAGACTCCTCGGCGTGAATAACGGCAAACCCGCTCAATATGAGGGCCACAATCAAATAGACAATCGTTTTCCGTCTCATAAGCATCCCTTTATGAACGCATGCAATATTAATTATGATGATCTCGAAAAAAGTCGCGACTTCAACTATAGATGGTTAAGTAAAAAGGTTCATATACAAGGCGTAGTGTTTTTTCAGGAACGAGGCTATACATGTAGTATGCCGAGTACCTGAAAAAATACGACAACGCAGTAGATGGGACTTTTTACGACACCATCAAATATAGGCGGCCATCTTCATCATGATGTCATGTTTTTGGGTAAGTCCGAAAAGGCTTTCTTTAAATTGCCCATTATCAAATACCAGCAGATTGGGCACACTCAGAATATTGAATTTTGAAGCTGTCATGGGGCTTGCATCCACGTTAACTTTGCATACTTTCACGTGTCCGCGGGCCTCAGATGCGAATTCATCCATAATGGGAGTCACTGTCTGGCAGGAACTGCACCAGGGCGCCCAGAAAAAAACCAGCACCGGCAGCGGTGATTTGAGGACCTGTTGCTCAAAATCACTATCCGTCACTATCACCGGCTGAGTTGCTGAAATAACTTCGATATTTAAAACTGACTTGCAACTTCCGCATCTGGCCACGGCACCAGCTTTGTTGGATGGGATGCGGTTTTTGGTTCCGCAAGACAGGCACCTTATTTTGTAACCGTTACTTGAATTCATCGAGGAACCTCCCCATCCGGACAAGCCGGAAATGGATTGTTGACTGACGATTGCTGATTGTCGATTGATGGAAATCGCTGCGCTCCATCAATTTATTAAAAATGATAACTATCCTTAAATCAACAATTAACAATCGAAAATCATCAATCTCTAAATAAGAAACTAGGACATAACGCCGTATATTTTGAGTTTTTTATGCAGTGTTTTACGCGTTATCCCCAGGCGGCGTGCGGTTTCACTCTTATTTCCGTCGGCTGATTTTAATGCTTTTAAAATAGTGGCTTTTTCGACCGCGTCAAGAGACAGGCCTTCATTTGCCTGTTCCATGAGCTGTAGCGGATCCACCTGGCCTTGGGCCAGCGATCGGATAAAGGGCAGATCATCGATATCCAGGTATTCGGACCGCGAAAGCACGACCCCCCTTTCCACCGCATTCATCAGTTCGCGAACATTTCCCGGCCACTGATGGCGTATCAATGCATCCATGGCAGCGGGTGTAAATCCTTTAATCTGCTTGCGGTTCTTCTGGGCAAAGTGCTCAATGAAATGTTGTGCCAGAAGAGGGATATCTTCCTGGCGTTTCCTCAAAGGAGGGATTTCCAGTTCGATCACATTCAGACGATAGTAAAGATCTTCACGAAAATCACCTTTGGCCACCTGTTCGCTTAAGTTCTTGTTGGTGGCGGCAACCACCCTCACATCGACCGTAAGAACCTTTTCGCCGCCCACCCGGGTGAGTTCTCTTTCCTGAATGATGCGCAAGAGCTTGACCTGCATCGTCAATGGCATCTCACTGACTTCGTCCAGGAATAAACTGCCACCGTGGGCTTGAATGAAACGTCCCTCCTTTTTACGTTCGGCCCCCGTAAACGCGCCCCGCTCGTGCCCGAAAAGCTCCGATTCCAAAAGGGTTTCGGTAATGGCCGAACAGTTTATTTTAACAAACGGGCCTTCGCATCTGGGGCTGTTGAAATGGACAGCCCCGGCTATCAACTCCTTGCCGGTTCCGGATTCACCGGTAATCAGCACCGTGGCCTCCGACATTGCCACCTGGGCAACAGTTTCCAGAAGATCTGCCATGGCAGCGCTGCGACCGATAATGTTATGTCGATCAAACTGGCGCCCGAGGCTCTCTTTTAAGATACGATTCTCCTCTTTTAACTGAACGTGTTCCATGGCCCTGTCAATGGTTAGCCTCAGCTTTTCAAAATCGAGCGGTTTGGTTAAATAATCGTAAGCACCCTTTTTCAATGTCTCCACCGCCGTTTCCACCGACGAGAAGGCGGTCATGATGATGACCGGAATGGCCGGATTGTGGGCCTTGATTTGCCCCAGGGCCTCGATGCCGGAAACCTTAAGCATGCGGATGTCCATTAATACCAGATCAAACGCCCGCTCCTTTACGCGCTCGATTGCCGTCGATCCATCATCGGCTTCAAAAATTTCATAGCCCCACCCGCTCAGCAGGGTTCGAAGCATCATGAGATGAGAACGATCATCATCAACGACCAGGATATCATTTTTAGGCTTCATATCTTCTAATCCTTATTTGGTGATTCCCTAAAAAGCCGCGGATTCAACTATCGATGGCTAAGTAAAAAGGCTCATATACAAGGCGTGGTGTTTTTTCAGGAACGAGGCCATACCGGTAGTCTGCCGAGTGTCTGAAAAAAATACTACAACGCAGTAGATGGGGCTTTTTACGACGCCATCTTATTTGAATCGGGTAAAAACAGGGTAATCGTCGTTCCCGCGTCTAAATGGCTTTTGATCTTTATCTGGCCGGCATGCGCTTCCAAAATATTATGCACGATGGCCAATCCAAGGCCCGTGCCTGATGTTTTGGTGGTAAAATAGGGATCAAAAACATGGGCCAAATCCTCGGGGCGGATACCGGTGCCGGTGTCGGCAACGTTGATTTCGATCCCATTTTTCTTGGAAGGAACCGAAATCGTTACGCTGAGCCCGCCACCGGACCGCATGGATTCAATCGCATTTAGATAAAGGTTTAAAAGAACCTGACGGATTTTATCCGGGTCGAGAATAACGTCTTTCGAATCCGGCAACAACTGCACCTTAAGATCGACACCGGCCTCATCTGCCTGTCTTTCAACCATTTTTAGCGAATCCGTTATCAGCGTGTTAATTGAAAAGGCTTTTTTTGTAAGGGTAATCGGCCGGGCAAATTCGAGAAGCTGTCCCACCACTCGATTTAGCCGGTCGACCTCCTTGATCATGATTTCGGCGATGTGTATGTCCTCGGGCACATTGTGATAGCGTTCCTTGAAATAGGTCGCAAAACCCTTGATGGAACTCAAAGGGTTGCGTACCTCGTGAGCCACCCCTGCGGCGAGTCTGCCCACCGAGGCCAGCCGCTGACTCCTGGCAACTTCTTTTTTTAGGGTGCGGACCTCCGTAAGATCCTTAAAAAGAATGACGTGCCCCAGAAAACTTTCCTTTTCATCACGCAGCAAAGTGGCACTGATTTCAAGCGGCACAACTTTTTGGTCGCTCAACTGACATTCAATCTCCTTTTCAATGCTCTCTTCCCCCGACTCAAGCAATTTGAGTGGTTCCGCAATTTGTTGGGGCAGAAAGGTGTGGGCATCCTTTCCAACCGATTCCTCAGGTGATAGCTGCAGAACGGTGGCCGCCACATTATTTAGAGACACAATCCTTTTTTCGCTGTCAGTGGCCAAAAGCCCGATGGGCATATTTTCGACCAGATTATCGGAAAAGGCCTTGATTCGGGAAAGCGACGCTTTGGTTGTACGGTAGCCCTGGGCCAGAAACAGGAGCACAATCCCTGCAAATCCGACCAGTAAAAGTATGGCCCCCATAATAATCGTGTGACGCATGTCCGCACTGCGCGCGGCTTTCATCGAGCTCATATCCAGTCCGACAAAGATAACGGGGGGTGACCACAACTGCCTTTCAATCTCGTCAAGCGGCGAGCGGAAGTGTTTAAAAAACATCATCTGGTTCCGGTGCATTCCCATCGGGCCGCCGGTGGGTGCAAATTTTCTAAATACTTCAAATATCCTTCGCCCATCAGTTCGGGACACGATCCGCCAGTTCACTTTTTGAGAAGCGGCCACCTGCTTTAAATCCAGGTTCCGGCCGTGCCTGTTTCCAATCTGGTCCGGGTCATCATGGGCCAGAATTCTTCCGTCTATTTCTGCCACTAGGAGATAGACGATATCCGGCTGCTGGGCCGTTTCGGTGAGAAGTTTCTGCAGCTGAAAGCGGCCCCATTGCATCCCCATAAGACCTGTGCGGGTTCCGGCTTCAAACGAGCGGATCAAAGCCGCGCCTTTTTCGAGTAAAAGGCGCAGACTGTTTTCTTTCTGACGATTAATATTTTCAACCGTCATAAACGTAAATATAGGGAATAATATCACCACCGCCCCGATAAATATCCAGGGGGGTACTCCGGTCCACAATCCCTTATGGGCTGGTTTACCTAACATCGTTTCTCATTAATGCAATTAAAATGCCAAAGCCTTAATAATTGATGGCGTCGTAAAAAGTCCCATCTACTGCGTTGTAGTATTTTTTCAGACAC
>CAZNFS010000131.1:0-5499 GCA_964572695.1 uncultured Desulfobacteraceae bacterium
GTTCAGCTCGGCATCGATATCCGTGATGTCCGCAAAAAAATCATGCAGCATTTGATGGATGACACCGTGGAGATGCTAAAAGACCTGGAATCAACCCACGGGGTTGCGGTTGATGTGCAGATACCCCACGTGCATGATCCGGTCCCTCTCTCCCCGGAACTCGTTCAGACAATCGAAGCCGCCGCTCAAAAGACGGGTATTCCATACTTGAAAATGAACAGCGGGGCAGGCCATGATGCCCAGATTATGGCCGGACGAGTGAAAACGGGGATGATTTTTGTGCCCAGTAAGGATGGGGTCAGCCATTCGCCTTTGGAATGGACCGATTGGGAAGATATTGAAAAAGGGGTGAGCGTATTGATGCAAACCTTGAAAGACCTGTCAGGAAGCCGACCTTAGCAATTCGGTTCAAGTCTTTGCAAAAAAGAACTCCGTATCATTCCGGCACCGACCGAATCGTATAAAATAATCTTGGCGTTCTTTAATTCCTTGAGATTTCTGTTTATCGGAAATTTGAACTGCAACAGCGAGCGCTAACCCCTCTAGCTTGCAGCACAGGATGAATTCAAATAAAAGAAAGGATAGCAACCTCTTTAATAAAATCGTAACACGATTTTATTGTATCAGGCCTTTAGCCTTCAAAACCGGACTCGGATCAACAATATGTTTTGAAAACCATCCCTTATAATCATCAGTTCCCATTGCCAGGGAAAGAATCTCCGTGAAGTGCAGGGTCGGGATCATCGGTTTTACGGTTGGACGTATTTCCAGATTCAAATGGCACATTGCGCATGCCGTAATGATAAAATCTGCACCCACATCTTGGGCGCCGGAGATGATTTTGTTTGCTATCGGTGTTATAACATCAGGCCGGGTGACGGAAAGGAAAGTGCCGCAGCATTGGGTGGCAGAGGCCCATGATAAAACGGTGGCTCCTAGGGAAGCAAGAATTTTTTCCATCAGGCCGTAATAATTTTTATCGTGACGCAATGACGGCGGACGCCACAGCATACACCCGTAATAGATTACGCACTTTAGGCCATTTAGCTTTTCGGCCAGGTCTTTGGTAAAACTTAAAAGATCTTTTCTATCCAAAAGTTCAAAATAATGCTGAATTTGAAGTTTGGGATCGATCGGTCGGCCCCACATTTCTTCGTATCTGATGCGGGCTTTTTCATCATTTTCCAAATGATGCTGAGCTTCACGCAGCCGCAAAAAGCAACTCGGACACGCGACTATCAGCGGCCTGCCGGATGGTGCCAGAGAAAGATTGCGGTTTGCCAGGTCAAAAGCAAGTTCCGGCTCGATGCTGTGGGCTGATGAACTGCCGCAACAGCTCCAATCATCAAGCTCCACCAAGTTGATGCCCAGGCGACTGAGCAAGTTTATAAGCGAAAGATTATTTTCAGTTGCAGTGGAATCGAGGGAACAACCCGGGAAATAGGATACTTCGATTGCAGAATTCATATTCATTCCAACTCCGTTTGGTTAAGACTTAAATGTTTTTCGAACTTCACCGATAGCTTTGACCTTTGAGGGCCTAAAATGCATCTTGCGTTTGGTAAACATTTTGGTGCCCACAACAAGGTCGCTAAACAAGTCAAATTTGCGGGCCTTGTATCGCATCATGATTTCCAGCTTGTGAGTTCTTCCGTAGCGTTTGATCGTATGCAAAACGTCTTTGTGGAAATTTAAGATGTCGGGTTCAGCCACAGCAGCACCTTCCATGATTGCAGTTTGACGTAGGGCGTCCATGACGACTGGCATATCGATTGCCATGGGACACTGAACAGAGCAAGTATTACAGCCGACACAGAGCCAAATCATCGAGCTTTCCAGGGCTTCTTTTCTAAAGCCCAATTGAACAAGACGTATTACGTGGTTCGGGGGGTAGTCGGTCGCCATGTGAAAATGACATCCGCCGGCACAGCACCGGCAATGGAAACACCTGCTAATGTTCACCCCGGATTGCTGTTTTATTTCGGTAACAAAATTCAAATCCAGATCCTTTGTTTTTATGGGGACTACGATTGAAGTCTTTTGGTTAGTTTCCATGGCGTTATTTGATTCCTTTTTTAATGTAACGATGTGTAAAGCAAATAACCTTTTTATTTATGATCTGTTTCCTAGGGGTTTTCGATGATATTTGAGTATTCAATAGCCCCCTAAACGGCCACATAAACTGGTACAATATAGCACCTTTGTCAAGCAAATATTTCAGTTGAAAAAGCAATCCCACGTACTACTTATTATACCGTTTCGATTCACGGCATGAAAGCCCAAAGAGTGATAAGAACTTGCTTTGATGTATAGGCTGAACTGGAATTTAGGCTGCAGTCGAAAGCGGCTGCCGATCAAACTTAAAAATCAACATGGTGGGAGTCAAGATTTTAAAAAATGAAATTTTCAGCTGAATTTGAGCGTGGATTTCCGGTATATTTCAAGACTCATTTTCGATTGTTGGAGCCAATAATCGCCGGGCGGGAGTTGAGAATGAGAATCGTCATTAGTCAGTTCAGGGAGGGAGGCAATGCCGACATCATAACGTGTTTGGATCATTGGAGTTTGGGATTTTTTTAATTTGGTTCGATTCTTTGCAAAAAAGAACTGCGTATCATTCCGGCACCGACCGAATCGTATAAAATAATCTTGGCGTTCTTTAATTCCTTGAGATTTCTGTTTATCGGATATCCTTGAATCACGTCCTCTTTTAGGATCCCGTGCTGTAGAGCATGCGGTAATCTTAACATGCAGACGACCGAGCAATTACCGCGTTCATGGATATTGGTTACCATTTTGTTGGCGAGGAACTCGGCCACGGCCTGATCTAAATCCGGCTGTGAACCCTCCAACAACTGCTTGAGGGTCATGGGGATCATGGCGAAATTGGCCTGATGTTCAAAAAGAAGCTCAATATCGTTGATCGTCAATCCATTTCGGCTCAGCAAGTCGGTCAGATGCGCTTTTGCTCCTCGAACTGCGTATAAGAAAACGCCTTTTCCATCTATTTCGCCATATGCTTCTCCATTCGAAGGTACGGCCTGAATATAGCTGGCAAAGCATCCATGCGTTCGCGATTCCGTATCGATGATTCCGTACTGCGGTTTTTGGAATGTAAAGCCCTCACCCCGATGGATTCTGACTTTAATCCCTTTGTGAGCATCCAGATATGCCGACGCAACGGTCTGGTATTTGCCTGACTCAACATAGGCCCTGGCAATTGTTTCAACCATGTCCGGGCCCTGGTCAAGAGACATAATATCAAAAGCAAATGCGTTTATTTTCTGATCATAAAACTTTATGGCTGCTTTGAAGTTGTTAAAAAGTCCAGATGCGGCCTCGCGGGGATACAACATCTCAACCAGAGCACTTTGTACCCTCACTGCTGTTGCCGGTACCCGGTGGAGAAACATCCCCAATTGATTGTCGACAATAATTCCATCAACTCCTTTGGGTCCATTAAGTTCAAATATCAGCCTGGCAATATCTCCCGCGAAATTGTCTGTGTAATCATGTTTTGCTTGATCGCTGCAAGTATATGTCCCGACCGGTTTCAAACTCACTTCTGTTTCAAGGGCAGTCGCCAACGCGTCATCACCGAATATGATGTCGGATGTGTCACCGGATTTGAAGACTCCGGCACGATGGATATTTTCGGCGCCGACGACAACTGAAATATCACCGGCTTTTAAGATTCCGCTAAGCGAAAGCATAAAAATCAGCTCGACTGAAATATTAAATCCCGGGCATCCGGCGTATAGGTCAAAGACCATCGCTTGCGGGCAGGCCCGCTGCACCATTTCAAAGGGCTTCTTAGCTAAAGGGCCGGGGTCATTTTTATCTTCCCCGATATTGGTGGCACCGATAAGGAGTTTGATCCGCGAAGGGTCAATGTTATTTTCCTGGAGTAGATTTTGCAGGGCGATCGGACCGATCCGCACATCCGGTGGCGCGGCAATTCGGGAACGAACACCGATCCGCTCTTGAATCGTTTGATCGTTAACCGGTATACCTCCTTTGAAAAACATTCCTTTATTTTCAAAGTAGGCGTTGCTTATCGGGGTGCCCCCGTTCCATGCCCCGGAAGTGGTAATTTTCAGGACCGAGTCAAGTGTCAATTATAATTCTCCTTCTTACACGGTGCTTATCTTGTTAGGGCGCTTTGCACCAGCTGGGTAATATCCATTACCTGAATGGGCACTTTGTTTCTTTTGGCGTAGGTGGTCATGGTACGCACACATTGCTGGCAAGAGGTGATAATGGCCTGGGCACCGGTTTGTAATGCTTCGTCAATTTTTTGCCCGGCAATCTCAGAGGCAAGACCGGCATTGATCATCTCCAAATTACCGCCGCCGCCACAGCACCTGCAATTTTCACGATTTCGGGGAAGTTCCGTCAGCCGGATGCCGGGAATGGATCGGATCACATCGCGGGGTGCTTCAAAGACGCGCGCGCCGCGTCCCAAATCACAAGGATCATGATAGGTCACCTTCAAAGGGGTCTCTGAGAATGGAATTCGGTCTTCCCGGATGAGTTGCATCAGAAACTGGGATGCATGGTAAATTTTGAGGTTGTGGGCTTCATACGGATAAAATTCCCGCCACATCTGGAAACAGGAAGGACAGGCAAATATGATGCCGGCGGCCTTTTTGGCTTTAACCGCGGCGATGTTATGATCGACAAAATCCTGGGCCAGGTCTTTTAAGCCGGCGCCCAACAACGGAAACCCGCAGCACCATTCCGCTTCACCCAAAAGCGTAAAATCGACTTGGGCGGCATCCAGAATTTGGGCAAAAGCGATGGGGATCTTCTGGGCCAGGGGAAAATAAGAAGCGACGCAGCCGGCAAAATAGACGAACTCGGCCTCCTCTCGCAGATAACCATGATCCGGCGGATCCGTCATATCTTCGACCCATTCGGTCCGCTCTTCGTTATCTTCGTCGAACACGTTGTAGCTGGCCTGGAGATTTTTACGGATCATATTAATTTTTTTGGGATAGTGCCGGGATTCAACCAAATCCTGGCGCAGTGAAATCCACAGTTCTTTAAGATGGATTCCGACCGGGCAAATCTCGGTACAGTTGCCACAGAGGGTGCATTGGAAAACCGTTTGCGAATAGTCTTTCCATTCCGCCGCCGACAATTCTTTTTGAGCGAAGATTTTTTTAAGCAGGGGGCGTCTGCTTTTTAAAATTTGTTGAAGGCCCTTCATGCGGTAGAGGGCCGAAAGCTGACCATCCTTTGAAGCGGAAACCGCCGGGCAAACATCGGCACAGTATCGGCAATTGGTGCAGGCCGACATTTCAAGCAGTTGTTTTATGCTGTAGTTAGAATTTGCCATTTGCAATTGATGGCGTCGTAAAAAGCTAATAAAGGCGCTTCGCGCCCCTATGGACGAAAATAACTTGTCGATTCGGTTACATTTTTAGGTTCATCCGACTAAAGCGTACCTGGTTCGGTGCAGGGCGTAAATTTTAAGTTTGAAAAATTCCATATCCC
>CAZNFS010000132.1:0-5220 GCA_964572695.1 uncultured Desulfobacteraceae bacterium
TGCCGCATTTATGAAATAAAGGACAGTGTAATCTGTGGCGCGTTTCAAGCCGTTAAGGCGCAATCCGTGTCAAAGGTTAATTAAGTTCGCCCGGGGTGCTATGTCCCTAACCCTGAACCTGTGAACGGTTACTAACGCCTTTAACTGCTCAACTTGAAAAGTTTTTCGATGAGCTGAGATTTCATGAGATCCCCTTCGATTTTGAGTTTGCCCGAGGTATAGGCCTGCATGGCCGGAAGTTTCCCGTTCATCAAATCGAGAAAATCGCCGGCATCCATTTTAAGGGTCGTGGTCGGCTTGGCATGCGTTCCGGTTTCAACCCGGCAGCTCTCATCTTTAACGATACAATGCCAGTCCCCGCCGCCCTGACCGGATATGTTATATTGGAAAACCACGTCCACACCGGCTGCCGCCTGGGACACAAATGCGCCCGGAAGCGCCTCAAACACGGTGCCGACATCCGTAAACCCCGCTGCTGCGTCGGCGGCTTCGGCCTGGGGCGTTTCGAAGGCGCTTAAAAGATCTCCAACCTGCTCGGTTACATTCTGGTACACTTTCGCATTTTTAAGGCTGGTGATATCGTCCCACCGCGATACGACCTGCTCGGGGGTGGGGATCCCTTTCCCGTCGCCGGCAACTGCGCCCGGCCCGGTCATCATAGCGGCGCGATTGAAGGCGCCCAATCCGGCATTGTAGACATTGCCGCTGACGGGGCACTCTTCTGAAACCAGATAAAGTGCCAGGGGGGCCACGAGTTCGGGTTTCAGTTTGTCGAGATATTCGGGGGGCAGGATGTCTTCGGTCAAACGAGAGGCCGCCACCGGGGCGATCGTATTGACCCTGATATTATATTTCTGCCCCTCTAACTTAAGGGTGTTCATCAGGCCCACCAGCCCCATCTTGGCGGCGGTATAGTTGGCCTGGCCAAAATTGCCGTAAAGGCCGGCAGCCGAGGTCGTCATCAGAATCCGGCCGTAACCTTTCGCTTTCATGATTGGAAAGGCCGGACGGGTGACGTTATAGGCGCCGTTCAGATGAACGTTCAGCACCGCCTGCCAGTTTTCGGACTCCATTTTCAAAAAGCTCTTGTCTCTGAGGATACCGGCATTATTAATAACGATGTCGAGCGTGCCGTATGTGTCCAGGGCGGTTTTAACAATGTTTTCTCCGCCTTCTGCGGTGGCAACATTGTCATAATTGGCCACGGCCTCGCCCCCCGAGGCTTTGATTTCTGCGACCACCTGTTCGGCCGGGCTCTGCGATCCGTCCCCGGAACCATCCCGGGCGCCTCCCAGGTCATTGACCACGACTTTGGCACCCCGTTTGGCCAGTTCAAGGGCGTAGACCCGTCCCAGGCCTCCGCCGGCTCCGGTCACAATGGCGACACGATCGTCAAATCGAATTTCTGTTTTCGGGATCTCACCGTATTCGAACTCGCCCCGGTCGATGACGACATCGTCGTTTTCGGCATTTAAGGTTTTCCAGAGGGCCTGGCCTGCTTCTGTTTTCCAGATCAGGGTTTTGATCGGCACACCGGGATATAACGGTTTTGTAAAGCGACAGGCCATGCGCCGCGCTTTTTCGGGTTCACCCGGGATAAGGCTTTGAATCAGCGCCCGGCAGGCAAAACCGTGCGTGCAAAGGCCGTGCATGATCGGTTTTTCAAATCCGGCCATCTTGGCGAATTCGGCATCCACGTGGAGCTGGAAAATATCGCCCGAGAGGCGGAAAATCAGCGGCTGGTCTTCAAGCGGCTTGGATTCAACAACAAAATCGGGTTCACGCTCCGGAAAAGACACCTCTTTGGGGGGCGCATTTTCACCACCGAACCCGCCATCCAGACGTGAAAAAACGGTTCCGATGCTCGTATAAACCTTCTGGCCATTGGAATGGAACGTCTCGCTTTTGGCAATAACCAGGGCACCTTTACCCTCACCCTTGTCGTAATAATTGGAAAGGGTGCCTTGCGTTGACAGCGTTCCGTCCGATGGAATCGGCTGGTGAAAGATCAATTCCTGCTCACCGTGCAGAATGCCGGCCAGGTTCACATTGCTGGCCTGCAAAAACTGCGGCATAAATTCGTACATGGTGGCAATAGCAAAACTGGGAATCACCTTCAGATCCTTTTCATAGCAGTATTCCAAGTCTTCAAAACCGGCCCCCACGCCGAGGGCATACAGTACCGCATCTTTCCAGGTATACTCCTTGGTCATCGGACCGATCTTCTTACCGACCGCATCAAGGTTTAAAGTCATCTCTTTGCCTCCTTTTTTAATTAGTGTCCATCCATAAATGGTCTTTTTTGCGTTGTACGGCGTTCTCCGCGGGTTTCCGGCTGCGACGTACACTGAGTACGCCTCACCGCAAACCCTTGTGCGGCCTTGTCCAACACAAAAAATCCACATTTCTGAATTGGACACTTTAGAATGCTATTATTTATTCGTGGTGTTTTCACTATCATATACGGGTTTGTTATTTGAGATTTTGGTCATTGTGATTTGTTTGCTATTTGAGATTTGTTATTTGGAATTTCCGCGGTTTGCCCTCGTGTAAACGCCGGTACCAGAATAAACTTCAAGGTCTCCTTGACCACCTCGATGTAGGCGTTGTGATCGGTATCTAGCATGGGGCGGAAGAAATTCTCGCCGGATATAAAGTTCAGCACCGTATTCCAGACGGCCAGGATCCGGGCCTGGGTCTGTACCGAAATCTCCTTTTTGTCGTGGGCCAGCTCCATTGCCACGGCAATGTTGGCTATATATTCGGACATCTTGATATCGAGGGTGACGCCATGACGGGTTTTGTTGAAATAGCCGAAAAGAATCAGATTGGAGACTTCCGGATGTGAAAAAAGATAGTCACATATCATATCGATGGCCGTTTCGAGGCGGTTCGTCAGCGTTAACCCGCTGACTTTTTTTTCGATTTCAGCAAGCTGGCCTCGTATCTCGTCGCTGATATCGATGATGACGGCCTCATAAAGATCCTGTTTTTCACCCCAGTGATAATAAAGGGTTGAAATATCGATTCCCACATCTTTTGCGATCATGCGGGTGGTGGTATCGGTATATCCGTATTCTCCGAATATCCTGCGGGCCGAGACCAGGATTCTGGCCTTCATCGAATAGGGGTCTTGCCTGGCTTTTTCAAGAGGGGAGGGCATTCATTAAATTCCAACAAATGTTTCCATCAATTGATGGAGAAATAGGATGTTTATCACTCGTTTGTCAAGGTAAAAAGAGGGGGGGGCAGGGCCATGTCGCTTAAACAGGCAATTGTTTGGGAAAAATTGCCATCATCAAACAAACTATAATTTATAAACAAAAACTATAGTTGACAAAACAATACTATAGTTTTATTATCAATACGTGCAAAAACCTAAAACTTGGAGAACTGTCTATGCGGCCAATCGTATCTGAACAAAATCCTTTACGTTATCCATTGAATGATCTTCTGGGCACCCGAGCCCATGTGAGACTACTCAGAGTCATGGCAAATGAAGTGGATGACCCTCTTACCGTTTCGGATATTGCCAAACGTGCTGGACTGACTGTGCCTGGTGCTCAGAAAGCATTAGAAAGACTTTTTAGGGCGGGTTTTGTATCGCGTGTGGGAGGAGGCCGCAAACACCAGTATGAAATCAGTCGTTCAGATAGGCTCTTGCAGATCACATTAGGGCTGTTTCAAGCGGAAAAGGAACGATACGAACTACTGCTTACCGGGATTAAAAGGGAAATCAAAAACCTTACACCGCATCCACATGCGGCATGGATTCAAACGTTCCCGAAGGAAATAGGCGTGCCTCTGACATTAGGATTATTGCATGAAACACGCCATCTGACAAATTGCATTCGTAAATTACGAACACAGCTCAATCAGGTGGAAAAGGTCTTCGATCTTACGATTGAAGTTGAGGGCTTTACAAAAGCGGATATTTCAGATCTAAGGTTTGAGGACTTCACCGCCCTGTATGGGATTCTGCCATTACCGGACAGTCCTATTCGGCCGGAGACAAAGAATTCATTGACTCACATGGAAAAGGATCGCAGGTTGCACGAGCTGTCTTGCAAATTAGCCGAAACCATCGAGCTGGACAGGTCTCTCATAAGGCGTGCAACAGATCATATCGATCGTTTATTAAAGGAAGATCAAGGACCGGCAACCAGAGATATAAAGGAATGGCGTGACATCCTCGAAATGTATTCCATCCAGCGTCTGTCTCGATTTCTTACCTCATCCAGCGAACGGGCCAATCGCTTACGTCAGAGCAATCCTTTTTTTGCCATTTTAAACTCCGATGAACAAGCCCGGCTAGTTAATGACCTGGAGGATAAAAATGACACGTGAACAACTTGAACACGCTATCCGGGCTGCTTGTGATGTCTCAAAGGACACTGAATTATGGATATTTGGCTCTCAAGCTATTCTGGGAGAATTTCCAAACGCACCTGAAAGACTTCGCACATCAATCGAAGTGGATGCCCAGCCGAAAAATCGACCTGAAACTGTAGATTATATCGATGGCTCGTTAGGAGAATTGTCCCAGTTCCATCAAACACATGGTTTCTATGTTCATGGAATATCCATTAAATCTGTAAAACTTCCAGATGGTTGGGAACAACGAACCGTACCAATCTGTGATCCAATCTCGACTCGAGGTAATACCGGGTTGTGTATTGAGGCGCATGATCTTGCGGCCAGCAAGCTTGCAGCATTCAGGGAAAAGGACAAAGAATTTGTCCGTTTGCTCCTAATTGAACAAATGATTGATGTAAAAATCCTTACGGAAAGAATAAGCTTGTTAAATGTGGAAGAACAGCTGCGAGAGCGTCTGTTTCAGTGGGTCCAAATCAGTGCAGAGGAACTGACCGGCAAAAAGCTGCCGAATTTAAACGGTACTTGAACCGCAATAGCGAGCGCATTCCCTGTAGCTTATCGAAGCGAGCCGACTTCGCCCGCCAAACAGGGGCACGGTATCTCACGTCTGGATCCGGCAAGGCTTTTACGAATAAAAGATTTTGGGGGTAGCTTGAATGTGCGACCTCTGTTTTTAAATCCGCAATTCGAAATCAAATCAATCCGAATTTCAAAGTCAAAAATCCCTAAATCCCTTAGTAATTCTTAAAGTAATCCACTGAATCCGCCGATATATATCTTAGAGCACGTGCGGCGCGTGTCAAGAGAGTTGTCACCTGAACCCATAGCTCAAGCCGCCTTTTT
>CAZNFS010000133.1:0-5101 GCA_964572695.1 uncultured Desulfobacteraceae bacterium
CGCTTGACGACGCCCCAGCAAGTCGCTTTTCAAAGGCCTCACCTTCTGTGTCGGGATTTGCAATCCGGTTTTACAGTATGTGCTAAACGAGCAAATCCACCAAATACACTTGCCAGCGGTCGTTCCGGATCAGAAAATCGTTTGCTTTCTGAGCCCTCGTCTTTTCAGAAAAAAGGCCGAATATGGTCGGTCCGCTGCCCGACATAAGCGCACTTTGTGCCCCCAGAGACAGCAGACTCTCCTTTATCGCCAAAAGATCGGGATGCGCCGCTAGCGTAACCGCTTCCAGATCGTTGCAGGCATATTCTGCAATATCAAAACCCGCTGTTTCGAAATGGCCATCTTTAAGTGGTTTTTCACATTTTGTCAATCCCAAATTAAGCTTTTCATAAACACCGGCCGTTGAAACGCCAAACCCCGGGTATACCAACAGGACCTTTAACGGTTTCAAACGGTTATACGGCTTTAGCTTCTCACCGATACCAGTCGCGATTGCCGGTTTGCGGTCAATAAAAAAGGGTACATCGGCCCCTATTTTTTGGCCCATGACCCTCAGCGCATGCTTTGAGAAGGGATTGTCATAATGACGATTCAACCCTGAAAGGACGGCCGCAGCATCACTGCTGCCCCCGCCCAAACCGGCGGCCACGGGTATTCGCTTTGTGATGGCGATTTCCACCCCTTGATCCCGAATACATGAATGTCCGGTATTGTTTTTAAAAAATAGATCGGCCGCGACCTGTACCAGATTGGTTTGATTTTGAGGTACTTCCGGATGTGCGCAGATGACGCTGATGTCCCGCTTTTCAAACGTCAGGGAGATCTTATCATACAGACTGACGCAACACATGAGCGTTATCAACTCATGATAGCCATCCGGTCTGCGCCCCACGACCCGCAGGAAAAGGTTGATTTTGGCAGGCGCTAGAATTTCCAAGAAACGGTTCATTGAAACTGGGCGTACACTACTTGGTAATTTTTATCAGCAGGAACCCTATTTTATTTCGTAAAATGACAAATTGTAACGCCTCACCTTTCGAAACTGAGTCGAGCGCCTTGCGGTAGTCTTTTTCGGTTCTGATCTGCTTATGATTAATTTCTTTAATCACATCACCCATCAAAACGCCGGCCCGCACCCCTTTGCCACCTGGTACGACATTGACGACGATAATTCCTTCGATTTCCTTCAGGTCAAGGCGTTGCGCCATCTCCGGGGTTATTTGCGCCACGCGGATACCCAGCTCATCCTCGGATTTGGTCTCCGGTTTGCGGCCATAGATTCTTTCTTCTTCGCGTTTGGCAATTTTCACCTGAAACCGTTTCGTTTTGCCGTTGCGCAGCGCTTTAATTTCGACCTTTGCTCCGACAGGTATATCTGCAATCAAGCTGGTTAATCCACGGCTGTCTTTGACCCTCCTGCCATTCACTTCAACGATGACGTCTTTGGGTTTGATTCCGGCCTTGTCGGCCGGGTCGCCCTTGAAAACTTCGATAACCAGAACGCCTTTTTTGTCTTTAAGCCCATAATATTCTGCTAACTCCTCGGTAAGCGACTGAATCCCGACACCCAGCCAACCGCGAGTGACTTCCCCTTTCTCCTTTAATTGGCGGATGACCCCCTTGGCCAGATCGATGGGCACAGCAAACCCGATCCCCTGCCCGGCAGCTACGATGGCGGTGTTGATTCCCACAACCTTACCGTTCATATCCACCAGCGGACCGCCGCTGTTCCCGGGGTTAATTGAGGCGTCGGTTTGGATAAAATTGTCATAAGGCCCCGATCCGATAACCCGGCCCTTGGCACTCACAATCCCGGCGGTAACCGTATGCTCCAATCCAAAAGGGCTGCCGATGGCGATCACCCACTGACCCACCTTGAGGACTTCGGAGTCCCCCAAGGCGACCACGGGCAAATGGTTGGGGGCTTCTATTTTAATCAAGGCAATATCGGTGTTTTTGTCGCGCCCAACGATCTCTGCATCGAACTCATGGCCGTCTTTCAGTTTGACTTTGATCTTATCCGCTTTTTCGACCACATGGTTATTGGTCACGATAAATCCGGCGCTGTCGATAATAAAGCCTGAACCGAGGCTCTTTTGTTTAAACTCTTTGTGAGGATCTTCGCCAAAAAATTTATCAAAAAATTCGCGAAACTGTTCCTCTCCGCCAAAGGGTCTCTTCTCGAAATTGCGAAACACACGCCCTCCCCCTTTGATGGTCTTTTCGGTGCGGATATTGACCACCGCCGGACTCACCATTTCCGCAATACCGCTGAAACTTTTGGGTGTATTATGGACATTCTGAACATCGGCCGCACCAAAAGCGGCTGAGCTAAAACCCCACACCGTCCAAAGCCCCACCGCAAAAAGGGCCGCCATTAAAGAACCGTTTCCCCTGATCAGGCGGATTGTTTGATGATTAATACGCATAAAATGCTCCTTTTTTTCAAACCCCGACTGTATTATCCCTTCTCCTTCACATAAAGCATTCTTAAATCATAAAGAATGTTTTTTAACATGGCCTCCTCATCCGAACTTAAATTGCCGCGGGTTTTTTCTTCGAGCAGCACCAGAATATCGATGGTTTGTTTAGCAAGCAGTAAATTTTTTGTTTTCGTACCGCTGGTCGGATCCTCAATAACCCCCAAATGGAGCAGCACCGAGGAGTTCAATGAAAAAATGAATGTCGCAAAATTGATTTCCGGCAGCGGTTCAGTGCTTTCCTCGGTTTTCGTTTCAGCGGTTTCCTTTTCGGTTTCGGTCGCTGTTTGGGCCGATCCATCGTCTTTTGGGGTTGATTCCGGGGTTGCCTCCGGAGCTTCTTTGGCTTCCTCCTGATCCGGCTCCGTTTGGGAAAAGATTCTTTTGTCTTTAATAACGAAGTCCTTTTTTTCTTCTGTCATCGGTGGTCTCCTTTATCCGAAATTTAATATGGATGGATCGCTTAAAACGTCAACGTCTTGACCGTTTTCACCAACGGTAGGTCTGTAAGCTCCTTGGTTACATGATCAGGAATCGGCGTATCGGTTCGCAGAAATATAAAATTATGGACACCCTTTTTCTCGCGCCCCACCTGCATTTGAGAAATATTGATATTGTGACTCCCCAATGTCGTGCCGACACTTCCGATGGCTCCCGGCTTATCACGGTTGGAAATAAGGGTCAGATGACCTTCAGGGGCCAACTCAAGCTCGAAATTGTTGATCTTGACAATTCGCGGGTCATTTTTGCCGAAAATGGTTCCCGATACCATTGTTTTGTCTTCGGAGGTCGTCATCTCCACGCTGATCAGATCCAGATAATGCGCCGCTTCGGCGCCTGTCGTCTCTTTTACCCTTATCCCTCTTTCTTTGGCTATCAGACGGGCATTTACGAAATTGACTTCGTCCTTCAGCATCGGTGCCAGGATTCCTTTTAAAACCGCAGTGGTAACCGGTGTCAGGTCAAGCTCCCCAAAATCTCCGCCGTATTCGACCGCTACTTCCATTGTTGGGCCTTGAGTAATTTGTGATTGCAGAAGGCCGATTTTTTCTCCCAGATCCAAATAAGGGCCCAGTTTTGTCAGATGTTCACCGGATATGGAAGGAACATTAACCGCATTGATGATCGTCCCCTTTTTCAGATACCCAATGATTTGACTGGCCACATCCACGGCCACATTGGTTTGGGCTTCCAAGGTTGAGGCGCCGAGATGCGGCGTGCAAATGACCTTGTCATGCTCAAACAATTTACATTCTCCCGGTGGTTCAGTTTCGAACACATCCAGTGCCGCACCGGCGACCCTTCCATCTTTTAGGGCCTCATTTAGATCATCCTCATTCACGATTCCTCCCCGCGCGCAGTTGATAATCATAACCCCCGGCTTCATTAGGTCAAAAGCCTCCTTATTGATCAGAGCGACCGTTTTTTTAAGTTTGGGGACATGGACCGTGATATAATCCGATCTGTGATATAAATCATTCAGAGATACCGGCTCGAGCCCTTCTGCGGCAATCGTTTCATCCGTGATGTACGGATCGTAAACGATGACCTTCATCTTTAATCCACGTGCCCGGTCAGCCACGATTGACCCGATTTTGCCATATCCGATGAGACCCAAGGTCTTGTTGAATATCTCTCTTCCCTGAAGTTTTTTCTTATCCCACCTGCCCGCCTTTAAAGAGGATGTGCCCCAGGGAATATTGCGTGACAGGGCCAAAATCATGGCAATGCTGTGTTCGGCCGTGGTAACGGCATTTCCTTCCGGGGTGTTCATCACCACCACTCCGTTTTTGGTCGCCGCCGGTACATCCACATTGTCAAGCCCGATCCCTGCGCGTCCGACAACCTTTAAATTCTTGGCTGCATTGAGCAGATCTTCTGTTACCTTGGTGGCGCTCCGGATGACCAGGGCATGATAATCGCCGATGATGGCGTTCAATTCCTGCGGGGCAAGCCCGGTGTTGACATCGACCTCAAGGCCATCTTCCGCTTGAAACATTTCAATCCCGGCTTCACCAAGATTGTCGCTGATCAAAACTCTATTCATTTTTCATCTCAAGATCCAAGACGTTTAAGGATTGGGTTCACTGAACAACTCCTATTCAACCAAAATGAAAATATTATAGATACCTTACAATTAAGATTCAATAAAAATTATGTTCAGATGAAATCTGCTGATAAAAAAAAGGGGCCATCCGGCCCCTTTTTCTGATATTCTTTCCTTAATTGTCAGGCGGCATCCAGTTTCTGCCGGTCCTCCATACTCATGAGAACCCTTTCGCGAGCCTTGTCGATACCCAGTGCTTTTCTTTTTTTGTCGATATGGGCTATCATCATTCGGGCAATCTCATATGGATCGGTAGCAAATCCCCATTTCCCAAGGCCCTGCTCTTCCAGACCCTCAAATAGCAATTGATGGAATTTGGTTTCTTCGACGATGGGAAAAGTGACGCCAAAAACGGTGTACACCCCCGAAGCCACGAAATACTGACCAATGGTGATCGCTTTTTCACTCATGTATTCCGGTGCGGCACCGGCCACGGGCAGATCGGCAATACTGTCGCCCAGTCCACCGGTTCTGACCATTTCGGAAGCGGCTACCAGGATACGGCTGTTGTCGA
>CAZNFS010000134.1:0-951 GCA_964572695.1 uncultured Desulfobacteraceae bacterium
CGGCACCGTAATAACGGCGTCATTGATCTTTTCTCCCAGATATTCCTCGGCCGTATGCTTGATGTTTCCCAGTATAAAGGATGATACCTCCGCCGGGCTATGCCGATTCTCCTTGAGAGTGATGCGCACATCACCGTTGCCGGCTTCTTCCATCTTATAGGGTAGTATTTTACTATCATGTTGAATTTCAGATGATTTAAATTTCCGGCCGATCAGCCTTTTCACGCCAAAAACCGTATTCTCAGGATTGGTGATGGCCTGCCTTTTTGCAATTTGGCCCACCAGTCGTTCGTTGCTGTCGGTAACAGACACTATCGACGGTGTCGTGCGCCCACCTTCCGGGTTGGTAATAACCTTGGCTTCATTGCCGTCCATTACGGCAACACATGAGTTTGTTGTGCCGAGATCAATTCCGATTACCTTGCCCATCGCTTTCCTCCTTAATTATCGGCGGCAGTTGTGCGCCCTCTCTATTTGTCCTTATCGGCATCCTTGTTTTTGGAAATCGATTTTGCCACGATAACCATTGACGGCCGCAGCAGGCGATCATGAATCAGATAGCCTGTCTGAAGCTCGCGGATGACCGTATTGTCTTTATGTTGGTCCGATTCTTCCTGTTGGACAGCTTGATGATAATTGGGATCAAACATCTCGCCCAAGGCCTCAATCGGTTTGATAGAAAATTTGTCAAATACTTTCAGCATATCTTTGAGGGTCAACTGGACACCTTCAATCAGTGCTCCGTTGTTATCCCCTTTTTCGGTGGTGGAATCGATGGCGCGCTGCAAATTGTCCACCACAGGAAGCATTTCTTTTGCAAAAGTTTCATTGGCATACTTGCGGAATTCCGTCATTTCCCGGCTGGTACGCTTCTTATGATTTTCAAATTCTGCTGAAACCCGCAAAAATCGATCGTAGTTTTCCTGAGCTTCCTTTTGAATGTCTGAAATT
>CAZNFS010000134.1:975-4752 GCA_964572695.1 uncultured Desulfobacteraceae bacterium
CGTCTCCACAGACTCTTCGTCCACGGGACCTGTCTTTTCTTCTTCCGTGCTCACCTTGACAGTCGTGTCAATGGATTCGTTTTCTTCCCCTTGGACATCTTGGGGAGATTTTTCTTCCTGGCTCATGTCCTGAATTGTTCCCTGGGTGTTAAAATGAATAGGGTTGTCTTGAAACTGTTTGCCCCAAAAATAAGACGACCTCAACCAATGTCAAGACGATAGGTAAGATTTTGGACGCGCTGATTAGAAGCAATCCGGATCACGCTATGGCTCATTCTGAATGGCCCTGTGGTGGGATACCAGTCGGATTTGTGTCTTGGGAAAGAGTGGTTGTGCACCCTCCTTTGAATTCTTTCATAGAATGGTTCCCCATGCATTGGATCGGGGTCAACCACGACACAGACCGCATCACTTATCGCTGCTTCCTTCCGGATCTGACGAGGTTCATGACCGTCTGTTGCGCAGCGTCCGATCGGATGGTTTTTCCATTCCGGGATCAAAGCCTCGGGAAGGGATTCAGCCCCGCATGAAGCGGATTTCGGGAAAAGGGCACCGCTAGCTCCCCGCCTAGCACAACCTGAATACTCATCATAATCCCTATTATAAAAATATCAAGAGGAAACCTGTTATTCAGCTAACGGAATGCTGGAATGGTGAAATACTGGAACATCGGGCTCAGGGCTCACGCAAAAATAACTTCACATTTTCAGCGCCCAATCATCTCACTCAGTGGCGTTGCAAAAATTCGGCATATGCCAGATATTCCTGCATTTTTGCGCCTTACTGAGTGAGCGCCTGAACTCTGAAAATCTGTGAATTAATTTATGCGCGAACCCTAGGCGCTCAATCAGGTACCATATATACTCTATCGTTTCCCTTCAAACCCCATATACTGTGTTATATCTTGACTTATGGCGGCAGATGATCTACTTTTGCAACCATAGGCATTCTAATTTTGGGACTTATCGTCGACGGATACCTGCCCATGTCTGCCTATTTATCGCCGTATTGGTAAGAGAGCAACCGATCCGATCCATGGACATATCGCCAAGCAGTTACGCCCCCGGTTTTGTCAAGGCCGTTGAAAAAACCATCCTCACCCACCGGATGCTTCAAGCCGGTGATGCTGTTTTAGTGGGGGTTTCGGGCGGTGCCGATTCGGTGGCGCTCCTCGATTTGATTTCCACTTTGGCCCCAGTCTTTTCGCTAAAATTAGGTGTCGCGCATCTAAATCACGGCCTGCGCAGAGAAGAATCCGATCGTGATGCCGATTTTGTGGCCGGTCTGGCGCGCTCACGCAACATATCCGCGTATATTAAAAAGGTCGATACCGAAACTTATAAGCAAAGCAAAAAACTTTCGCTTGAGGAAGCCGGCCGTCATCTGCGCTATGATTTTTTCGTCAAAACCGCCCGGCAAAACGGATTCAACAAAATTGCCCTGGCCCATCACGCAAACGATAATGCCGAATTGGTGTTGATGTTCCTGCTACGGGGGGCCGGACCTCTGGGGCTTTCCGGAATTCCACCGGTTCGAAAACTAGCCGGGCAGGCGACCCATATCATCCGGCCCTTTATCGAAACCGCCCAATCCGATATTATGGCCTTTGTCGAAACCCGCAAACTGTCTTATGTGACCGACAAATCGAATATCGATACGCGGCACATGCGCAACCGTATTCGCCACCACTTACTGCCTTTTTTAAAGCATACTTACAATCCTCAAATTGCGGCCGCCTTAAACCGTCTGGCTGCCATTATGCGCGCCGAGGAAAAATGGAAGGACGATATGACCGACAAGTTGTTTCAGCATGCCGTTTTGCCTTCCCCGGCACAAGGTGCCGCGCTATCCATATCCAGAATCAAGGCCTTGGATGAAGCCCCCCAAAGGCGGATCATCCGCCGTGCGCTCCAAATCGTGAAAGGCGATTTACGGCGCGTCTCGTTTGGGCACATCCAAACGGTTCTGGGTATGCTGCAAGGAGCGCCGTTGGTCAAATCCTACGATTTCCCCGACGGCATTCACATCAGGTGCCGGGCGGATGAAATTTTCTTTGCGGATTCAAAATCGGCATCCGCTCAAAAGCATACCTATGAATACCCGGTTTCAAAACCGGAATCGGTCTTGATCAAAGAAATCAACAAGTGTATTAAGTTTTCCGTCATCAGCCGCAGCCAAATTGCTGATCTTCGGCAAAGCGGGCAGGACATCGGTTTTTTGGATATGAATGCTTTGGTTTTCCCGTTGGCTATCAGAAATTTTAGGGCCGGAGACCGCTTCAAGCCGTTGGGTATGCACGGTACACAGAAGCTGAATAAGTTTTTCATCAATCAAAAAGTTCCCCGCAGCGAGCGGGGCGATTGCCCTATAGTCCTCTGCCGTGGAAAAATAATCTGGGTAGCCGGGCACCGTATCGATGAATCGGTGAAAGTATCCCGCACCACGCAACGTGTCTTGAAAGCGGAACTTTTACCTGCCTGAGCAACTTTTGCTTGCCTAATCGACAATGATGATTACTATGGGCTATGAAGGTTTTAACCAGTATATCCGACAGTTTCCAATAATCTTGGAAATACCGGCAAGCAACGTCAGAATCCAACGCCGGGAATAGCTAAGTGTCTGAATAAATAAACCGATCAGGAGGTTTGCGCTTTGAATCCTTTTTACAAGAACCTGGCCTTGTGGCTGGTCATCACTTTGATGATGATCATGCTTTACAACCTGTTCAATCAACAACAGACATCTGAAACCAGCATCAGCTATACTGATTTTCTGAATAGAGTGGAAGATGAACAGATTGCGGAAGTGGTGATGCAGGGACAGGATCTTTTCATTACCGATCTAAATCACAATCGTTATAAGGTATATTCTCCGGCCGATGGCGACCTGATCAAGCTTCTCAGGGCCAAAGGTGTTTCCATCAAGGCCAAGGCCCCGACTGAATCACCCTGGTACATGTCGGTTTTGATGTCCTGGTTTCCGATGATTATTCTAATTGCCGTGTGGATCTTTTTTATGCGGCAAATGCAGGCCGGCGGCGGCAAAGCCCTCTCATTTGGAAAAAGCCGGGCACGTTTGATGTCGGATCAATCCGAAAAGGTAACCTTTGAAGATGTCGCCGGCATCGATGAAGCCAAGGAAGAACTTCAAGAAGTTGTTGAATTTTTAAGAGAACCCAAACGGTTTACCCGCCTTGGCGGCCGGATACCCAAGGGAGTTCTGCTCATGGGACCGCCCGGTACCGGAAAAACCCTCCTCGCCCGGGCTATTGCCGGTGAGGCCGGTGTGCCGTTTTTTAGTATCAGCGGTTCCGACTTTGTGGAAATGTTTGTTGGCGTCGGCGCTTCGCGGGTTAGAGACCTCTTTGTTCAAGGTAAGAAAAATGCTCCCTGTATCATCTTTATCGATGAGATTGATGCCGTGGGGCGGCATCGCGGCGCTGGTCTGGGGGGCGGGCATGATGAACGCGAACAGACACTGAACCAACTCCTTGTGGAAATGGACGGATTCGAATCCAATGAAGGCGTGATCTTAATTTCAGCCACCAACCGCCCCGACGTCCTCGATCCGGCCCTGCTGCGCCCCGGTCGATTTGACCGTCAGGTGGTGGTCTCGCTGCCTGATATCAGGGGACGAGAACTGATTCTGCGCGTTCACATGAAGAAAACGCCCACGGATGCGGATGTCAATCCCATCGTTCTGGCCAAGGGGACACCCGGATTTTCAGGTGCTGATCTTGAAAATCCGGGTGTCCCCTTGGCCAGAACGATGGGATTG
>CAZNFS010000135.1:0-3911 GCA_964572695.1 uncultured Desulfobacteraceae bacterium
AACGGCACATGAGCTGGAGATGATCACTCGCCGCGCCCCCGCTTTGCGGGCCGTCTCGAAAACCAGCAGCGTACCCATATCGTTCACTTCAAGCGACGCGAGGGGATTGCGGACCGTTTTGGGGACCGACACGATGGCCGCCAAGTGAAAGACGGTATCACAACCGGCAGCAGCCTCCTGCATCAGTGCGGTGTTGCGGATATCCCCTTCAAAAAAGGTGATTTGATCCCTTAAGGATTCGAGATTCGCCAGGTGCCCGGATGAGAGGTCATCGACCACCGCCACTTGGCTCCCTCCATTTACCAGGGCCTCTACCAAATGCGAACCGATAAATCCTGCCCCTCCGGTTACCAGTACTTTCTTCATTTACCTTCCATACAGTTCCGGTTAGTTTATCTTAGGCAGTGCGCTGTTTGGCGATCCAATTCATCATCTGCCCAATTACGATGGTGATGATTTCCCTGGGCAGGAAACCCTGCGGCGCTTGCGACATGATGCGGTCGGTGATCTCCGTAACGCCTTTTTCAACATCACCTGTTCTGGCAAACGTTTTTTCCATTTCCTCTCTGAATTTCCGGGCCGCTTGACGCGATTTGCGCATGTAGGTTTGGGAATCCTCGCCGGTACGCACCCCGTAATGGGCCGGCAGGAAAATATCGATATCATACCCGAAGATCTTTTGCATACTTTCCATATACTGATCAAAATTCGAGTTTGCCGTCGTAAACACATCTTCACCAAACGGTATGCCGCCAGCGTCCGAGGCAAACATGGCTTTTTCCTGCGGTACATATAAGGCAATGGAGCAGGTCGAATGTCCGGGGGCATCAATCACTTCCAGTGTCATTTCGCCGCAGTGGAGGATATCTCCGCCTTTGAGCACTTGGGCCACCTCAATGCCTGCAAAATCAAGACCCAGTTCGCGCCCCTCTTGCTCACGCCCATAGCTGGCCAGTGTGGCCCGATTCAGGTCGGCGATAGCACCGATAACTTTGGGTGTCGCCAGCAGTTCCTTGGCTCGCTGAGATGCCGCCACAACGGCCCATGGCCATCGTCTCTGATAATAGGGAATAATGCCGCAATGATCAAAATGGGCATGCAGTATCACCAGCCGTTTGATCCTTTCCTCGGCGATTTTGAATTCAGCCAGCTGACGGTTTACTTCGGGAACGATATGCACCGTCCCCCCGCCCACCAGGGTATATTCATCCTGGTCCCCCAGCAGGTAAACGCACGACTCCCGGCGCCCGAGCTTGAGGATTCTGTCCGTTATCCAGCCGCTTTCATCGATTATCACTCCTGGTCCCCTTTTTTTACCTTTTCAGCCGCTGCCAAGAATTTGGCGTTAATGGCCACTGTCATTTCAGCCACTTCATTCAATATGGATTCGATTTCGGCCAGGTTTTGTTCTCCGGCTCTTTTGCCCCATTCGCGGTATGTTTCCGCATGATCGGTGTTATGCTTTGTCCAGTGTTGAAGAAGTTTGATCATTCGTTCTTCAAATGTTAAGGGTTCTTTTCGATCATAATGATCATGGTCGTGCAAACTCATTTCGGCCTCCTTGATTCCGGAATCGATGGAAGTTATCTAAAAATTAGGATTTTCGTCTAATATCTTTGTTTTAATAGATAGTCAATATTTGATCCCGCATATCACCAACTGCCGCGCCGGAGATTGGAATTAGAAAAAAAACCGTATATATCGCCCTGCTTTTGTTGAGTGGTCTTTTGACCGGCACACTGATCGGTGTCGTCATCGGCCTCATGCACGACCTCCCCCAGATACGTGCCCTGGAAAAATTCAGGCCTTCGGAGGTAACCCGCCTTTATTCCATCGACGGGGGCCTCTTAGCCGAATTTTTTATCGAAAAAAGGGATTTGATTTCTCTTAAGCGTATGCCTCGCTACTTAAAGAAGGCTGTCCTTGCTACTGAAGATCGCAGCTTTTACGATCACGGCGGTGTGGATCTCAAAGGTATCCTTAGAGCGATTGTTCACGATATACTGGCCGGTGAATTTGTTGAAGGCGCCAGCACCATAACCCAGCAGCTTGCCAAAACCCTTTTTCTCACCCCCGAGAAAACCTTGACCCGCAAAATTAGAGAAGCCTTTCTGGCCTTCCAGCTCGAAAGACGTTACACCAAGGATGAAATTCTGCAGTTCTATCTCAATCAGATTTATCTGGGTAGCGGTGCCTATGGTGTTGAATCTGCCGCCCGAATCTACTTTGCCAAACCCGTATCCGCCCTGGGTCTTGCCGAATGTGCCCTGATCGCCGGCCTGCCCAAGGCCCCCTCGCGCTATTCACCTTTGGTCAATCCGGACTTGACCTTAAAGCGCCGCAACACGGTTTTACGGCAAATGCACGATATGCAGATAATTACCCGGACCGTCTTCGAAAAAACCATACAGATGCCGATTGAGCTTAAGTCGCAAAAAAACAAAACGCTAACGGCTCCCTATTTCACGGAACACATCCGTAAGTTTCTGGTAGAAACCTTCGGATCCGCACCGGTATACAGGGGGGGGTTGCATGTCCGGACAACGCTCTCCTCGGCATTTCAGAAGGCGGCTCAAAAGGCCGTCCGCAAAGGGCTTGAAACCCTCGAGAAGCGAATGCGGCGCGGCGGGGTTCAGAATCCCCATCCTCAAGCCGCCTTGATCTGTCTCGATGTTAGGTCAGGTGAGATACGCGCCATGGTGGGCGGAAAGGATTATACACAAAGCGCCTTCAATCGTGCAATCATGGCCCGCAGGCAACCCGGCTCGGCTTTCAAACCGATTGTCTATGCACATGCGATTGAAAAGGGATTTCCGCAAAGCAAAACCCTCATTGATGCACCCGTTAGGTTTAACTCGACCTCAACTGAAAAACCGTGGCAGCCTGAAAATTTCTCCAAAGAATTCAAGGGTGAAATGACCCTGCGTAAAGCCCTGAGCATTTCCGAAAATATCCCGGCCATAAAACTGATCCAGATGCTCGGCCCGTCTGCCGTAGTCCGGCTGGGACATCAACTGGGGATTGAATCGCCCCTTGCCCCCAACCTGTCACTGGCACTGGGAACATCCGCCACCACACTTCTCGAGCTTACGGCAGCCTATGCCGCTTTCCCCAACAAGGGCAAATGGATCCGGCCGCAGGCTGTGTTGAAAGTTCTCGATCACCGCAAGCGGACGCTTTGGGAGGCCAGCGCTGAACAAAAGATCGCCTTGTCGCGTTCCACGGCGGCCATTATGACCGATATGCTGCAGGCGGTTGTCAAAGAGGGCACCGGCCGCAAGGCGCGAGTCATCAAGCATCCCGTGGGCGGGAAAACCGGCACCAGCGATGATTGCAGGGACGCACTTTTCATCGGTTTCTCGCCGGGCATTGCCACCGGTGTGTGGGTGGGACTGGATTCCAATACTTCCCTGGGACATCGTGAAACCGGTGCCCGGGCGGCGCTGCCGATCTGGATCGAGTTTATGACCACAGTGCTCTCTAAAATGCCGTATCGGTATTTCGACATCCCCGATGATGTGGTCAAGGTCCGCATGAATCCCATGACGGGACGCGCCGCCTCCGCAGAGAGTGCCCAGGCCGTAACCGCATTATTCAAAAAAGGGACTGAACCCAAACGCTACTAAAATGTTTCAAATCACACCGGAAGATCAAAGTACGTTGTTGATCAGATACCGCTTTTGTTGTAATGATATATGCATTCCAACCAAGCGGGAGAAAATCGAATGGGGACACCACAACAAGGGAGGATGGAAATGAAAATTGGAAAAATCGTTTTAAAAGGGCTCGGGTTATGGCTTGTTTTTTCAGCCGTGTTTCTTTTTACGGCAAACCACGGGTACACCTTCAGTCAGAAAAAAGCCAACCGGATTATCAACTCTATCCAAAAAAAAACATAAAGCGACTGTTAA
>CAZNFS010000135.1:3930-4711 GCA_964572695.1 uncultured Desulfobacteraceae bacterium
GGCGGCTCAATCGATTTAGTTCAAAGATGGGTTGACCTCGTAGAAATGCAAGGTAATCCCAAAAAAAAGAAGAAATTTTATAACAATGCGTTAACGCAGTGCAAGAAAGGCTATAAAGAAATCAAAAAACTGTATGGCGCATGGGAAAAAAAGAGCAAAGCGCTTTGGAAAGAACTGAAAAAATTAGATAAAGAGCTTGAATAGCCGGAGGTATAAAATGAAAGTTATCAGAATCACGGCAATTTTTCTTTGGGTATTGGCCGCCTTTTCGGTTTGCACCGTGGCAACCGACAGTCGCGTATTCGGTTTCGACCTAAGCAAAATTGATAACGCGAAGGCAACTGCAGGGAGAATGGCAAGTCATTTATTCAGGAGGAAGGCACCGTATTATGGATACGCACTGAAGTGCGTCAAGGAAGACATTATTGACCAAAAAGCGCAAATGGCTGCCCCCAACCTTCAACAAAAGGCAAAAGACTGCATAAGGCGATACAAAGACGGTTTTCAAAATCTCAAGGATACGTATGATTCCTGGGAGAACAAAAGCAGAGAGTTGAGAGATGCGTTGCAGGCTGAAAAATGAAAATGGAGCATAAAATGAACCTCATGACGCGCCGCGAATTCCTTTGGATGACGTCTCTTGCGGCCACGGGATTCCTCATGGGATGCGCCACCGATCCCGTAACCGGCAAAAAAGGGCTCATGCTGGTATCCGAGGATCAGGAAATTCAAATTGACAAAAAGAATTCACCCCATCAATTATCGGCCGATTACGGCATCA
>CAZNFS010000136.1:0-4480 GCA_964572695.1 uncultured Desulfobacteraceae bacterium
TGGTGATCCCAGGGGGAATCGAACCCCCGTTACCGGCGTGAGAGGCCGACGTCCTAACCGCTAGACGATGGGACCACAAATTTTCGTATTGGTAATCGAAATGGGGTCTAATTGTCAAACTGTATTTGTTGATTTCTATGTCGCGCCCGGTTTTTTGCCCTTTTTAAATCCGAAAAGAAGGTAGATGATAAATCCGATAAACGGAATGGCCGCCACCAGCGTCCACACGATCTTTTGCTCCAATGATCCGAATTCCTTTTGGGCCGCGTTCAAAAGCGCCCAAATACTCAGCAAAACAAACGGGACACATATTCCCAATACTACCAGTACGGTATCTAAGTTCATTTCCGCCTAAATTGAGCATTTCAAATTTTTAAAATGGTTAATTTCATGATATTTTTTAAGGAATCCTGTCGATTTGAATTTCAAAAGTTTGAAACCCTCCGGGATTTCCAATTTCACTGCAACTACGGCGTCAGATGCCGTTCCGCATAGTACACTATAGCAAAACGACGTCTTCCTTGTATTTGTAACAAACTTGAAAATCGCTCAATTTAGTTTCAGCCTTTCAGCAGTTTAGCCACTTTTAAGACGATATTCACATAATATTTACTGTGATTATAACGCCATACAACCTTATATGCCCGGTCACGGTCGATACCGGGGCGCCATCCGTATTGCTTCAAATAATTGGCGATGCTTGCGATAGCATCGGCGTGCTCAAACAGATTTACGCGCCCGTCACCGTTTCCGTCTTTGCCATACATGAGAACACTGCTGGGCAGAAATTGGGATATGCCCATCGCTCCGGCAAAAGAGCCCCTGACTTCAACGGGGTTCATCCCTTCGTCGGCCGTATATCGCAGAAACGCTTTCAACTCTGCGTAGGCCCATTTCGATTTCCGATCCGCTTTTTTCTCAAACCCTTTCCTCGAAATTTTTTTGGTTTTTGAAATTTCTGCCCATAACTTATCCCTTAAAACCGAATCAGCGAGCGCCGCCACGGTCGAAAGCGTTTTTAAAATCCTGCTTTCACCCGTATATGTCCCCAGCCGGGTTTCAACCAGAATTATGGCCGTGATGATTTCTTTTTCGACCCCAAACTCTTTTTCCGCCTTTGATAAATTGGCGGCCTGTGCCTGTATATATTGGCGCGCTTTTTGGATTTGCCGGGGTGCCGCAAACTGATCATAATTCAAGTGGGCTTCCTTATAGACGAAAAAGAAGGCTATACTTGCGGGATCAAAGCGCACCGATTGATGATTATAGGCCGCATTGATCCGGCCTTCGTCAAAACCTTCCTTAATCAGTTTCAACTTAAGGGTCTCAAAATGGCGGCTGCCCTGATCCGCCGCCACATCGATGGAAACCAGAAGGGTCAAAAGAAAAACCAGCAAACCATAATACAATTTCTGACAGGGGGTTTTTATATTCACGGATCTTCCCGGCTAAACTATGCGGTTCCAGGTTCAGCGTTCCCGGTTCAAATATTCATTTCCCATAGCACATAAATCCCTTTCTTGATAGGATCAAATTGAAATGGTATAAACCGAACCCGGATAAACCGATGCTGTTGAAAAGGCGTACGCCGCAAATCACAAATTTCAAGTACAAAATGACAAATAACAACATCCAAATCTCAGATATAAGATACTTTGGGCATGGTTAAAAAAAGCACCAAAACTGTCTTCTGCTGCCAATCGTGCGGATATAAGACTCCCCGCTGGATGGGGAAGTGTCCGGAATGCGGTGAATGGGAATCATTTGTTGAGGAATCCGTCCGATCGACTCAAATCCCGGGCGCCGGGGGCAAGTCGTCTGCCGCTGCGGTGGTTCCCATTTCGATTGATTCCGTTAAAATCGAAGTTAAAGATCGGCTTCTCACCGGAATCGGGGAATTTGACCGGGTGCTCGGCGGCGGTTTGGTAGCCGGATCTCTGGTGTTGATCGGGGGGGATCCCGGGATCGGAAAATCGACCCTCATGCTGCAGGCCCTTTATGGCCTTTCTCAAAACAAACAAAAAGTTCTTTACGTCTCCGGTGAGGAATCGATTCAGCAGATTAAAATCCGCAGCCGGCGGCTCTCCACCTCGGCATCTGATATGCTGGTGGTTTCAGAAGTCGATTTGGAATCGATTCTTGCCATGGTTGCATCGGTCAAGCCGCAGGTACTCGTGATCGATTCCATTCAGACCATGTTCAGCGATGATCTCACTTCGGCGCCGGGCAGTGTCAGCCAGGTCCGGGAATCAACCCTGCGGCTGATGCTGATGGCAAAAAAAACGGGAATCCCGACCTTTCTGATCGGTCATGTGACCAAAGAAGGCGCCATTGCCGGACCCCGGCTCCTGGAGCACATGGTCGATACGGTGCTCTATTTTGAAGGTGACCGGAATCATGTTTTTCGAATTCTGCGGGCGGTAAAGAACCGCTTTGGATCGACCAACGAAATCGGGGTTTTTGAAATGAAAGACAAAGGCCTGGATGAGGTTGCCAGCCCTTCGGCTGTTTTCCTGGCCGAACGTCCGGCCAATGAACCCGGCTCGGCCGTCACGGCCAGCATGGAAGGAACCCGGCCGATCCTGGTGGAGCTTCAGGCGCTGGCCAGCAGCACCAGTTTGGCAACCCCGCGTCGCACCGTCCTGGGCCTTGATTATAACAAGGTTTCTCTGCTCGTGGCCGTAATGGAGAAAAAACTGGGGATGCATCTTATGGGACACGACATCTTCATGAATGTCGCCGGCGGGGTAAAGGTTGACGAACCGGCCGTCGATCTGGGCATTGTGGCCTCCATCGCCTCAAGCTTTCTCGACAAACCGATCCCCGAGGGCACGGTTGTCATGGGAGAAGTGGGACTTACGGGAGAGATCCGGGCGGTCAGCCATATCGAGACACGCGTGGCCGAGTCCATCAAAATGGGCTTTACGAAATGTTTTATGCCGCAAAGCAATTTGAAACGTATGACGGATATGGATGGCATGCAAATGGCGGGAGTGCGAACGCTCGCAGAAGCAATCGGGCTAATGTTTTGAAACGCAATCGGTGGGACGATCATTATTCAGACAGCGCACGCCGGGAGCGATTCCCGGCCCGATCCGTATATAAACTAAAGGAAATCCAGAAAAAATATCGAATCATTCAACCCGGGCACAAGATTTTGGATCTGGGATGCGCGCCCGGATCCTGGCTTCTCTATGCTGCGAGTCAGACCGGGCCCGGGGGCGAAGTCATTGGACTTGACCTAAAGCCGGTTTCAATCCAGGTACCGCCGAATGTCAGCATTCACACGGGTGACATTCTATCCCTCGATCGGAAACTGCGTGAATTAATCGGAAACGGGTTTAACGTCACCCTTAGCGACATGGCGCCGGATACCACGGGGAATAAAAATGTCGATGTTGCCCGGTCTTTTGCGCTTTGCCAAACAGCCCTTTCATATTGTCAGGATGTGTTGCTGCGGGACGGCTCTTTTGTATGCAAAATTTTTCAGGGAGCGGATTTTGAAGCCTTTTTAGAGCTGGTAAAAAAAAGCTTTAACCGCTATAAGATTTTCAAACCCAAAAGCAGCCGCAAGCGGAGTCGCGAAATTTATATCGTTGCTTTGGGAAAAAAATAGGAGGTCAACATGTCAGGACACAGCAAATGGTCGAGCATCAAACATAAAAAGGGGGCGGCCGATGCAAAGCGGGGCAAGATCTTCACGCGTCTGATTAAAGAAATTACGGTGGCCACCCGAATGGGGGGGAGCGGGGACCCGGCCGCCAATCCCCGTTTAAGAACGGCTGTGCAGGCCGCCAAAGCTGAAAATATGCCCAAAGACAACATTGACCGGGCCATAAAAAAAGGAACCGGGGAACTGGAAGGCGTCAACTACGAGGAGAGCATTTATGAAGGCTACGGTCCCGGTGGTGCGGCCGTTCTGATCGAAACGCTTACCGACAACAAGAACCGCGCCGTGGCCGATGTACGTTTCATTTTCAGCAAGAACGGGGGAAATCTGGGTGAAAATGGTTGCGTCGCCTGGATGTTTGAGAAAAAAGGGTATATCAATATCGAAAAAAATAGTGCCGATGAAGACGCTTTGATGGAAATTGCAATCGATGCCGGTGCCGAAGATGTAATGGAAGATGAAATCAGTTTTGAGGTCACAACCGCCCCGGAAGATTTTGAAGCCGTCAAGGAGGCCATCGACCAGGCTGCGATTCCCTGCGCGGAGGCCGAAATTACCATGCTTCCCCAGTCAACCACCAATCTTGTCGGCAAAGAGGCCGAACAGATGGTCAAGTTGATGGAAGCTCTTGAAGATTGTGAAGATGTTCAGAAGGTTTACACCAATGCCGATATTCCGGATGAAATCGTGATGGCGTCGTAAAAAGTCCCATCTACTGCGTTGTAATATTTTTTCAGACACTCGGCATACTACACGTATAGCCTCGTTCCTGAAAAAACACTACGCCTTGTATATGAACCTTTTTACTTA
>CAZNFS010000137.1:0-4284 GCA_964572695.1 uncultured Desulfobacteraceae bacterium
AATATCAATTGCTTAAATGGTGTTTCAAAAATTTAAACCGGACACTTGTGATATCGAATATTACAAAAATAAACCGATTCTCCGTTTCAGGACAGAGCTTAGGATTATTTAATTTACGATTATGGCAAAAATAGAAATCCCCAGACTCTCTTCACAGAGCATCATTTATCTAATGCTGTGCGGCGGGGGTATCCTGACCTTTATTTTATTGGCAATCCTCCCATACAAACAGGCGATCCGTCAGATGGACGAAGATATTCAGAATATCAATGCCCAGATCAATGAACAGAAAGTTCTTCAGCCGATATTTAAAGATCTTTTGAATAAAATTAAGACCGAAAGCCCGCAAGGGCTGCCGGTAGCTCTCAAATCAAAATTGGGACGCAACGATACCGACAAATTGGCGACTATTTTTCAAAAGATGGCCCGATCCAGCCATCTACGGCTTAACAACTTCATTCCGGATCTTAACACTTTTGTAGATAATACCGGTGTGCTGAAGGTGACGGTGATCGTGTCGGGGGATTTTTTAAATTTACGTCCTTTTTTTCTTAAATTGACCCGGATTCCCTATCTGGAGCATATCGAGCAGGTTGCCGTCAGGACCGTAGAGAATCTTAGGGAAGCCAATTTCATGATTTGGATGGCCCAGGAATCGTAAGATGTCTAAGCGTGAAAAAATCATTATCCTGATGACCCTCTTAGCGGTTATTTACGGCGCCTATAATTTTCTTTTTTCCTCTTCACCCTCGAGTAATTTGCAGATCCAAATAAAGGGGGCCGAAGAACTCAACAATTTTGTTACGAATTTGAGCAAAGATATTCGAAAAGAGGGTTTGGCCGCTGCGGATTCAGACATTTTGGATCGAATCGTGGCCGAATGGCGCAATGATCCCATGATCAGGTCAACCGCCCGCTTGAGCCGCGAGCTGGAAATCAAAGAAGAAGAAAAAGTCATTGTTATGGATGTGGCTGAGGATATTGATATTGTTTATTCCGGATATCTTTCATTGGGCGATTTGAATCTGGCCATCATCAACAACCTTGAATACCAGGCCGGAGAAGAACTCGAGCAAGGCGGATATGTCATCGAACAGATTTATCCCGAAAAAGCGATCATTCGCGTTATCGGCACCCGCAGAAATATCGTTGTGCCGTTAGAAGAGGCTGGCGCCTCTTCCAAGACAAAGACTTCCTGACACCATGGATATGTACATCACAAAACGATTGAATCACCACACCAGGCAGCTTGCCCCGCTTATGATCGTTTTAGCGCTGATCCTTGGTGGCTGTGCGATGGAAAAAGAGATAACCCCCAAACCCAAAAAAGATCCTTTTTTTGACAAATGGCGCGAAAAGGCCAAGGATTCCCGCGGACATTCGCCGACAGCCAAAAAACGGTCCGTCGATTTATCCGAAGAAGTAATCCCCCCCCTGAAGAAAAGCCGCTTCCTATCGATGAGGTAACCTTAAAAATGCACAATGTTGATGTGACAACCCTGCTGCGCGCCTTGGCCCGCTCCGCCAATCAAAATATTGTGATCAGCGAAAAGGTAAAGGGCAAAACAAGCATTTTCCTTAGAGAAGCGCCCTGGGATCAGGCGTTCAAGACTATTCTGCGCACCAACGGACTGACTTACGCCTGGGAGGGTGATATCATTCGTATTTTGACGGCCCAGGATATGGAACTCGATTTGACACGCGAAACCCATAAAAAAGGGCTCCGCCTTGTGGGACCGCTACTTACGCGGATAATTCCGATACAATATGCGGATGCCAAAAATCTACAGGCAAATTTCGAAAAACTGCTTACTAAAAATAAGGCTGAAAAGCCTCTGGGGGCCGTGATGGTGGATGAGCACAGCAATGCCCTCGTCATCAAGGCCATCCCTATCGATATCGAAAAAATGGTTGCCCTGGTTCATAAACTCGACAAACCGACCCCCCAGATCCTGATCGAAGCCCGGATTGTCGAAGCCACCAGTGAAACCGCCCGTGAATTGGGAGTCCAATGGGGCGGTCTTATGCATGACAACAATTACTGGGTCTATCCCGGTGCCAATGCCAGCGGAGTCCTTGGAAACTCACTCAGCGGCGGGTCAATCGACCCCACCTCAGGATTTGCCGCCAGTTTTCCGGCCGCCTTAACCGGAGGTGCCGGTTTGACGCTCGGCTTTGCCGCCGAAAATATCGGACGAAATATCCTCACGGCCCAACTATCGGCCTTGCAGAGAGACGGCAAACTCAACATTCTCTCGAGTCCATCCATTACCACGATAGACAATAAACCGGCATTGATCGAAAGCGGTGATGAAGTCCCCTTTCAGACGACCGATGCGGAAGGCAATCCCACGGTCACATACAAGAAGGCGGTTTTGAGTCTGCAGGTGACGCCCCATGTGATCGAGGGTGAAACACTGAAATTAAAAATTGTCACCAGCAAGGATGAACTCGACTTTTCGCGCACGGTGGCCGGCAACCCGACGATCATCACCAAAAAGGCCGAGACGAATGTGATCCTCTTCGATGGCCAGACAACAGTTATCGGAGGTCTCAATAAAGAAACAACCAATGATAGCGAATCCGGCATCCCCGGGCTCAAGGATATCCCCCTTTTGGGATATCTTTTTAAAGGCGATAGCAACAGCAACAAAATGGAAGATATTCTGATTTTTATCACCCCTCATATCTTGAAAAAAAGGCTTCCTCCCAAACAGCCCCAAGCCTCCCAAAAGGCGGATTAGGGAACGCTATGGACTATTATAATATTCTCAATCTTGTCAAAGAACCTTTTTCAAACTCTCCTGATCCTGAATTTTTTTTCCAATCCCAGCAGCATCTCGTCTGTCTGCAGCAGCTTGAACTTTCATTGTATCTCCGCCGGGGGCTAAACGTCGTGATTGGCGATGTGGGAATGGGCAAAACCACTTTGTGTCGACATCTCATACGTAAGTTTGCAGATTACGGGGATATTGAAACACACCTCATATTAGATCCGCATTTTAACAGCCCTACAGAATTTTTAAGTGCCGTGACTGAAAAGTTTGAAGGTCAAAAACCGCCTCCCGGCGCCGACGATCTGACACTCAAAGAGATGGTGAAGCAATATCTTTATCATAAAGGGGTGTATCAAAAACGGAATGTGGTTCTCATTATTGATGAAGGCCAAAAACTGCCTTCATTTTGCGTTGAGCTCATTCGCGAGTTCTTAAATTATGAGACCAACAAATACAAACTGCTGCAAATCGTCATTTTTGCCCAAAAAGAATTTAAAAAAACCCTCAAAGCGCATGCCAATTTTGCCGATCGGATCAACTTTTTCTACAAATTAAAACCGCTCGATTTTCGAAATACACGCTTGATGATAAACTTCAGGCTTGAACGGTCGAGCGACACTCAACCCCAGTCGCTTTTCAGCTATCCGGCCCTGCGCGCCATTTACCATACCACCGGCGGATATCCGCGTAAGATCGTTAACCTGTGCCACCAGTCGATTCTGGCCATGATCGTCCAGAATCGCTCCGTGGTTGACTGGCTGCTGGTCAATTCATGTGCCAAAAAACTCTTTCCCAGGCCCGCCCTCACCTGGCATCGGGCAACCACAGCCGCCGCCGTAGCCGTCTTTCTTTTTATGATTGCCATGGCCGGTCTGGCACCGGACAAATTAAAGCAAATAGTGGCACCTTGGTCGACTAAAATAACAAAGCTGGCCCTTTTCGACAATTCAGGCCCTAAAACGGCGGCTTTCAAATCGAATAAACCCTCGACGCTGATCAAAGCTCCCCCGGCCCCGTTACCATCTGTTCCCCCAAATGACCCAAAAACTGCCGTACTCCCATTGCCCAAGCCGCCCGAACCTGTCATTATACCTAAAAAGACGGCCGCCCCACCCAAACCGGTCTCCCCCGCTCTGATCCCGACAGCACGTCTTTCAGTTCAAGTGGGTGCCTTCAGAATAGAGGCCAATGCCCAGCAATTTCGCCGTCGGTTGCGGGCCAAGGGTTATACACCTTATGTTTTTTCTATATCCGATCAACGCAATAAGAGATGGTTTGCCGTCAGAATCGGAGACTATGCGGATCTTGAAGATGCGCGGCAGGCGGCCCGTGCTTATAAAAAGAAGGAAAATGCAAGCGTCGCAGTCACTTACAAAAATTCACTACGCAGCGTCAGCCCTTAAAGGATTAATGATATTCGATCGGATCGAATAAAACCGCTGCACAGAAAGCCGTAAAATTGAAACAAAAAAAAATAGTAATAACTGGTGGAACAGGTTTTATTGGA
>CAZNFS010000138.1:0-2711 GCA_964572695.1 uncultured Desulfobacteraceae bacterium
CCCTATGCTTTTAGTCGGGGATGCCCGTACAAATGTCGTTTCTGCATGGAAGACCTTATTCGACCCCACCGAAAAGAAGTTCCGGCTGAGATGGTCAATCGGGATCTTTTAAGCTTGTCCCGTCAAAGCAGCGCGCGCACTCTGCTGGTTAGCGATGCGCTCTTTAAATCGTTTGACCTGTTTCCCCTGTTCCATTCGTTGGGCATGAAGGTTAATTTTGAAACCCGCTGCGATGTCTTTGATCCATCCATCATTCCTAAGATTGCAGATGTATGCGGAGCGCTGGCGCTGGGGTTTGAATCGGCAAGCTACGCTACGCTGAGGCGTATGAACAAGGTCAGAGATAAGGTGCATTATGAAACGTATATCAGCAACACGCTGGCTGTTTTTAAGGAAGCCGTAAAAAATGGAATCCCGATCATGGTTTTTATGATCGCGGGATACCCGGGGGATACTGAAAACGATCTAGAGCAGAGCCTGCGGTTTGCAAAGAAATTGGCCCAAAACAAGGGGCCCGGCGGATATTTGTTTAAGATCGGCGAATGTCGTGCCTATCCGAGGACAAAGACACATCAGCTCGCTTTGGCTTTAGAAGATGTTGTTTTTGATGATGACGGGGTGTTCGGGGATAATGTCGTCAGACAGCCATCGCAGAACCTGAATTTTGAAACTGTTCTGGCATATATGAAAGAAATCTTTGACCTTTCCCATAACACTCGGCAAATCTTTGATGTTCTCCTAAAAATAATGCCTTTTTTTAGGCTCCCGGTCGTCGCTTTACAAGATGAAATTATACCGGATAACTGTTTCCGGTATGAGGACAGGGCGGTTTTTAATGTCCAGGGCGAAAGCCTTTCAACCTTCAGGGAATTGGCCCCAGGGCTAGGCGAAAAATACCGCGACGGGATGGCGGGGCAAAGGAGCATGCGCAATTTGACCCTCTAAACCAACGCGCTGCCTTTCAAAGAGGTTTTTTATGGAAAAAGAAATCAGCTGCATCAATTCTAAAGCCATATTGGATTATATGAAGGCGCATTATGACGGCGACAACTCCGCGCTTTTAAAAAATCTTGATCCTGAAATCGACCGGCAGGATGATCCCGAAGGTTTTTTGAGGGATCCCCGCAATTGGATATCCTGTACAGTCGCCGGTGAATTATATGCCAGAGCCGGGTCGCTGCTCGAAGACGATATGGCGGCTGTCAAAATTGCCAAATATGCGGTTGAAAATACGTCCATGGGCTATGCCCAAAGAATTCTGGTCAGGGCCTTCGGATCAATGCCAAAAGCGCTCAATAACCTTCAAAAATTAAACGACAAGTGGAATCGAAATAAACGCGTAGAAGTAGTGGAGGTTCAGAGGACTGAGGCGATTGTACGGCTGCACTGGAACTCGCGTATGGATATATCCAAAGATTTTTGTTTGATGAATATCGGCACCTATACCCACCTGCCGGCGGTCTGGGACGGCAACCCCATATCGGTCGAAGAGACGTGCTGTCAGTTTTCAGGGGCCCCCTACTGTGAATACCACTTAAAATGGCCGGTCCGCAACCGGGTGCAGGCGCTTTTGTCGAGGGTTTTCACATCAGAATCGGTCCTGCGAGAGACCATTGCCGAGATGGAGGAAGATAAAAAGATCGTTGAAGAAAAATATGAAGAGGTCAACCGACTCAATATCGATCTCAATCAAAAGATCAAACAGATTTTGGCCATACAGGAAACCGGCAAAGCGATCCTTTCCGTGTTGAACCTAAGTCAACTGTTAACAGTCATCATGAATCTTCTTTCCAGTGTATGCCGCATTGATCGGGCCGTGATTATGCTCGTAAACGATAATGAAAAATGTCTGGAATATATCCATGGTGTCGGGTTTGACCGCGAAACTCCCCCGGAAGTAAAAAACTACAAGGTCCCGCTCGATCGCGTCAGCAATATACTCGTGCGGGTGACCAATGCCGGAAAGCCCGAATATGTCCCCAAGGTAAAAAGCTCAAGTTTGCGTAAAGAGAACGTGATGTTGGCCTACGGTCAACCCACATCGGTCTATGTGGTGCCCTTGATTACCCGATCCAAGGTGATCGGTGTGCTGGCCACGGACGCCGTGGATAATGAAGGGGTTCCCGCCGAAACGCGTGAAACACTTGAAATATTTGCCCCCCAAATAGCGATTGCGATTGAAAATGCGAGGCTTTACAGCCGGCTGCAGGATCAAATGGTTGAACTCAAACAGTCCCAGACCTTATTGAGCCGGATGGAAAAATTTTCTTTTCTGGGCAATCTGGCGGCAGGGCTGGCGCATGAGATCAAGAATCCGATGACGGCCATCCAGACCTTTATTCAGATGCTGCCTCAAAAATTCAATGACGAAAAATTCCGCACCGATTTTTACCAGATTGCCAAAGAGGAGACCGGCCGCATCAACAATCTGATGACGGAGCTACTCGATCTGGTAAAAACACGAGAGTCCCACATGGCCCCGGACGATCTTCACAGCCTGATTGACAAAATGATTCTCCTTATCTCACCCCAGAGTAAAGGCAAGAAGCTTGAGGTCGTCAGACGCTTTGATCAATCGATAGGAGAGGTATGGCTGGATTCTGAGAAAATGAAGCAGGTTATTTTAAATCTCCTCTCAAATGCGGTGGAATTTACACCCGAGGGTGGGGTAATCGAAATTTCCACTCAAGACACCACCGCAGAGGGAAATC